>CALVMF010000068.1 GCA_944342125.1 uncultured Bacilli bacterium | reverse complement strand
TCCAAAAATGGTCGTGCCAACTAACGTTTTGCTTCATAATCCTTTATATTCATATTGCTATCGTTACTATAAAGAAAACTATCAAACTAGCGAAATCGATAACACTAATTTTGATGTCTATTATTATAATTACGTCGTCCTTTCTTTCTTTAAATATTTCTCTAAGATTAAATTAACTAAAGCAAGCGTGGTTAATGCTAGCGATATATCGCTAGATGAAAACAAAAGAATTCGCTTTAATCCAATCGCCTTTAAAAAAGGGATGTTTATCTACGAATTTAAAGAAGACACTAGTGATTTAGGGTTTTATGTCGATATTAAGCTTGTTAATTCTTCGCGCAGTTTAAAGACTCATGTTAACGAAGAAAATATATCTCACGCCTACATATTAACTAGCTTTGATTTAACAGAAAACTCCGCAAAAAGCCTAGATTTTGTTTTAAAAGGGAAAGAGGCAAACAATGTTTATCTTTTCGTGATGAATAATCTAGTTGGTAAATTTGTTAACGCAATTACCCTCTCTTACTATAAAAACAATCACGATGAGTTACTAGAAACATTCTTTGCTTCTTTAACGCTTTTATTTGATTGTGACCTAGACTTATTTAAAGCCAAATGCCCAGTGTGTGGGGAAGTAAATATCACTTTTGATGGGTATAACTATACTTGTAAAGAGTGCGGAGCTAAATATTCGATGAATAAGACCTTAAATGGCGAAGTACTACGGGTTAAAAACTTAAGGAGGATCTAGTAATGGAAGAAAAAAACTTAAATGAAAATAAAATAAATCAAGAAGAGACCATCTTTGACATTAACGAAGAGCTTCCTGAAGTTAAACAAATCGAATACGCTATTCAAATTAAGGATTTATATAAATCGTATGGCAAAAAGGATGTCTTAAAAGGCTTAAATGTTAACGTCAAAAAAGGCGAAGTGTATGGCTTTATTGGAAAAAACGGCATTGGTAAATCAACGACTATCGATTGTATAGTTGGTTTAAAAGATTACGATAGTGGAGAGATTTTAATTCTTGATACTGACAATAAAAAAGATCCTTTAAAAGCTAAAAATCTTATCGGATATGTACCAAGTGAGCCTGTAACTTATGAGATGATGAGTGGAAACGAATATCTTCAATTTGTCGCTTCAAGTTATGGAATGATTCAATCTTCTTTTAACAATAACTACAACTTTTTAATTAAAAAGTTTGGTATGTCACCTAAAGACATGGACCGTAAAATCCGCGAATATTCTCACGGTATGAAGCAAAAAGTTTGCTTAATGGCTTCTTTAATTCATAACCCTAAGGTTTGGATTTTAGATGAACCTACGGTTGGTCTTGACATCATGGTTTATGAAGTTTTACTTCGCATGATCAAAGAATTTGCAGTTCATGGTAGAACCGTATTTATTACCTCTCACAACATTGAACTCGTTTCAAAAGTTTGTGACCGAGTCGCAATTATTAATGATGGTAAAATTGAAACACTTCTTGATTTTAAGAAAGAGCCACTTAAAAGAAGAGATCTTTCCAAGATTTTCTTTAAGATTTATAGAGAAGAAGAGTAGAAGTTTATGGTATTTGATCTAGTTAGAAAAGAAACATTACTTCACGATACTTCTAGCTATAAATATAAATGGCAAAAGTATCTATTGCGGGCGATAAAAACGATATTTATCGGACTTTTTATCGCGCTTGAATGCTTTATCTTTTTAGCGCTTAATGAGAAGATTGATGAATAT
This sequence comes from uncultured Bacilli bacterium, assembly GCA_944342125.1. Taxonomy (GTDB): domain Bacteria; phylum Bacillota_I; class Bacilli_A; order RFN20; family CAG-826; genus Onthovivens. The sequence goes on along the minus strand of CALVMF010000068.1, from coordinate 4,074 downwards.
TCTAGCTATGGAATCTTCGACTTTTTGATTCTTTTCCTTTTTATCATGTTTATCGTATCAATTGTTAATTCACTATTTGTTTTACGTAAACTTTTATTTGATAAAAAGGATTCTTCGATTTTACTCCCTCTTCCTATTTCAAGCGGAGAAATCATCTTTTCAAAGCTTTTCTATCTATTTTTTGAGCAGGTTTTACTTAATCTTTGTATCTCGACTCCACTTTTAATATGTTTTGGAGCCACACGAGAACTAGTTCCTTATTTTTATGTTTTTTCGCTTGTTTATCCGCTCATGATGTCGCTTATTACAACGTCGATTTCTTTAACTTTTGTTGTGCCTTTTGAATATCTATATAACTTCTTAAAAAAATACGATATTGCTCAATTTGTTTTAGCTAGTATGGTCGTTATTTTACTTTGCTTTGCTTATAAATATGTGCTTGACCTCTTTTTAACCGCTTTAAATGATTCTTCCTTTGGTGGAGTTTTTTCTAGCGACTTTGTTAATGGACTTCATAATATTTCCGTTTTCCTTGTCCCAATTTCTAATATTTTAGATGTTATAGTAAATGGAGGCAACGCACTTAGTGCGGTCTCAATTTATCTAGGAATGCTCGTTGTTTTCTTTATAATTGGAATCAATTTATCAAGCTATTTTTATAACAAAATGAATAAACTTGATTACTATAAAACTTCAAGCGCAAGAAAAAAACAAAAAGAAATTAAGGTCCTTTCGGTATCTAAAGCCTTAATTAAAAAAGAATTCGTCATGCTATTTAAAGATAATTCGTACATCTTTTCTTATACTGGCTTACTTATCATGATGCCATTTTTATCCTTTGTCGTTATTAATTCGCTCAATTCAATTATCTACGATAATTTAAGAATATATGCGGTTTATTTCCCTGAACTTATTAATGGACTTAATCTTGCGCTTATTCTTGTGTTTATCTCGGTCATTAACGCTAATGCATCATTAAGTGTATCGCGCGAAGAAAAAGCGATTCAAATTGTAAAATATCTTCCTATCGATCCATTTAAACAGATGGCGATTAAACTCATCGCTCCTATTTCTTTATCAAGCGCATCTTTATTAATCAGTGAAATTGTTTTAATTTCAACTAGCACCATAAACTGGTACATTTTCTTAGTTAGCTTACTCTTAGGTCTAGCTTTAATCGTTTTTACAAACGTATTTGGTATTTTAGTTGATATGCATGATAAAAACTCCAATATTAAATATAAGCTCTCTTATCTTACAAGTTTAATTTCTATCGTTTATCCTTTATTTATCTTGGTTTTACATTTCCTTTTCAGTTTTGTCTCTTGCCCAGTTGCTTTAATCTATATCTTAGAGATTTTAATAACTGGAGGGTTACTTGCTCCTTTATTTATTAAAATTAATACGCGAATTAGAAGATTATTTAATTTAATGGAGGTTAATTAATATGAAAAAGAAAACTCTTATCGTCTTATTAATTATTCCTTTTATTATTGGATTAATTTCTTTTGTTAGCGTGGTTTTACTTAATATCACGGTCGCTAGCGATATAAGTGGAATTACTTGGGCTTATAATGATGGAACGGAAGGCTTTAAATTAGATAAAACCGGAACAAAACCATATAAACTTGAAGCCGAACCTGTTTTTGATAGTGAATCTTTAATTCTTGCTCCTGGCAACGATTTAGTTTGGTATGTTTTAGAAGGAGAAGATGTTGTCGAAATTAAAAAAGGTGAAGATGGGAGCTACTATCTTTACACTTTAAAAGAAGGCGAAGCAACGATAGTTTGTGCTAACGAAAAAGGAAGCTATAGCAAAACTTTACATATTGTCGTTTATGAAAATGGAACTGTTATTATTAATCCTATTGATGGCGGATCTGGTCAACAGATTGAAGATTTAAGATATTATGGTGAATTTGACGCTAGCGATTCTTCATCTTTAAAAATGGATGGTATCGTAAAAGAAAAAGCTGAAATCCCTTTAAATATTCAAGTACTTGGTGATGATATAACGAGTCAAAACGTCACAGTTGTTTCTCATTCTGATAATATTTCTTTTGATAAAACAACAAAAATTATAACAATCGAAAACGCTAATGAAACAACAGCTAGTTTAACTTTAGCTAGTGCCGAAAAAAGCTACTACACAGGCACATTTAATTTTTCTATCGTTCCTGGTGGCGTCAATATTTACGATTATAATGACTTATTATTAACAACTAATTATTCAACAAGCGGTGAAATTAGTGTTATGCAAAAAAGTTTAGGCAGTTTAAAAGATGTCTACGAAGGAGTGAATGAAGAAATTGAACCTGGCTCTAATCAAGCTGCTTATAAATGGATTCCTAATTTACCTTTAAAGAAAAAAGAATCCGCTAAAAACATTGAACTATTTGGAAATTATGATACTGAAACAGGCGAATTTAATTTTGAAAACGAACTATATGAAATGGAAACTACCTATAATCATAAGTTCTTAGATGCTTGGAATGAAGCAAATCCTGATAAGCAAGTTTCTACCAATATTAAGATAGGAATTAGAGTTCAAAAAGATTTCTATGGAAATGGCTTCAATATCAATATGAATAACCTTTGTTTCCCAACAAACGGCAGTGTGTCTAAAGGGCAAAATGGAAAACTAATTCCTGGGGAAAAAGATTTATTTAAAGGACCTCTTTCTTACGTCACAATTGGCGACCCTTCTTTAGGACCAAGCGAAATTATAGTTAAAGCTTTCGGCCAAGATAATGCTGGGATGATGCTTGACGGAAATAATATAACCCTTAATGGTTTACGCGTTCAAAATATCGACGATAATTCTAATAAAAGAAACTATGCCTATATCGGAACAGTTATCGAAGTAAATGGAAATAATAACACCATTAAAAATTCAGAGATCCTTTTAGGTAAAAATCTTGTTAGAGCATTTGATGCAAATAACCTTCAACTAAAAAATTCAATTTTAAGAAGAAGTGGCGAATTCAATTTGATGGTTGGAAGTAATGAGGTGTTATCTCCAGATGAAGAAAAAGAAATTAATTTAACTTTTGCGGGAAATAATTTAAAAACTAGCCTTAAAGAGTTCCTCGATAAAGAAAATTCAAATCCAGCAAGCGCTAATACAATTCTTGAACAATATCTTGGTCTTTCAGAAGGCGAAGTATCTGTTAGTAAGGCTGAATTATATAGTGCTTTAAAATCTATCCAAGAAAGTTTAAACAATACAAGTGGAATAGTTAATAGCGATGGAAGTATTAACTATGCTTCAACAATTTATGTCGATGATTGTTCTTTTGATGATAGTGGTATTTTCTCAATCGCTTTTGAAACAAGCTTTAATGGACCTTATCTATATAATGGATTAAGTAGCACTGTTAGTACTGTAGTTGGTGGTATGTTTAATAGTCCACTTCCTAATAAAATTGGTGGAACTTCTAAACCAGTTAATATCGTTTTAAGAGGCGGCACAAAATTTTACGATTGGAAAAATGTCGATGATATCGATGTTTCTACCTTAATTGATGAAAATATTTCTTCAGCTTTAGGAAATGTTGATGTTGGAGACGGTGAAGAGATTAAAGTTTCTATCGACCAATTTTTCCCAATTAAACCTATTTTAAGGGATATGGCTAATTCACTTGGCTACATCTATAAAAACGATGGAAATGATTATATTAATTCAATTGTTGCTTATTATGGAGGAGGCAAAAATTACTCTAATTTGACTATTGAAAACGACAGTTTAAATGGTTCGATTATGGGTCAAAAAATTGAAGTAAATTTACTAGAAAAACTAGATAGTTATATCGATATTTCAGGTGGAATGAGTGGGTCAGTTAACGCAGTTTTATCTAAATGCGTCCTTTTTGCAGCTGGATTTGAACCATTTAATTTTTATACAAATGGAGTCGTTGGAAGTGAAACCCCATATCTATTTAACGAGCAACCTGAATATTTAAGCTTAAAAGAAAACTTATAGTGAGGTATTAAGATTATGAAAAATAAAAGATTTAAGAAATTTTTACTTACTTGTACTTGCTTATTATCTCTACTTGGCTCAACTTCTTGTGC
>CALVMF010000067.1 GCA_944342125.1 uncultured Bacilli bacterium | reverse complement strand
GTTTCGATGACAAAAGTTCTTGGCACTCCAGAAAAAATTTCAGTCACTTTTGAAAAATTATATGATGACGTCGATGTTGGCGCTCATATTAAAATCGATGATGGTAAATTAGATCTTCTCGTCACTGGAAAAGATGAAAAAAATCGTGAAATCATTACAAAAGCTTTAAATACCCATACAATTGGCTCTAAAAAAGGTGTTAATTGTCTTGGCGCAAAGTTAAATTCTCTTGAATTTATCTCTAAAAAAGATAAAGAAGATTTGATTTGGGGCTGTGAGAATGGAGTTGATTTTATCAGTGCGTCGTTTGTCCGCGGACCAGAAGATGTTCAAGCAATTAAAGATATTTTAGTCGCTCATGGTCATCCAGAAATTAAAGTTATCTCTAAAATCGAAAACTATCAAGCGATGGATTGCCTTGAAGAAATCGTCAATGCTAGCGATGGAATTATGGTTGCAAGAGGTGATTTAGGACTTGAAATTCCTGAAGAGGAAGTCCCTATTGTTCAAAAGAAATTAATCGATTTATGTAGAATCAAAGGAAAACCAGTCATCACTGCTACTCAAATGCTTGATTCGATGATGAAATCACCAATCCCTACAAGAGCTGAAGTAAGTGATGTTGCTACTGCTATTGCTGAATCAACTGATTGCGTTATGTTATCTGGAGAATCAGCAAGTGGCGATTATCCAGCTGAAAGCGTTTTAATGCAAAGTAAAATCGCTCACACCATGGAAAAAACTTTAGACTATGAAAGATTTGCAAAAGAAGCTTACGATACATCAAACAAAGACAATAACGATGCTATCGCTAATGCAATTTGTAACACTGCTCAATTAATTGGCGCAAAATTAATCGTTTCTTATACTGATTCTGGCAGATCTTCTAGAAGAATTTCGAAAGCTAGACCATGCTGCCCAATCCTTTCAATCTCTAATAAACTTACAACCGTTAGACAAAACGCACTTTATTGGGGTGTAAATTCTGTCTTACTTAAGACAAAAAGAATGCCAGAATTTATCGAAGATATGGAAGTTGTCGCTATAGTTCATGCAAAAAGATTTGGTTGTAAACCAGGAGATCAAATCTTAATTTCTGGCGGAACTCCTACAGGAAGCGGCAGAACCAACTTCATGAGGATTGTTACTATTCCTCAAGAAAGAGATTTATTGTAGTTTACAAAAAAATTACAAAGGTTTATTATTTTCTTGCGTTGAAAAAGACATGTTGTTATTCACTTCTTTTATAAGAGAATGAAGCAAATAGGTGAAAGCTTCTAAAAGAAAGATAACAAAACCACTTTGGAGCAATTAAGGAAACTTAACGTTGATTTACGAAACAAATCGATAATGAGTGATGAAGGGAATTTCCTTTCATAAGTAAGGTGGTACCACGAAAAAATTCGTCCTTAGCATAGCTAAGGACTTTTTTGTTTAAAGGAGTAAAACAATGGAATTAATCTTAAAAGATGGTAAAAAAATCGAAGTTGAAAATGGCAAAAACGGACACGATGTTGCTTTAAGTATTGCTGAGTCGCTTGCTAAAAATTCAATTGCTTATAAATTGAACGATAAATTATACGATTTATATCGACCAATTAGTGGCGATGGTGCTTTTGAGCTTATCACAAAAGAAAGTCCTGAAGCATTTCACATCTTAAACCATTCGGCAGCTCACTTAATGGCTGAAGCTATTTCTTTACTTTTTAAAGGAGCTAAATTTGGTGTTGGACCAGCTATTGAAGATGGTTTTTATTATGATGTTGATTTAAATGGCTACGTTCTTAAAGAAGAAGATTTAAAAAAGATTGAATCAAAAATGAAAGAGCTCTCTAAGAAAAACGAATACATTATTAGGGAAGATGTTTCAAAAGAAAAAGCTCTTGAATTATTTAAAGATGATGAATATAAAGAAGAATTAATCAAGGAATTAGATCCAAATGAAGAAATCAGTGTCTATAAACAAGGAAGTTATCTTGATCTTTGTTTAGGTCCACATGTCCCTTCTACTTCATTTGTCAAATTCTTCAAATTAGATACTATTGCAGGTGCTTATTGGAGAGGTGATTCTAAAAATAAACAACTAACCAGAATCTATGGTATTGCTTGCTTCTCAAAAGAAGAATTAGAAAGAAGAGAGCAACTCAAAGAAGAAGCTAAAAAAAGAGACCATCGTAAAATTGGTAAAGAGCTTGGCTTATTTATGATGAGTGAATATGGTCCTGGCTTCCCATTCTTTTTACCAAATGGCTTAATGTTAAGAAGACAAATCGAGAATTGGTGGTATAAAATTCATGATGAATATAACTATAAACTCATCAAAACCCCTATCATACTTTCGAAAGAGTTATGGCTTACTAGCGGTCATTGGGATCACTATAAAGAAAACATGTATACCACTAAAATTGATGAAAGAGATTTTGCAATTAAACCTATGAATTGCCCTGGTGCAATTTTGGTATATAACAGCGAACTCCACTCCTATCACGATTTACCATTAAGACTTGGCGAACTCGGTCTTGTTCATAGACATGAAGCTAGCGGAGCTTTAAATGGTTTATTTAGAGTTAGATGCTTTACTCAAGATGATGCCCATATTTTCTGCACCCGTGAACAATTAAAGGGTGAAATTGAAACTCTTCTTGGACTTTACGACAAGATTTATTCTGTTTTTGGTCTTGATTATTCGATTGTTTTATCTACTAAACCTGAAAAAGATTATATTGGAGATGATGAAATTTGGGCAGAAAGCGAAGCTATTTTAGCTGATGCTTGTAAAGCAAGTGGCCACGATTTTAAGATCAATCCTGGTGATGGTGCTTTCTATGGTCCAAAACTTGACTTCAAACTCAAAGATTGCATGGGAAGAATCTGGCAATGTGGAACAATTCAACTAGATATGAATTTGCCTGAAAGATTTGACTGCACTTATATCAATTCAAAGGGTGAAAAAGAAAGACCAATAATGCTTCATAGAGCAATTCTTGGCTCATTTGAAAGATTTATTGGCATAATTACTGAACATTTTGCAGGTGCTTTCCCTATTTGGTGTGCTCCAGTTCAAATTAAAGTTCTTCCAGTTAACTCACAAGTTCATGGAAAATTTGCTAACGAACTCGTTTCAAAATTAAAAGAAAATGGATTTAGAGTTGAAATCGATGATAGCGAAGAAAAACTTGGTTATCGTTTAAGAAATTCTGTCATCAAAAAGATTCCTTATATTTTAGTTATCGGCGACAAGGAAGTTGAAACAGGAAATGTTACATATCGTAAATACGGTACCGAAAAACAAATTAATGTTTCTTTAGACGACTTTATCAAGATGATTAAAGAAGAAATCGATAGCAAAGCTCTTCTTGTCGATCCTAAAAATCTAAAACTTTAAGTTATGAAAACAAACGCAATGAGATTACTCGATCTTCATAAAATCGAGTATGAATCTTTTGAATATACCCCAGATCAAAAGTTAACTGGTGAAGATATTGCAAAATTATTAAATGAGGAGCCTTCTCATTGCTTCAAAACTTTAGTCACTCAAGCTAAATCTAAAAACTATTATGTCTTTTTAGTTCCCGTGAATAAAGAATTAAATCTTAAAAAAGCAGCTTCCTCAGTTAATGAAAAAAATCTTGAAATGATTCCTTTTAAAAATCTTTTAAAAGTAACTGGTTATATTCATGGTGGCTGTTCACCAATTGGAATGATTAAAGATTATAAAGTAACACTTGATTCAAGCGCTTTAAATTATGAGAAAATTTATCTTAGTGGAGGTCGTGTTGGGCTTCAGATTAAGTTAAAATTGTCTGATTTAGAAGAGATAACTCATTGCGCTTTTGCTGATATTTCTAACTAAAAACCCGCAAAAGTTCACTATTTTTAAAAATTTTTGTGCATGCAAAGAAATTTACGCTAGCTCAAGGTTAAACACAAAATATAAATCTAACCGCAAAAAATTTATTTTTCTATATTTTGCGGTTAGACTTGTAAATAGGTATCTCAAATCTGGTGTATTAAACAAGAAAATAATCTAAATGAGCTACACGCAATAATCTTTTTCTATCAAGTTTTTATGTTTAAATAAGCACTTAAAACTTAACAAATGAAAAAAGCGAGCCATATTGACTCGCTTTTTAAATACAATTTCGTTTTTTTACTAATTAAAGCGGAAATGTTGCGTTAATTGTTCCTAAGTTGAAGTTCATTATAGCTTGAGTAAATGAGTTAACGCCATCAAGAGCTAACTTAGCATCTTCAATTACCCAGGTAGCAATGTCTGGTGAAACTAAACTCAATCCATATAAGCCCCAAACATAAACATCGGCTAAAACAAATCCAACACAGATTCCTGCTGCTAATCCTAAGATTTTGTTGATAGCTGAACCAACTATACCTAAAGCATTAACTATACTTTCTAAAATCTTCATAATGATTCTTAGAAGAATGAAGGAAACAATTACTGTTCCAACATAAGAAAGAACTAAAACAAGAAAAGAACCCCACTCATTTTCTGCTAGCCATTCAACAATAGGAGTAACTTTTGTCGATAATAAATTGGCAACAGTTCCACCTAAATAAAATGTAATTAAAGCAGTTCCGCAAACGCAAATTAATCCGCTAGTTTTTTTAACAAAACCAGAGAAAAGGCCTGATAATGCACTTAAAACAATAAGAGCTATGATGACAATATCGCTAATTGCCATAAAATTATTTTGCTTTTCCTTGGTTAGCAACTGCTTTCATTGCAGCTTCAACTTTAGCTTGATCGCCAAGATATCTTTTTGAAAGAACATTGAAATGATCATCAAATTCATAAACTAGTGGAACGCCAGTTGGAATATTGACTGCAACGATATCATCATCGCTGATTTTATCAAGATATTTGACTAGAGCTCTTAAGCTGTTGCCATGAGCAGCGATGATAACTCTTTTTCCACTTACAATTGCTGGTTTAATTTCGCATTCCCAATATGGTAAAACTCTAGCAACTGTATCTTTTAAACATTCAGTTAAAGGTAAATCATCAACCGATACACCTCTATATGTTTCTTGGTTGGCTGGGTTTCTAGGATCATCGACCTTTAATGCTGGAGGTTGAATATCGTAGCTTCTTCTCCAAATTTTGACTTGATCTTCACCATATTTTTCAGCGGTTTCAGATTTATTTAAGCCTTGAAGAGCGCCATAATGTCTTTCATTAAGTCTCCAAGTCTTGTGAACTGGAATAAATTCTTCACCCATTTCACCTAAAACAAAATTTAATGTGTGAATGGCTCTTTTTAAATATGAAGTGTAAGCAACATCAAAGTGGAAGCCTTCTTTTTTAAGTAATTGTCCACCAAGTTTAGCTTCTTCTACACCTTTTTCACTTAATTCAACATCGGTCCATCCAGTAAATAAATTTAATTTATTCCACTCAGATTCGCCATGTCTAATAAGTACTAATTGATATGTTTTTGACATCTTATTTCTCCTTTTTCAATCTTTATTATTTTATAATTTTTGCTACAATATTTCCATATAGAAAAGAGCTCTAAAAATTTCAAAATCGCTATTGCAGAGCTAAAGTTCAAGGATTAGAATAATTGCCTATGATTAAGAAGTTTTCAAAGTTTATGAAGCCATATAAAAAAGAATTTATATTGGCGATATTATGTGTTGTTATTGAATGTATTTGTGAAGTTACCTTGCCATTTTTAATGAATGTACTCATTAAAAATGGAATCAGCACAACCGATAATGTAACTTACACCATGGATATTAATTATGTTCTCTTAATTGGCGGAATAATGATTTTAATATCTGTTTTTTCTTTCTTTTTAGGTGTAGGAAGCGCTAAGTTTAGCGCTATTGCTTGTCGTGGATTTGGCTATGAAATCCGAAAAGAACAATATCAAAAGATTCAAGATTATTCTTTTAAAAACTT
>CALVMF010000066.1 GCA_944342125.1 uncultured Bacilli bacterium | reverse complement strand
TTTTCTAATTTGGATAATAGCAATCAAAAAATATTAATAACAAATGATGCAATAGATTATTCAACATCTACGGTACGACATATTAGACTTGAAGATTTCTTGTTGATGGATGAATTATAATATTTCATATTTGAAAGCCAAATGTAACTGCAAAGTAAACCCCAATATTTTATAAATTAGCAAAATTTAGAGCCGTTTTTAGAAAAATTAAATTTCCTTTTTTAAATGATGCAGTTCTTTTAACGAATTTAACTAACATTATTGTTGAACTGATGAAAACAGATACGAAAGTAGGAGAAAACAAAGGGAATACCCTTAGATAAAAAGAATTCTTTTTCTTCTATAATCATTCTTAAAATTGCAAAATTGGGCTATGGCATACCACAAATTATTTGCGAGCATGGAAAAGAAGCCTTTAGAATTACTAACAGTTTTACTTTAGTTACTTTACCTTACGATTTGGAAGTGATATCTACGTTGGATGGCGATCAACACCTAAGTGAGCACCTAGAAGCTACCGAAAATGATATGAAGAAAGTTGTAATTCAATAGATAAAGGCAAATCCATATATCATTTATGAAGAAGTGTCATCGAAATAAAAAAAGATATGGCTAATGAATTTCAATCTTCTTGTCAAAATGAATACTTAGGCTCAACAAGATATGTGGATTTGGTGAAAAAAGTATGCAGAACTTGAAGATATTTATAAAAACAAAGAAGAGGAACTTAATTCACTTATTACTAAAAAGAACGAAATCAGGCTAAAAATTAATAAGTTTTATATCTTCATAGAGACATTTAAAAAAGGCGAACTCATTACTGATTTTGATGAAGCAATATTTAATTTTAATCTAGAAAAGGAATAAGTACTCCTCGAAATAAAGAACTGAAGAGAGTTTTATCTGACTTAAAATATGTCGAACAAACGGGTTATGGAGTGCCTGAAGTTTTAAAACACTATGATAAGAATGTATTTGATATTGAAGAAAATTATATAAATGTTTCTATACCATATGATGCAGAAGTGATGGCCTCTATGCATGTCACTGATGTTGGTGCAGAACATGATACAGAAAATGATACAGAAAATGATACAGAAAAAACGATTATTTCAGCAATTAAATCAAATCCATACGTATCACAAGAAGCTTTAGCTAAGTTATGTAATAAGTCGCGTATCACAATTTCTAGAATTATTAAAAAATCAAATAAAATTAAACGTGTTGGCCCTGATAAAGGTGGTCATTGGGAAATCATAGATTAAAATATTGATTAATAGTTTAACCTAAAAGTTGCCGTTGTTGCCGTTGTAAGGGTGTGCAATGTATCAAAAGCGTAGTATGTAGGCAGCTTATAACTAACATTTTGATACAAAGCAAGGGTCTCAAAATGAACAATATTTGCTCGAGAAATCGGGCTTTTTTTCATTTCAAACGTTTTGCTAGTAGATATAAATTGGTTCGAACTGACGATTTTTAAAATTTGGTTCTACTAGAAAAACGAAAGCCTACTAGATAAACGTTTCTCTACTAGAAAAACGACACCTCTACTAGATAAATGACGCCCCCATTAAGTCATTAAGATAATTTTGTATAAAAAAAGCATCAATGAATTAAACATCAATGCCCTTATATTTCAGAATTTGTATTATTTATTTAGTTCTTCATAAGTCGGAATTTCAACTTTATGATCCGGGATTTCAAGTCCCCAATTATCCCAACCATGAAAATTATTTCTCGCTGTCAATCACGCCTAATTTTGTACAAAATTAATTCGTGATTGATACTTAGATTTTAAAATTAATAAGCAGTAAAATAAGAGCTAAAACTTACGAAAATTAGCCATCGCTATGTATCTAATATAATAGGTAAAAATAGTATTCTTATAATGATACCTTGCCATAGGGTTATTTATAGTAGTGGCAAGATAGGCGGTTATAAAATAGGAGTAGCTTTAAAAAGAAAATTATTGAACTTGGAGAATATTGACATATAAAAAAAGAATTAATGCTCCAAAACATTAATTCTTTTTTATATTATATTGCGCTTCTAATTGTTTCTACTGGTTTTTTCTTAGCAATTAAGTAAACTGGTAAGAATGATGCGACAATGGCAACTAAAATAGATAAACCAAGAAGAAGTATTATTTGTCTAATGCCGAAGCTGAAGAATGTTCCTAATGAACCTAAAGCTTCAACTAATTCATTATTAATAAAGTAAGAAGCAACCATTGTAGCTATTAAAGCTAATATGAAGTTAATAAAGGCAATGATAAATGCTTCTGAGAAGAATATTTTAAACACATCAGATGCTTTCGCACCTACCGCTCTTAAAATACCGATTTCTTGTTTCTTATTGGTAATAGAAATAGAAATGAAATTCATTAATAGCAAAGCAGCAAAGACGGCAAAGCCAATACCAACATATAATAAAATATCAGTTAAATTAGAAACTAAACTATTAAACATTTCAATAGAATCAGAAACACTATTAGTTAATACATAGTGAGAAGTGCCAGTTAAATTGTAATTTTCTTCAATTAATAATCTTAGGCTTTCCTCATTACCCTTAGTGTTTATTAAAAGGAAATTATAGCCATCAGTTAAATATTTAGTATAATCATTATATAAATTATCGTTAATAATAATATAATTTTCATACTTATCTGCAGATTGAGTATAATAACCAACTATCTTATATTCACTATCATTTTCTATATAATCACCATCATTAAGATTATAATTGAAAACATTTATAACCCCATAAAGAGTAAATTCATTAACATATTTACTTATTAAATCTTGTTTAATTAAATTAGTGACATCATTACCATTTACATCATTAAATGGTTCGTTATCATCTTGGCCATAATATTTATTTTTAACATAATCACCAATTTTATCAATTGTAGGTTGGGAATATTTACAAATGGCGTTTTCTTCATATAAATCATATTCAAACATGTCATAATATAGACAAGATGTTTCTGTTAATAAAGCAGCATATGCATAAGCTAAAGCATTTTTGCTTAATGTGTTTGGCTTTTTATAAGTTGTTTTAATAAGATTTCCATTATTATCCCATAAATCTTCTTTTTGACTATAATATTCATAAGCGAAAGTTTCAAATTCTTTATCTTTAGGCAAGTTTTCTAAACAATATTCAAAAACAGTATTAATATCTGTGCCTATATAATTTAATGCCTCACCTAATGGTATATCTTCTTCATTTTTCTCAGTTATGTCAATTTGAATATAAAAATTATTATCTTCTTGATAATTAACACTCCAACTATAACTTTTAGGCATATCTTCTGGCGAAACTATTATATTTGAATTGTAAAAGAAGTTTGCCAAATTATTGTAATCGATTAATATTTCATTATTACCTAAATTTGTTTTATTACTATCAAAATAAGTTATAGTAGCGCCATTTTTTAATGCGTTAGCTTGATTAATAAGACTGCTTGTACTGATATTATTATTCATGTTTTCATCATGTAATTCTATTTGAATGTTGGTGCCTTCTTTAGTTGTTTCATTGTTAATAAGTCCATTACCTTTTGATAATGAATCAAAATAGTTTTTAGTAACATATACTAAAGAAGGATAGTTATTTACGACCTCGTTTGTATATTTATAATTTAAATTTTTAATTGTTGAATCATTATAAATTTGGTCATATTGAGTATCTAATAGTTCATCAAAACTTGTCATATCTAAACCAGTATTAATAATACCAGTAATTACAAAATCATCTTCTTGATTAGAACTATAACTATCTTTTTGTAAATATTTGCCAATTATATTTTCAGGTGTTACTTGTTCAGGTTCAACTTTAATACTTTGATTTTGATTCTCTTCTTGACCATAATATAAATAACTATAACCATATTCTTTAAATAACCAATAAATGTAATCACCAATCGCAACTTCGTTATCTTTTTCAGGAAGTTTGCCGGCTAATAATGAATAACCCATTTCATTTAAAGTAGAGCTACTTACATAAGCTTCGCTATAATAACTAGCCATTATAAAATTGTTAGTTGGTGAATTTATAAGTTGATTATTAAGACTATTATTAGAATAAGGTTTAGCAAAAGTAGGAGTAACTATTACATTATATTTATTTTCAATTTCTTTAACTTCAGCATCAGTAAACTGATTAAATGTATCTTGAGACCAGTAACCATGATTGCCATTTTCTATATATGATTCTTTAGATAATAAATAAGAATTATTTGTATTATCTTTTAGACCATCGATTACTGTGCCTACAGCTGAATAAGTAGACATAGTATCAACAATACCAAACATAGCAAATGCAGAAAAAGATAATAAAATTGTCAAAAATAATCTAAATGGCTTAGTTTTTAAGGCTGAAGCTCCAATTTTAAAGCCATTTTTAAATGGTAATGATGATTTAATTGGCTTAAAAGCAGTTTTGTCTTGATAAACAATTTGACTTTCATCCGTATCTTTAAAAGCTTCTCTATCTAAATTATCATCAATTTTCGCAACTTTTTTAAATTCTTTATTAGTAGATTCATCAGTAGAAATAAAAGCACCATGTTTTTGCAAAGCCTCATTAATAGTTTTAATATCTTTTTCTGTTAAAACATGTCCTTTTTCTAAAGCAAATAATTTATTATCTATACTTATTAGACCAGAATCCGTAACTAAAGCTTTTTCTTTGTGTTTTTCGATATCAGAAATAACTTTACCATCTTTAAGTTCAATTACACGATCACCATAATATTCGGCAAATTCGCGATCATGAGAAACAACAATTACTAGCTTTTCCAAAGCTAATTTCTTTAAAGTTTCAAAAACTTGAATACCTGTCTTACTATCTAAAGCACCGGTTGGTTCATCGGCTAAGATAATTTCAGGATTTTTAACTAAAGCACGGGCAATTGCGACTCTTTGTTTTTGCCCGCCAGATAGCTCATTTGGTTTACGTTTGTTATAATCTTTTAAATCAACTTCCTCTAAAATTTTATTAATTTCTTCAGGGGTTGCTTTTTTGCCTTGTAGTTCAATGGCAAGTTTAATATTTTCGCCAACACTAAATTCATTTAAAATATTATATTCTTGAAAGATAAAACCAAGATAAGTATTACGATAACTATCAAAGTCACCTTGTGAAAAATCTTTACTTGATTTTCCTTTGATGATAATATCACCAGAATCGATTTTGTCTAATCCACCTAAAACATTTAATAAGGTAGATTTACCAGAGCCAGATTTACCAAGAATAAAAACTAACCCTTTTTCAGGGAATTTAATAGATACGCCGTCTAGCGCATTTACAGGTTGACCTTTTTTGGGTAGATAGACCTTTTTGACATTAACAACTTCTAACATCTTTTTTTCCCTCCAAATCTTTGAATTATATCATAATAGAAACAAATTTACGTAAAAGCTTTGTAAAAAAGTGTTAGTTAAGATATAAATTAATAAATTCGCCAACTGACAAACTAAATGCAGTAATTTAAATAATTTAACTATGAATTGGTTTTAGTCTTACCTCATCTCCTTTTATTTTCTTTAAGTGCAAATCTCCTAATAGTTCAATTCCAAATGGTGAATTTTTTTGAATTTATCAACTTTATTAAATCGAATTATTTATAAAAACGTGTTGTGGTTCTTAATATATTTGCAATCGATTTCTTAAATTATTTCTTGTGATGCTTATTGTTGAAATGTCTATGCACGCCATCACAAAATCATCCTATTTTAGTCATATTCACTAATAAGTTGTACAATTGTAAAACTTAAATTTTTATGAGAAAGTTAATTTAATTTTGTTAAATAATTGCGAATTATATTTGGCGAAAAATAATAAAATTATTGTGACATTTATTGTGACATTTATTGTGACATGAGATATGATACTATAGACTGTAAGGAAAAAAATAAAATGAATCTTGGCAAAGAAAATGAACAAATTGAATTTAAAGAAAGTACTTCACAATTATCTGATGC
>CALVMF010000065.1 GCA_944342125.1 uncultured Bacilli bacterium | reverse complement strand
CCTCTAACAACTTTAGTCCCAACGGAGAATTCTTTAACTTCAATATTTTCTTTTTCAAATATTTTTTTCATCTCTAGAAGAGCTAAACCATCATTACTATTCACTCTTGGCGAGCCATTTATTAAAACAACTTTCATCTCTATTTTCCTCTGTTAAAGATATTTTATAACCTTTCAAAAGTAAGTAAAATATCGAAATTTACATTATTAAAATCGATATTTAATTCCTTAATAAGATATAATTATTGCAGGAGAAATTTATGAAATATGTATATATAGATGCCGATAGTTTTAAAAATCCTCAATTTGTTTCTCAAGCAATTAGAATTTATATGGCTAAAGCCCAAAATATCTCTTTCTTAATTAAAGGCAAAAAAGAGGATCTAATAACTATCTCAAATTATGACAATGTTAAGATCGTTGATAATATATCCAAAAAAGACTTAAATAGTTATCGTTATCAATTGATTGCAAACGACAATCCTTTATCAGATTTTAATGGTTCTACAACTCTTTTTAGATTCATAAATCAGGGAAAATCAATTAAAAATCTCTTAGTTTCTTTACCAGATAATATAAACGACAATGAATTAAAACTTCTTTACGAAGAGGCAAAAAAACTTTATCAAGCAACAACAAAAAATAGTGACTCTGAAATTTCCCTTGCTTATGGAAAAGGTTATAAAACCTCTGATGAACTTCAATATTTACTAAAGAAATTGCCTAATTTTAAAGAAGTTATACCACTAGATAAAATCTTAAATAACGATTTTAATATTATTTTTATCGATTCTTCTTGCGCATACTATTTATTCAACATTGTTGAAAGTTTAACTGAGGCATCTAAAGATGAACCAAAGAAAAAAGAGAAAATGAGTGCTAGTTTTTTCTCTAAAAAATTGTTCACTTTCTCAAGATCAAAAGATGAAATCGATTATGATTCGTTATTTCTTTATTACACAATTGAAAAAGACAATTCTAACTACATTTTCCATATAAAAAGACTTGCTAATTTAACAGCTCTATTCAAAATCTTATATGATATTGATCAACTATAAACTAAAGCAAGTCAAATAAAGATGATAATTCTGTTGTAGTTTCTGGATTTTCGGCTAGTTTAATTACGTTAAATACAAATAACAAAACAATAATTGTTATTTGAACTATTGAAATAATAATAGTTGAAATTATTAAGCGATGTTTATGAATCAAATCCTCGTCTCTAATTTCAGAAAAAGCACACCACATAGCAACTAGTACTGGTCCGCCGAAAAGTATCGAGACTAAAATTAAATCAATGTCACGAATTTTACGACTTGACTCTTTCCTTAAATATTTAATGTATTGTATTGAACATAAATAAGTAGCTAGCAAGCAGAAAAGTAATAGAGTAAAAAACAAATAAATTGACATATTCTTAATTCAATAAAGGGAGCAAAATTTGCTCCCTTTTTACATTTTTCTTTGCAAAAGTTAATTATTTCTTCTTTAAATACTTAGCACAATCGAGTGCAACAGCAGCAAGAACAATAACACCTTTAATAGCAAGTTGATAGTTTGTATCGGTAATTCCTAAATAAGGAAGAATAACTGTAATCATTTGGAAAAGTAATGCTCCGATGACAACGCCTCTTACCTTACCAACACCACCAGTGAATGAGACACCGCCGACAACACAAGCAGCAATTGCGTCAGTTTCCATACCTTGACCAGTTTGTGCACGAACGTTACCAGTATAGATACCATAGATACTTCCGCCGATACCATACAATACACCAGCTAAGATAAAGACAAACATTGTTACCCAAAATACTGAAATACCTGATACAGTTGCAGCTTCAGGGTTACCACCAACTGCAAACATATTTTTACCAAAAGTTGTTTTATTCCAAATAAACCATACAGCAGCAATACCAATAATTGCATATATAACCATTACTGAAATTCCGCTTGAACCCATAACGCCACTTACTGCTTGAACAACACCACTATCTGGAGAACCAGTAAATGAGTTACCAGTAATACCCGCTAACATACCAAATGTGAATAATTGAGTTGCAAGGGTTGAAATAAATGGATGCATTTTGAATTTTGCTGAGAAGAATCCCGCTATCGAAGTTATCACAACGCAAGCAACGATAGATAGCAAGAATCCAAATACAACTCTTAAGCCTAATGGCATTCCTACAAAGCTTGGTGATACTCCAAAGAATTCTACAGAAGTTTCACCAGTTGTGGTCACCATCATGCCAGTTAAAACTGCACTAAGACCAACAAGTCTACCAATAGAAAGATCAGTACCTGCAAGTACAATTAGACCCGCAACACCAAGCGCTAGGAACACTTTTGGTGCAGTTTGATTAAGAATAAGAACAATTGTTGTCCAACTTAATAAGAATCCGCCACGTTGAGCTGCGTACATAATAATAGCAACAATTAGCATTGCAATAATCGCTAAATATAAACCGTTATTAAGTAAGAATTTTCTCCAGCTAAATCCGTAAAGATAGTTTTCAGCTTTTTGATGAGCATCATCTACGATTGGAAGACGCTTATTATTAGCTGCTTCAATTGCGTTAAATCTCATTAAATACAATTGATGTAGTTCGTCTTTTAATTTATCGACTTTGTCGGCATAGTTGACTTTTAAGTCGCCTGAGAGTTGTCTATGTTCAACTCTTAAGTCTTTTAGTTTATTGCTGTAATTTTCATCTTTATTCGCATTTAATTCTTCTAAAGCTTTTTTATAACGCTCATTTTCACTCGCTAAATCTTCATTAAATTTAGCTTTTAATTCAGCAATTTTGGTTTTATTATCTTCCTTTTTAGTATTAATAAAACCATCAGTAGTTGTTTTAATGTAAGCAATAAATTCGTTTACTTTTGCTTTAACATCTTCTTTTCTTTCGTCCCTGACTTGTTTTGCTTCAAGTAATTCTTTTTTACTTTGTTCAACAAGTTTTCCCTTGGTCTCAGCATCAAGTTGCTTATTCTTCTTTACGTTGGTGATTTCATTTTTTAAGTTTTCAATCTTAGTAACACCATCTAAACGTAAATCGTTTAGTTCGGCTTGACGCTTTTCAACTTCTTTTTGAAATTGTTCAAGAGGGGAAAGTTGCATTGTATTTTCCATATATTCCACTCCTAATTACAAATATTTTGCACTTAAGCGCAACAATTCTTCTTGGTTAGTCTCTTTAGTATTAACCACTCCAGAAAGACGATAGTTGCTCATAACCGCAATACGATTGGTAATACCTAATATTTCAGGCATTTCACTTGAGACAACAATACAAGTTTTACCTTGTTTTGCCATATTAATAATAAGTTGGTAAATTTCGTATTTTGCGCCAACATCAATACCTCTTGTCGGCTCATCTAGTAGAAATACCTCTGGTTCTCTTTCGAGCCATTTACCAATAATTACTTTTTGTTGGTTGCCACCTGACAATGAAGTAATCGCATCTGTTGGACCCATACATTTTGTATGCATAGTATGTATTTCTCTAATTGTTGCGTCTTTCATCTTCTTATTATCAAGAACTGGCCCTGTCATATTTTTTGAAAGTGAAGTAATCGTCGTATTAAAAATTAAATCACCTTTTGCAAACATACCATTAAATTTTCTTTCTTCAGTAACGAATGCAAAGTTATAATCCATGGCATCTTTTGAATTTCTAAATTTAATTTCCTTTCCTTTGTAAAAAATTTTTCCAGTTTTGATTGTGCGCAAACCAAATAGTGTCTCGAGCAATTCGCTTCTACCTGCACCAACTAATCCGTAAATACCGAAAATCTCACCTTTACGAACTGAAAAAGATATGTCTTTAAGAAGTGGCGCATACATAGTATTTAAATCTTTAACTTCTAAGACTATTTCGCCTGGTTTATTGTCAACAGGTGGAAATCTTTGGTCTAATGATCTTCCAACCATTGCTGATATTAATTCATTCATATTAGTTTCTTTCGTAGATTTGGTCATAATCATTTCACCATCTCTTAAAACAGAAACTTCATCACATATTTCAAAGACTTCATCCATCTTATGGGAAATATAAACAAAGCTAATTCCTTGAGCTCGTAAGTCACTAACAATAGAGAAAAGTTTTTTAACTTCTCTTTCCGTAAGTGATGATGTAGGTTCATCCAAAACAATAATCTTAGCATCATAAGAAACGGCCTTTGCAATTTCACACATTTGTCTTTGTGAAACTGACATAGTTCTCATTATTTGTTTTGGATTAACGTCCATTTTTAATCGAGCAAAAAGATTCTTTGTTTCCTGAACCATGTATCTTTCATCAACAATGACACCTTTTTGAGGATATCTACCTAACCACATGTTGTCGAGAACAGTTCTATCAAGACATTGGTTTAATTCTTGGTGAACCATTGCAACACCGTTTTCAAGAGCATCTTTAGGTCCAGTAAAGTTAACTGGTCTTCCATCAAAAATAATTGAGCCGTCATCTTTAGCGTAGATGCCAAAAAGACACTTCATCATTGTTGACTTTCCAGCACCATTTTCACCCATTAGACCCATAACAGATCCTTTTTTGACTTTAAGATTGATATCTTTCAAAACATGGTTTTTTCCAAAAGACTTAGAAAGTTTATGAATTTCAAGAATATTTTCGTTTTCCATCTTTCTCCTCACATTCTTTGTGGAAAAACGCCCAGATAATTAATTTATTTGGGCGTTTACAAATTAAACAACTAAATTAATTAAAGTGCGTGATACCAATCTTTAATAATTTGACCTTGTGCTGTTCCTTGACCAGTTGATCCAGATCCAACAAAGTAAACATTATCTAAAGTAGATAAATCTGCGACTGCACTATCATCAGATTTCTTTGGTTGTCTATTGAAGAAGACTACTGGAGCATCGCCAGTTATCTTTAGATATTCTTCATAGTTAGCATGAGTAATAATGTTTAAAGCATAACAATCAGGTTTAAAGTCATTCGCTAAAGTCGTTAATCTTTGTCTTAAATCTGCGTCATCGCTTCCATCACCTTCAATTACTTGGACTTCAAAACCCATAGCTTTAGCATAATGTGGCAATGCTTGTCTATAAGTTTCTTTAATGAAATTATCATCTTTACTATATGTAGCAATCAACATTTTCTTGCCTTTAACATCAGGATTTTCTTCGATTTTGACATAAGAGCCAGGTTTTAAGTCATCTGCATTGCCTGCTGTAACTGCAGCAAATTGTGTTTGAACGATGTGTTTGCTGATATCTGCTAGGTTAAGTTCTGCTTTTCCACCATATTTATCATCAATTACAGTTTCTTCACCAGTTAATAAATTAGCTAAAACAGTTGCAGCTGCTAATGCTTGGTCGTCACCATTTTGAGAAACTGAACCAGCAAGAGTTCCAGCTTTAATCATATCACAAGCGGCACTTAAAGCATCAAAGCCAACAATTGGGGTCTTTTTAGCTAAAGATGCTACACCAGCTGCAGCAATTGCCATACCATCATTATTAGAAACGATGAAATCTAATTTATTGCCATATTGTGTGACACATCTTTCAACAGTTTCTTTAGCTGCTTGGTCGTTCCATGGATTTCCGTTTGAATCGATACACGTATGTCTTTCAAGTTCAACAGCCTTAAATCCGCCTTCAGTAGCGATTTCATTTAAAGCATCGATACAACCTTTTGTTCTATCTTCGGCTTCTGGGTTTCCATCTTCACCAACAAGAATAATGTAACCTAATTCACCATCAGCGATTGCGTCATCCCAGTTCCAATCACCTTCCCAAGGTGTTACACCGCCACAACCTGTAGCGCCTGCGACTAATAAGCCTAAAGCTGCAAATGGAATTAATTTTTTCATATTATAACTTATCCTCCTATTTAATTCCGTGAAATAAGATACTCATACGAGTTATCCTATGTGTCAATATTTTAATGAAAGCGCTTACATCGATTAAATGTAAAAAATTCTAATAAAAATGTAAATTTCTACATACTCAAGTCATTTATCAAACAGGTAAAAATAGTCAAAACCTAA
>CALVMF010000064.1 GCA_944342125.1 uncultured Bacilli bacterium | reverse complement strand
GTAGGAAGTTGATCGAGGGTAAATAAAGTGACAAAAGTTCCATCGCAAGCTGCCATTACTATTTTTGCAAGTTGAGAAAAGATAATTGTAATTAAAGAATTGATTGCTGCTTGCTTCATCGACATTCCAAAGAAAAGAAGTAAAACAGCAACATTAATTGGACCACCACCAATTCCTAAGAAAGTAGAACAAATACCTAAAAATATTCCGATTATAATCGTGACTATAAAATTATTTATATGTAGCGTTTTTCCTTTTGGTAAGAAAATTTGCATATAAACTAAAACGAAGATCAAAAGAAGAATTAAGATCGATGATTGAACAATTATTAAAACATCTTTATTTGAAGCATCTTTTACAAATTGAAATAGAAGTTGACCAACTACACCTCCAACGACCGCACCAATTCCTAGATAAACTGCTGTTTTCCGATTTTCAATCTTCGTTTTGGAAGAGATGTGCCTAATAATCGAAGTTGATGTTCCAAAAACTACGCACATTGTAGAAATCATATTAGTAATTTCGGCGGTATCAAAGTAACCAAAAGCGTCGAGGACAGGTCTAATAATAACTCCGCCACCTATTCCTGCAATCGCCCCAACAATAGAAGCAATAATAACTACTATTGGAAAAATAAAATAATATATCATATGAGCATATTTTAAACCTTTCGAAAGCGTTATTAAAGAATGTATTATTTATTAATAAATAATACATTTAAAACAACTGTTTTTTTGCTTCAAACGAAACTAAATTTGTCATTTTCTTTCGTTTCTGTTTACAAAATGAAAGTATTTCTTTAAAATATTGACTAGAGGTAACTTATGAAAATAAATAAAAGGCAGAGTGAGATTGTTGAACTTGTTGATGAAAAAAGGCAAATGTCTGTTAAAGATTTAGCTGAAAAAACAGGTGTTAGCGAAGTCACTATTAGAAAAGATTTAGATCTTTTAAGTGATTATGGAATTTTAATTAGACATCACGGATATGCTTTAAAGAAAAATACTGCGGATATTACAAATCGTTTATCAATTAATTATGAAACAAAGTGTAAGATAGCAAAAAAAGCAAATCAATTAATCGGTTTTAACGAAACTATTTTAATTGGAAGTGGTTCGACTTGTGCTTTGCTTGCTGAAGAAATAGTTAAGACAAAACCAAACGTAACTATCATAACTCACTCAATTTATATCGCAGAACACGCTTCAAAACTTGGAAATAACAAGATTATTTTACTTGGTGGAGAATATCAACCAGATGCTCAAGTTATGGTTGGACCTTTAGTTAGATCTTCAGTAAGACAATATTATGTCGACAAAATATTTTTGGGTACTGATGGTTTTGCTAAAAATATTGGCTTTATGGGAAGCGACGTTTTAAGAACTGAAGCAGTTAAAAATATGGCTGAATCAGCTCGTAGCATTATAATTTTAACTGACTCTAGTAAGTTCTCTAAAAGAGGTTTATTGGTACAATTCTCTCAAAAAGATCCTGCACGTATCATTACAGATTCAAAACTTCCTGAAGAATATCAAGAATTTTTTAAAGAAATCGGCGTACCTTTAACACTAGTCGATTGATTCTTTGTTTGAAAAAGTTAATGAATAAGAAAACGACTTAGACTCGTTTTCTTTTAATTTGTTAATCGAAAGTCTTTGACTTAAATCTTCAGTTTCTGTCACGTAATTTGAAATTCCCCACCAAGGCTCAACACAAACAAAATTTCCACTATGAGGATTTGACCAAATAGCAAAATATGGTGCATCAAATTCATAATCTACACATAAAGAACCATATCCTGTATAAAGTTCAATTTTTTCTTCCTTACCTTCAAAAACAAGGGTGTTGAAATTAATAAATGATCTCTTACGAAGGTTTACACAATTAAAATAATAATGTTCAAAAGGTTCTGTATTAATTGCATCAACTAAAAGTGGTAATAAATGATACTCTTTATCAAAGTTTATTACTCCAGCTCCAGCAGTTGCTTTAATTCCAGTATGGGAGCCATAAGAAAAATACATTTCCTTGTTGTCTAAATTTTTTACAGTGGTCTTAACTGATAATTTATTATCGATTAATTCATAAGTTAAAGTAAAAGAGAATTTAAAAGGGTATTCAGAAAGTGTTTTTTCATTGCTTTCAGTGTATAAAGTGATTTTTGACCCAGTATTTTCTAATACTTTTAAAGTTGTTTTTCTAATAAAGCCATGGCGCGTATCCATTTTGTATTGCTTATTGTTGTAAGTAAATTCGCCCTTACCAATCAAAGGGAAGATTACGACATCTTGAAATTGCCATGCGTCCTTTTCAATTTGATACTCCATCTCTTTATTAACATCTTTAAAAAAGATTGAAGTTAATATTCCACCTAGTGGATTAATAGTTATTTTTAATCGATTGTTTTCAATTGTTTCCATTTAAAACTCCTATAACTTACTTTCGAAACTCTACTTAAGCTATATTTTATGCTTAAGCATAAAATAAAAAGCATATATGTTATAATTTTAGTTAATCAAAGGAGTTTTTTAAATAATATGATAAAAGAGTTAAAAAACGTTAAAACTTTACTTGAAGATGGCTATGCCTTTTGTGATATTAGAGTCGAAGATGGCAAGTTTTCTAAGATTGTCAAAAATTCAAACGATAAAGATCAAGAAAGCGACACTTTTATAATTCCTGGTTTTGTCGATGAACATACCCATGGTGGGGATGGATACGATTTTTCAACATGTAAAAATGTTGAAGAGATGGAAAAGATTTTAAAATTTTACGTTAAACATGGTGTAACAAGTGTTTTGCCAACACTTTTAACCGAAAGAGATGAAGTTATATTTAAGCAACTCGAACTTATTTATCAAACTAGTTTAACAAATCCGATAATTAAAGGCATTCATCTTGAAGGACCTTTTTTATGCAAGGAATTTAAAGGTGCTCAACTTGAAAGTTGCTTACAAAAACCAACAATTGAAAAAAGCAAAATTTTCTTTGAAAAATCACACGGTTTATTGAAGTTAATGACGATAGCTCCAGAAAATGAAGGTAGTGAAGAGACTATAAAATGGTTAACTTCACATGGAGTTAAAGTAACTTTAGGGCATAGTGCAGCAACATTTGATGATTGTACTAAGGCTTTAAAGTCTGGAGCCACTTGCATGACACACCTTTTCAATGCTATGAAAGGCATACATCAACATTTCCCTTCGATTGCAACTGCCGGATTATATTATGATGATTTTTATACCGAAGTGATACTAGATGGAATTCACGTTCATCCTGAAATGGTTGAATTTATTCGTAAATTAAAAGGAAACGATAAAGTAATTGGTATAACAGACTCCTTGATGGCAGCTGGTTTACCAGATGGCAATTATTTTATTGGTGAAACACCAATTACCGTAAAAAATCACGATTGTGTTATCACCGAAACAGGTGTTAGGGCTGGCTCAACTTTGACCATGAAAAGAGCTTTCGATAACGTGAAAAGATTTTGTTCAATTGATGACGTCGTGGCAAGTCATATTTGCTCATTGAACTGTGCAAAAGCTCTTGGGCTCGATGACAAAATTGGCTCAATTAAAGAAGGAAAGAACGCAGATTTCCTTGTATTAGATAAAAATTATGAGATTAAGGAAGTTTATATAAACGGAGAAAAAGTTTTATGATGAAAAATGTAATTATCGCTCATGGTGGTGCTCCAACTGCAGTTATTAATGCTTCTCTTTATGGAGCAATAAAAGAACTTAAAGATAGTGGATTTGATGGAAAAATTTTTGCTCCACGTTTTGGTTCAGACGGATTATTCAATGAAGACTTCATTGATTTAACCAATCTAAGTGACCATGATTTAGAAGTATTAAAAAATACTCCTGGGAGCGCAATCGGTAGTTCAAGATTTCCATTATATGAAAAAGAATATAGACATATTGTAGAAATACTTGTTAAACACAATATTGGTTATGTTTTGTTTACTGGTGGAAATGGAACAATGGATACCATTGGTAACATTTATAAATATGCAAAAGAAGCTGGAGTAGAAGTAACTTGCGTAGGAATTCCAAAAACGATAGATAATGATATTGGTGTTACTGATCATGCACCTGGATTTGCAAGTTGTGCAAATTACATTGCCCAAACTGTTGCTTGCTGTGCTCAAGATGTTAAGGGTCTACCAATTCATGTTTCCGTTATAGAGGTTATGGGGAGAAACGCTGGTTGGCTTGCGGCAAGTAGTGCCTTGGCAAGAAAAAATCCAGAAGATGCGCCACATTTAATCTATTTCCCTGAAATACCGTTTAATGAAGAAGAATTTTTAAATGATGTTAAAAAATGCTGGGAAAAAAGGCATGGTGTAGTAGTTGTTTGTAGTGAAGGGCTTAAATATAAAGATGGCACACCTATTGTTAAGCCAATATTTAAAACCGAAAGAGCAACATATTTTGGGGATGTTTCAACTCATCTAGCAACTTTAATTATTGAAAAACTCGGAATAAAGGCAAGAAGTGAAAAACCTGGTCTAATTTGCCGTTGTGACAGAAGTCTAGCTTCAAAAGTTGACTTAGAAGAAGCTGTCTTAATGGGAAGAACAGCAATTAAAGCTGCACTTAATAAAACCAACGGAGTTATGGCTGGAATAAAAAGAATTTCAACTAAGCCATATAAGATTGAACCAATCTTAATTCCTATTGAAAAAGTCATGATGACTGAAGCAACTTTCCCATTAAAATACATTAAAAATAAGCACGATGTTAGCGATGAATTCATTGAATGGCTAAAACCACTAATAGATGAAATTCCTGAAAATATCTCATTTTTAGACAAATAAGTCTGCAAAACTCAACTATTTTTGTTAAATTAAAAAGCCAGCCTATTAAACGACTGGCTTTTTATGTGGAGGATTTTCCTTATTTTTTATAAATGTAATATGCATCTCCAACTGAACCAAATTCGACATTAGCAGTTAAGACAATTTCTTTAACGGCTTTTTCCATTAAAGGAATAATATCTTTAAGTTCGCCCTCGATGCCTTTATTTGTTTCAAGTTGATTGATGTATTCTTTTAGATAATAGCGGTATTCAAATGAATCTCTTTTTTCGATAAGAAGTGGATAGATTTTGCTTTCTTCTCTTTTTTCAGGATGCTCTTCAAACCATTCTAAGATATTCCTTGTTGTAGCAAGTCGAATGTCGGTATCCATATTGATTTTAGAAATACCACATGGAATAACTTCTCTTAATTGTTCGATTGGTATGCCATGTCCTTTTACTGTTCCACCAAGAGCATTAATTTCATTAACAATATATTGAGGAACTAAGCTAGAACCATGTGAAACTAAAACTGCATCGATTTTTTCATGGAGCATATTTTCCATTGTTGCGATTGCAATTTCTTTTCTCAACTTAACATTGTCACCTTTAACAGCGCCGTGTTTTGTTCCATAAGATATGGCTAATAAATCAACTCCAGTCTTTTTTAAGAAATCAATTGCAGTCATTGGGTTAGTATAAGTGGAAGTTTCAGCGAAAACATGGTCTTCAACACCAGCTAAAACACCAAGTTCAGCTTCGACCGAAACATCGTGAGCGTGTGCATATTTTGCAACTTTTCTAGCTAAAGCAACATTTTCCTCATATTCTAGTGCACTTCCATCGATCATTACGCTATTAAAGCCTGCTTGTATACAAATTTTACATGTTTCAAAACTTCTACCATGATCTAAATGTAAAGATACTGGAATAAATGTTTTTTCAGCTAATTTTTTGACGTAAGTAGCAATTCGTTTAGCTCCAAGTTTCTTTTCTTCCATTGTTCCATGGATAAAGTCAGGATTACCACCGATATAGGCTAAACCTGGTTCGGCAACTTGAATAATAGCTGCGCAACGTAATTCTTCGCAAGCTTCGATTATAGCTTTAGCTTGGCAAAGAGCATTGACATTAAAAGCACCATGTGCGAATTTGTGGTCGCGTGCATATTTTAAAATGTCTTTTGATTTTATATATGGCATTTTTGTACGCCTCCTTGTCCTTATTATCTATGATTTAAAATTATTATTCTATTAAAAACAGGGTATTTCTTTCTTAATTTTTTAAAAATGTTTCGTTTATAAAACA
>CALVMF010000063.1 GCA_944342125.1 uncultured Bacilli bacterium | reverse complement strand
AAAGAGGTCTTGACCCTTTCACTACTCCTTTAGCTGTAACGGATACTGAAAGAAAAGGAGCAACCATTGTTTTAAGTGTATCGCCATATCTAAAAAGTTTAGGTGTTCCATCGAGGTTAAGGCGAAGAGATCTTCCGCAAAATATTCCTGGGATGATTTATGCTAAACCTCAAATGGAAAAATATGTTAAAAAGAGCGCTGAAGTTGTTTCGATTTTTCTAGACTTTGTAGGTAAGGAAGATCTACACGTTTATTCAATCGATGAATCATTTTTAAATCTTGGTCCGTATTTAAAATTATATAAATGTACGCCAGTAGAACTTTGCAAAAAAATACTCAAAAAAATAAAAGATCAAACTGGTTTAATCGGAACCTGTGGTATAGGACCAAATATGTTTTTAGCTAAACTTGCCGATGATAAAGAAGCAAAAAATGCTAAAGATTTTATTGCTGTATGGGAGTATAAAGATGTGCCAACGAAACTTTGGCCAATTAAACCACTTAGTGAAATTCGGGGAATATCAAGAGGCTTTGAACAACGCTTAAATCAATTAGGTCTTTATACGGTTTATGATGTCGCCCACTACTCTAAAGACATTCTTATTGATAAATTTGGAATATTAGGTGAAGACATATATGAACACTGCAATGGTCGTGATGAAAGCGATATACGTGATAAATATATACCAGTTAATAAAAACCTTTCACTTGGTCAAGTTTTAATGAGAGATTACACACCTAAAGAAACAAGAACTGTTTTAAGTGAAATGTGCGATGAGCTTTGCATTAGATTAAGGCAAACTCATCTAAAAGCGACTGGCGTTTCCTTAATGATTCGCTATTCGTTTGGTTCTTCATTACCACCCTTCTCCCATCAATTAAAGGTTGAAGCTACGGATTTAAATAGTGATTTAAATAACGCTATCCTTTATCTATTTGATACCTATGTAAAGGATGGTTTTATAAGACAGATTGGTATTTCTTTTGGTGGACTTGTTGAACGAAAAAGTGAACAACTTTCCTTATTTAAAAATCTTGAAGCGATTGATAAAGAAAGAAATCTTTATCGTGCACTTGATGAAATATATCTTAAGTATGGCAAAAACAAAGTTTTAAAAGGATCAAGTTTATTAAAAGAATCTACCATTAAAGAAAGGCATAACCAAATTGGTGGCCATAGAAAGTAACTTTATAATATCTAGAAAACAAATGTTTTGCTTAATTATCTCTGCAAATCTAAGGTTTTTTAACAAAAATAACTCAATAGAAAATCACTAATTATTTATTGCGTGGACATTCTATTTCCAAAAATCATCAATGTCTTGCTTCTTTGATTGCTCGTTTTCTATTAAAGGTTCAAGTGGCTTTTCTTTATCGTTTTTAAATTTTATGCGACCATAGATTTCGATGTATAAAACAATTGGAATAAAATAGATAAGACCAAGAGCCATAGTTAATATTGTCCACAAAAAGAAATAAGAAAAAACGGCTGACAAAATAAAAACAACAATGTGGGTTATTAAAAATATTGGTTCTCCTATTAAAACACATTTAACATAGATATTGTTAGCCCACTCCCACTTCTTTGATGAAGAAAGAGAAAATGAAGTTCTATATCCAAAATAATAATTTAAACCAACAGCCTTCGTAATAAAGACGATTGCTAAAACAATAATAAGCAAATAAATAACAATTCCAGCTATTCCAAAACAATAGATATAAATAGGATTTATAATGTCTAAATCAAATAAATCGCTTAAAATCATTTCTCGCATCATTAAAATTATTATATCTTTTTCCACATCTTTTCAGAAATGGTTTTACCGGGAGTTCAATCCATATCATCGAACATTAGTATTAAACTTATTTTTAAACTTTTGTAAAATTAAGTTATGAAAAGACATGTTATGGATTTGACTAACGAAATTACAATTATCTGTAAAGTTCTACGCCTAAATGAGTCTGATTTTGCAAAAATATTGGGTGTTTCGCTAGAAACATTAAATAATTGGAAATTTAGGCGAAAAAATATTAGCTTTTTAAATCTAGAGAAGGTCTATTCCTTCGCTTATGAAAACGACATCAAATTAAATCCTATATATGAGCAAATTTTAAAGGAAGAATATGTAGATAAAGAAAATATCATTTTATTTTATGGAACTAAAAAACCTTTATGTAGGCCGATAGATTTCATAAATAATTCAAAATCAACAAATGATTTTGGAATTGGCTTTTATTTAGGCGAAACATTTGAACAAGCAGCTAACTACATTTCAGCTTTAAACCAAAATATTGTCTACTGCTTTCGACTAAATCTAAATGACTTAAAGATTTACAAATTTAATGTAAACACTGAATGGATGATTGCAATAGCGTATTTTAGAGGCTGGCTTAACGATTATAAAGATAGTCCATTAATTAAAAGACTTGCAAGTAAATTGTCTGATTATGATGTTATCATCGCTCCAATTGCCGATAATCGTATGTTTGATATCATCGCTGAATTTGTGGAAAACGAAATAACAGATGAGCAATGTAGACACGCTCTTGCAGCTACTAATTTAGGTTTTCAATACGTTTTAAAAACAAATAAAACCTTAAAAAATGTTAAACTTCTTAAAGAAATGTATGTCTGTCAAAAAGAAAAAGAGCATTGTTTAGATAATAGGAACACGCTAACAAATAACGGAGCACAAAAAGTTAAGATCGCTCGTATCCAATATAAAAACAAAGGGCAATATATTGAGGAAATACTTAAATGACACCACTTAGTTATATTGAATTAAAATTATGTCAAGCTCAGGCAAAAATATTTGAGGCTTCAATTGCTAAAGCGCATTATAGCTCGCCAATTTTTATAAGGCGTTTTACTTATTCTTCTATTGCTAAATCTTTTGATGAAAAAGTCTTTTTATATCGCTCTGATTCAATAGAAGATATTTTTAATATACTTGATGAGGAATTTGGAGAAAGTCAATATGGCGAAATAAAATATAGTCCTGATCAAATGTTTTGGATAGGTTATATTTATAGATGCATATGCATAAAATATAACTTATCTAGCAAAAGCGTTTATAAACTCTTTAACGCTAAAGAAATTATCAAGTACTACAATATTTTCCATACTTTTGACATAGTTGATGCAGCTGAAAGAATGATGGAAAGCATTAATTACGATAATTCATCTAATCAAGAAAAAGCCTATAAGGTAGCAAAACGACTATTTTACACAGAAAAACTTAAAGATTTACTTGGAAAGAAAGTAAAAGTATCAATCGATAGGCCAATTGGCTATGAACATAATGGGATTATCTATCCTTTAAACCATGGATATATCAAAGAGATCAAAGCACCAGATAACAAATATCAGGATGCATATGTTTTAGGAATTGATAAACCCGTGAAAAATTTTGAAGGCAAGGTTGTAGCAATAATAAATAGGAAGAACGATATTGAAGATAAACTTGTTGTTTGTGAAGAAAATAAAGACTATTCCAAAGAAGAGATTAAAAAAGCCGTCAATTTCCAAGAAAAGTATTTTAAGAGCAAAATCATTCTAGCTAATCATCAAACAAATCAATAAACGTTGTTTAATGTCTTCTTAATAGCAAAAGCTTTTCAACACTGCATTATACCTACAAAACCCAAAATTCGCCCTTGCAAGTAGTTGCTAAATGGGGTATTTTATTTAAGCATGTAAGTGCAGCAGATAAACACTGCTCGTCTAGTGAACCAAAGAAACTTTCTACAGTAGTAACTTAAGCTACATAAGTGAACCTCCAATTGATTCACCGTAGGGGCAAGGAGTTTATACCTGACTTTACAATGTAAAGAAGGAGATTATATGAGATATACTGGACCAAAATGGAAAAGAGCTAGAAGACTTGGCTTCTCTTTACTCGGAACTGGCGAAGAATTCAACGGCCACACCTTAAAGAAAGGCGATAGAAGAGATTATGCTCCAGGTCAACATGGCGCTGAAAAGAAAAAATTATCCGAATACGGAAAACAACTTGCAGAAAAGCAAAAATTAAGAGACCTTTATGGCGTTAACGAAAGACAATTCAGAAGATTATTCTTAATTGCTAGAAAAGCTAATAAAGTCACAGGTACTGTCTTTATGACAATTCTTGAATCAAGACTTGATAACTTAGTCTATAGATTAGGCTTTGCTCCAACAAGAAGAGCTGCTAGACAACTCGTTACCCATAAGCACATCGTTGTTAATGGTAAAACAATCGATATTCCATCTTATCTTTGTAACGTTAACGATGTAATCGGTGTTAAAGATAACAGTAAAGATCTTGTTGTTATCAAGAATTCTCTTGAAAACACCACTGTTACAGTTCCTTACGTCGAACTTGACAAAGAAAAGAAAGAAGGAAGATTCGTTAGACTTCCAGAAAGAAACGAACTTTCTAGAGATATCAACGAAGCTCTTATCGTTGAATACTATAACAGAATTATCTAGTTATACCCGATTATGTAGCACTAAAACAGCCACAAAGTTGGCTGTTTTTTTATACTCTCAATTGTGTTAAATTATTCTCTTATGGAAAAACTTTATTTAGACAAAGAAAAAACACTCGTTAATTTATCAAACTCAATCTTAAGATATTTTAATATCGATACCTTTCATCCCTCATTAAAAGAAGCTGATGAAATATTAGCTAAAAGTAACAAAAAGAAAGTCGCCTTAGTTCTTTTTGATGGATATGGTAAAAATATTTTTAACATATATAAAGAAAGCACGCCTTTTATTGCAACTCATTATAAATTTGATATGTTAAGTGTGTTCCCTCCTACAACTGTAGCAGCAACTACTTCTTTGACTACCGCTAAGTATCCTATCGAAACCGCTCATCTTGGTTGGATTCAACATTTTAAAAAATATAATTCTGAAATTGTTGTTTTTATCTCTAACGACAAGTTTGATGGTTCACATTTTTATTATCCTCATGTCCAATCTGACATTTTAAAACCTCATTATATTTGGCAGTTAATCAACGAAAGCCAAAAATATAACGCGACAAGCATCTCAAGTTATGAAGTAAAAACCAAAACTAGAGAAGATGATATGGATGCCTTTTTTGAAAGAGCTGATGATGCTATATCAAATCACGATTTCTCTTATCTATATTCTTCTTATCCTGATCACTTACTTCATCTTTATGGTTGCTCTTCTGAAGAAGTTAGAAAAAACATTATTTTCTTAGAAAGAAAATTAAAAGAGCTTATCTCAAGACATCCTGATACCTTATTTTTACTTATTGCGGATCATGGATTTAAGGATTGCGAAGAAATTTCGATCAGAGAACATAAGGATTTTTTAGCCACACTTTCTAAAGATTATTTTTTAATTGAGCCAACTTTTGCGGGCTTTTATGTTAAAGATAAGGCAAATTTTGAAAAACTTGCTAAAAAATATTATGGCGACAAATTCTTAATTTATTCTAAACAAGAACTATTAGAGTCCCATTTACTTGGGTATGGCGAAATCAATCCTTTAACTTTAGATACTTTATGTGATTATTTTTTAATCTCGATTAGTAAATATTCTTTTTATGATGGTGATGAGCCAGTTGGATTTAAAGGCGTTCACGCTGGAGGAAATAAAGAAGAAAGAGAAATCTGCTTATTCGCTTTTAACGATTAATCTTTCTTTTCTTCACTTTCGCTTTTCTCTATAGAAGCTAGCTCTTTAGCTTCTTTTTCTTTTCTTTTTTTCATATACAAAACTAAAAGATAAGCTAAAGCAACACAAACTATAAATAAAGGAATTCCAACTCCTAAATCAAGAGCTAATTTTCCTGAATCATTTGGCCAAATAGTTTCATAAACATTAGCAACATCGTTATTATAAAAAATCGAAACAACTGAACCAAAAGTTAATCCAGTAATTAAAAAATACATATTGGTATGCCATTTTTTAAAGAAAAATGACATAACTTTACTAAGTAAAAAGAATCCTACAATAAAACCAACAACAAACAAAAAGAAAAATAAAATCCATTGTGGCTCATTTATAAGCGTATCAAAATGAACTGCATTCATCATCGGTTTAAAAAATCCAATCGACATGAGTAAAACGGTAGCTGATAAGCCTGGAATAATCTGCGTTAAAGAGATCAAAGCGCCAACTAAAAATCCTACAAGATGAATCCACCAAGGAAAAGCCACAAAGGTTGAAGATAAATCAAGTTCAGGAACATT
>CALVMF010000062.1 GCA_944342125.1 uncultured Bacilli bacterium | reverse complement strand
AAATAATATTGAAGTCATCGAATATAAGCAAGTTAGAAAACTTATTTCTGATGGGAAGCGTTTAAAAGCTGTAACACTTTTTGATACAAATACGATGGAAGAAATGACCATTGATGTAGATGGTTTATTTGTTTATATTGGTCAAATACCACAAACAGAATTTATTAAAAATCTTAATATCCTTGATGAAAAAGGATATGTTATCGTAAATGACAAATTTGAGACAAAAATTGAAGGTATTTTTGCTATTGGTGATTGTATTCAAAAAGAAGTTAGACAAATTGCAACAGCAGTTGGTGATGCTGCAAATGCTATTCATTTTATCGAAAAATAGTCGCTATTTTTGTTAATGATATTTGGTATAATTGAAAAGTGAAATCTTTATTGCGCTTTCTTAATACGTTTATTTATGGCTTAAGTTTTTTACTTGCTGTAGTCACATTTTCTATTGCTTTACCAATTTTGTGGCGTGGCTTTTACTATTTACATATTGATTTATTAAATATTCCTGACATCGTTGGATATTCTAAAGAAGACATAATATTTTCTTTTAATGAACTGATGGATTCTTTAGTTTTTTATAAACCTTTTGGAGAAGGTGTCTTCTCTTATTCAGTAAGTGGAATGAATCACTTTTTAGATTGTAGGGTTTTATTTACTTTGGATTTAATAACTTTTCCAATTAGCTTCGTAATATTTGCTATCTATAGTGTTTTAATAAAGTTAAATTTTATTAAAGTATATAAACCCTTTAATATGTCGATTTTATTTTATTTTAGCTTTATACCGATATTGCTTTTTGGCTCACTTGCTATTTTTGCTCTTGTGGATGTTAACTCGGCGTATACTTTTTTTCACGCAGTCCTTTTTCCTGGCAAAGATAATTGGATGTTTAATCCTTATACAGATCCAATTATTAATGCCTTACCTGAGCAATTTTTCTTGAATTGTGGAATCTTGATTTTTGGCGTATTGTTTTTAATATTATTAACGGTAATTATATTTAATATAGTAAGAAAAGTTTGTAGTAATTCGATACAAATCTTTAACAAGTATGATTTAATGACGCGGAGGTCAATATAATGCCATTTATTAAAATTAATACTAACGTAGCAATCAACAGCAATACTTTAACTGAAATCAAAACAGAATTAGGTAGTTTAATCAGATCAATTCCAGGTAAATCCGAGGAATGGTTAATGATAGACATTGATGATAAACAAACAATGTTTTTTAAAGGCGTGAGTGAAGAATGCGCAATGATAGAAGTGAAATTGTATGGTAGCGCATCAAGTGAAACATTAAATAATTTTACTAAAAGAATTACAGCTTTAATTTCTAAATTGCTTAACATTCAACCTGCACGTATTTACGTGAGTTATTGCTTTACTTCCAATCGGGGTTACAACGGAAGCAACTTCTAATTATGTTTTAATTTAAAAATAATTGTGAGATAATAAATGCACGCACGATTAGTTTAGTGGTAAAACGTTAGCTTCCCAAGCTGAATTCGCGGTTTCGATTACCGTATCGTGCTCCAGTTTATTTTTTTCAAGATTTTTCTTGTAGATATAAATATGTTTATTGAAGATTTGTTTTGCAATTTTTATTTACTAATAAGACAAATATTTATAATGGAAAGCAACTTTTTCTTATAGTATAAACGTTCATAAACATCATCAAATTTTTAAAAAGTCCGCAAAACTTCATTATTTTTGTAAAAATATGAAACAAATAATTTTAAAAAAGAATGAGTTTTGCAAAGCTATTAAAAAATTAAACATCATTTTTTAAGCCATTTTCGCAAAAGGAAATAAATTCATAATGCTTCAATGATGTGTAATAATAAAAAGCATGGAAGTAATTTGGTTTCCTATTTTATTGATTTGCTTATTAACTTTTTTTATTTTTGTAACAGCAAAAATAAGAAGTGAAAAAGTTGTTTCAATATTGCTTCTTATTTTAGCGCTTATAATTTTACCATGGAAAATTATTGAATTTTCTTACTATGCAATTACCAAAACTGGAACATATCCAATTGAGATTTCTCACATTTCTTATTTTGTTTTTGGAGTAATTGTATTGTTCGGAATCAAAAAATTATTTTTTACTGCTGGAATTTTTTCGTTTATATCAGCGCTTGGTTATATTGTCGGCGGAGTTGCTTCACCGTCTACTGGTATGGTAACTCTTGAATTCCATATTTTTATTATGGGAATTATTTCACACTTTATTCTTTTATTTGGCGGTTTGTTATTACTATTTAAGGTTAATAAGTATAACTTACGTGAATTTTATATTCCTGTTATAGCCTTTGTTTTAGTTCTCGTTTTTGCTTATTTAGTTGATCAAAAAGTTTTCTATCCTGAAGCTAGTGGTCTTGATAATTTAGTTGTAATTAAATTAATAAACGGCACTATCTTGTCTTATTTAAAACTAGATATTTCTAACGTAGTAGTAAATTGGATAGTTACAAGCTTAATCTATCTTTTAGTAATCTCGGTTATTTTTATCGTTAATTTACTTAACAATAAAATATTTGAAAATAAACTAAATAATACTTTTGGTATTGGGATACTTGCGTTAAAACAAGTAAAGATATATAAGGCTGGACCGAATAGGTAATTTAACAAACGCGAGACTCGACCGCTAGATATGCAAATGCATTTACCAGATCATAGACATACGATTCCTTCCGGTTTCGCTAGATAGTCTTCCTGGTCTTGAATTCAGCCATCTTATGACTTACTGTAAGATTCAATCTTATTCGAGGTATGTAATTTTTGCCTAAACTAAGCTGTGAAATCCAATTGTACACTTGGTTCACTAATTGTTTTAGGTATTTTTATATTACTTACGGACGGTTGAAAATTGTGAATTATCTTATATTTTT
Organism: uncultured Bacilli bacterium; assembly: GCA_944342125.1. Lineage (GTDB taxonomy): Bacteria > Bacillota_I > Bacilli_A > RFN20 > CAG-826 > Onthovivens. Next base: position 3,374 of record CALVMF010000062.1, on the reverse strand, counting down.
CACAATCTGCTTTTAATTTGTTTATTTCATCAACCGTTAATTTGGATGTACCCCACCCAGTGATATTCTTCATATATTTAAAAAGATTACATGCTGCGTTAAAGTCTCTATCTATTTCAAATCCACATTTTTCGCAACGATAAATTCTATCTGTTATTTTAAGTTCATTATTTATGTGCCCACATTTAATACAGCGCTTAGAACTTGGGAAAAATCTATCGGCTATAATGACTGTTCTTCCTAAAAAATTCCCTTTGTATTGAATTTTATGTCTTAATTCACTGAAGGACAAATCTTGACTAAGCTTTGCAAATGATCTTTTCTTAACAAGATCTTGTAGCTCCAAGTCTTCCATGCAAATTGCTCCAAAATTTTTAACTAAAAAGGTTGATATTTTGTTTAGATTATCTTGACGAATGTTGTGAATCTTTTTATGCAATTTACCAAGTTTTTTTGAATACTTTATATAGTTCTTTGATTTTGGAGTTGTATCGCCTTTACAGAGAGGATGAACCTTTCTATTTAATGACCTATTTAAGAACGCTTCTCTTTTTAAAAGTTTTGATAAAGGTCTATCACATTCAATATTTAAGCCACAAGAAGTGGTAATGTATTGCTTAGCGCCTAAATCAATACCTATTGCTTTATTTGTGTCTTCAACTTTATAAGTTAAGGAATTAATATAATCTTCGCGTTTAAGTTTGAAGGTTATTCCAGCGTAATACTTATCATATTCTTTCTTTATTACAACACTAAGTGGTATTCCTGTTGGGAAGCGCATTTTATTTTGAATCTTTATAGGCGATGGAAGAGTATCAAATTGCAAATAGTGGTGTTTTTTATATGGGAATTCTTTTATATCAAATTCTTTCAAACTGAGATAAAAACTTTGCCCGCCATTATTAATGGATTTAAAATTTAATTTCTTTTTCTTTAAAGTGTATATATTTATTTTAATTTTCTTTTGGATATCTTTAAAAACCTGATTTTCTAAAGTCGAAAATGTTCCTTTTAAGAACTCATATTCGTTTCGATGAGTTAAATAATAATTTCTTAAATTATCAGAATTTAAAATTTCGCCAGTTTTTTCGATTACATCATTAAAGCGTTGAATCGCAAAATTGTGTATAAAACGTGCTCGAGCTATTAAATCATCGATTATTTTCCTTTGTGATGCATTCGGCATTATGCGAACCTTTTGTGACAAAAATATACAATTATCAACCATTTTTAAAGACCTCCATAATGAGTTTTTATTGGTAAGTTATTTTCTTACCTCTAGTTTTAATTTTTAAAGATAAATATTACTTTAAAGAATAATTTAATAAATCTTTTATTTATGTGTTTTTCTAAGTCATGATTTTGTTCTCCTTTCGAGTGTTAGAAATTAAATTTTGTTCCTTTAATTTCTCTTCTCATTATTTAGAGGGCGATTACTTTTAATTTTTTTAAAAATACTCTTAACTTTTTTAAATTTTTCTTTTAATTAAACTTAAATAAGGCTAAGAGAATATAAATTTAGTGTAATTGGCGCTCCTTTAGTTGAAGAAGGAGATAATTGTGTTCGATCGATTTTTCAATTTTTCTCCCTCTCATTATTTAGAAGGCGATTACTCTCTAAATTTTTAAAAAAATGAAGAAACTTTTTTATGAAATTTAAATTTCTTGATGATTCTTTAAAATTGATTGCTTGTAAACTTACTATCCTTTTGGAAACCTCATTTACTGATGATGAAGAAGTAAACTTTATATCCCTAGCTTATAAAGAATTTTTACCCCTTCATTATATAGAAGGTGATTACTTTTAATTTTTTTAAAAAATGAAGAAAATTTTTTTCAAAAATTTAAATTTCTTAATGATTCATTAAAATTAATCGCTTTTAAACTTACTATCTTTTTGGATACCTCATTTACTGATGATGAAGAAGTAAACTTTATCTCTCTAGCTTATAAAGATTTTTCCTCCCTCATTATATAGAAGGTGATTACTTTTAATTTTTTTAAAAAACTCGATAAACTTTTTAAAAAATATTTTTAATTTATCAAATAAAGTTTGTATATCTCTATGAGATTCAAATTTTAAATACAGATATGATTGATGCAAGAATAGAAGTTATTATTACAATTCAAATTAACATGATTTTTCCTCCCTCATTATATAGAAGGTGATAACTTTTAATTTTTTTAAAAAATCGGCAGACTTTTTAAAATTTTTATTAAGTGGTTGGAAGTACGTAGATTTAATGACTCCAATCAATCTTCTCTTGAAAATAGAGAATTCTTTCTATAGCACATTAAATAAACATAGATAGGTTGACCAAAGAGTTGCTTTATAAAGATTTTATTCTATCTAATGCACTTACTAGTTATATTAAGAGTGAGATAGAAAGAATTCTCTACCCTTCATAAATTGCTACAACAATAATTTTAAAATAGTCAAGATTAGCGAAATATAAATATTCGCTTCACGATTGACTAACTATGTCAAAGATGGCATTTTTGAAATTTTTTCCCTGAAGTGACAAAAAAAGATTGTAAATTTTTTTGTATCAAATTTTCAAAATATATGCGTTTTGCGGAGATAAATTAATTAAGCTCAAAATTGTCAAAATCGGGATAAAGTATTTTCTTGCAAAGTGCATGGTGGGCGGTTTAGGATTTAGGTAATGAATTAAGGAATTTTACCCATTCAGAAATAGTTTAACTCATTTAAATAATGTAAATGGGGTGGAGGGAAAAATATGAAACTATTTAAAAATAAGAAGGTCGTATTGGCTAGCGCCATCGTTTTAGGCGTGGCAGCAGTTACAAGTAGTGCTCTTGCAGCTTATATTATTACTGGGGGAACGGTTGATAAAGAATCACCAGTCGGCGTAACCCCAATTGGTGTAGAAAATAATGTTGTGAGTCTTGAAGTTACTGGATTAGATAATGCGGCATTAATTTTACAACCAGAAGTAGCAGAAAGCGAAGGCAGAGTTAGAACAACTGGTGCAGGCAAGATGAAACTTACTTTTACTTTAAAGATGGTAACTGAAAAAAAAGGATTAATTCCAGATATAACAATTTCTGTTGCGGAAAATCCAGGTGGAACATTAGTAACTGGAAATTATATTACCTTACCTACTGAAAAAAAACTCACAAAAGATGATTTTGGAGAAGGATCACCTTTTACTACACAAGTTACTTTAGAATGGGGATGGGGCTCAAACTTTGGAAATGAAGCACCTACAACATATTACAATGAAGGTGGAGCAGGTGCTTCAATAAAAGATGATAAAGTCGTAGAAACAATGACTGATTTTGAAGAAGAAACAGTTTCACACCCAGGATTTACAATTTCGTTTGCAAAAGCAGTTGCAGGCGAATAATTT
>CALVMF010000061.1 GCA_944342125.1 uncultured Bacilli bacterium | reverse complement strand
TATTTTAAGTTTTATGGTCGCAATTTTTTATATCCTTGCTAATGTAACAGCGATTGCAGACCCAACAATTACTGAAGATACTTTAAGAACGATTGCAACTTGGTATATTTCAATCGCTGCGTTGTTTGTCTTAGTTGAAGTTTGCTTACCTATTAATATATATAGATTGTGCATTTTAATTATTGCCTCAATCTTGATTGCTATAATATTTGTGCGGTCAATTTACGGAGTAAATTGGTTATCTTTAGAAGGAGATGCGCCTAGATTATTATCGACTAGTGGCATCATTGATTTATGTGTAATGATAGCTCTAACATTAACAGCTTTAATTATCGTGTGGATATTTAAATATATTTATAGAAGTAGAAAACTAAAGAAAGAGTTCTCAAGCAATGAAAAACATTGAAGAAACAATTAAAAATACGTTTATCGAGTTATTAAACACTCACACAATCGATGAGATTGATGTTCAGCTTATAAGTGATTCTTTAAAAATAAAAAGGCAAACTTTTTATTATCACTATAAAAACATTTACGATTTAGTAGCTTCGATAATTTTAGATGCTCAAGTTGAAGCGATAAAATCGACAAATATTGAGGAAATTATCGATAATGTTTTGAAGGCTTATTATAAAAATGCGGAATTATATCGAGAGATCATAAGTAGTTCTGCGCGCGACATTTTAATTGATGCTACTTATATCTATTTTTCTAAATCTCTTGTATATTATTTAGAAAAAACATTTAATTTATCTTTAGACGCCAGAAAAGAAATCTCATCATTTATATCACACGGAATAAGTAACATTTTAATAGAATACTTAAAAAATGAAAATTACGAGCTTGAAGAAACAAAAATTAAAGTAAAAGCGTTTCTAAACGAAGAAACTCTTAAATATATAGTTGAAGGTTATAGCAAGAACAATTAAAATTTTGTTTAGTTGATTGTTCTTGTGTTTCCAAAAGTTATCACACGTTTGCTGGATAAGCAGGAGGAAAAGCATGAGAAAAGAAGATTTAATTAGTGATTTATTGTATTTGCTAATGGCAGGCATAGTATTGCTTGTTGGATTTTTAGTAATAACGCCAGCTATAAATAATGGTCTTTTAGGTCGTGAGATGCCTGAAAATGTTTTATTTATTATTGTTTCTTTAATAGTTGGCATAGTTTTAAACGTTATTTTGATGGAAGTTGGTCACTTAATTGGAGCAAAAATTGGTGGATATACAATTCTTTCAACAAATATTTTAGGTTTTAATTTTTATAAAGATTTTTCAAATAACTCTGCAAAAGGCCAATTAAAATTTAGATTTAAGAGTTTTAATGGATTGACTGGCGAAACAATTATTGAACCAAAACAAGAAAAATCTAATCCAATGTTTTATGTATTTTTCCCACTCATTTTGTTCTTATTAGAATTTTGTGTGATGTATCTTGTTGTGATGCTTGCACCAAAAGATGCAGATACACATTTTGAAACAATTCAAATTATTAAATATGGTCTTGTTATTTCAACAACAATTGCTGGTTGTATGGTTTTATATGATTACTTCCCAACAAAACTTGACACGATGAATGACGGTTATCGTTTAATCTCCCTTAAAAAGAAAATTAATATTGAAGCTTTTAACTCTCAACTGAGTATGGAAGCTCATGAATATAAAGGTGATTTAAATTATGAAATTAAAATCTTTGATGAAATCACTGATTTTACAGCTAAAGTTAACCTTGAAGGGGCGATGAGAAAATTTGTTGAAGGCAACAGAGAAGAAGCAATTAGCATCATCGATAAATGTTTAGAAAACAAAGCAAACGTTTCTCGTTCAACCGAAAAAACACTTTTATTAAATAAGATTTATATTGTTTATTTAACAAGAGGAACTGAAGCAGGTAATGAATTATATAAGGCGTTAGATGAAGAAACAAAAGACGCCGTTAAAAGATGTAAAACTTATGAAGGCATAAGAGTTTACCTTCTTTATATCGGTTTAAGCGAAAAAAGTAAGAGCGAAATTAAATATTCCTGCAATAAAATTAAAAAATATTACGATAGATTAACCTTAGGTGAAATCGCTAAAGAAATGAAACTTGTCTCTTTAGCACTAGAAAAAATAATTGATTTTGATCCTAAACTTGTTGATAAAGAAACGATTAAAGATATATGTAATGGTAAAGAAGATAACGAAATTTATAAAACCTTAATTAGCAAGATTTCTGATAATTCCGAAAAGAAAGAAGGAGAGCAAAACAAGAAGGAAGAGGCAGAAGAACAAAGTAAAGAAGATAAAAAAGAAGAATAAAAGCAAGAAAAAACACCCTTTAAAAGAATTTAGTTATTCTTGATAGGGTGCTTTTAATTTGCTTACTTACTATTGGCTTTTTGTTCTTTAAGTAATTCTTTAATTTCAACTAAGACATCATATTCAGTTGGTTTTGGAAGTGGTTTTTCTTCAACGACTGGTTGAGGTCTTTCTTCTGGATGTTTTTTGTAATATTCTTCGATAAGTTTAGCTTGAGCATCTCTCTTTTTATTAACTAAAGTTGTATAAACTTTAAGAATAATGAAGAGTGTTAAGGCAACGATTAAGAAGCTAATAATTGCATTAATGAATGTTCCCCAATCGATGACTGCAGTTTGATTGTATACATATTGTGAACCATATAGTGTATACTTTGATAAAATTTCTGATTTCATTGATTGTACAACTGCATCTTCAACGCTGCTTCCATAGACTGATTCAGCATAAGCTTGAACTTTCGCTTGAAGTTCGGCAGCAGCAAAAGTTGCTCCAAATCCATCCATACCTTTTTGTGCGTCTGTTAATGCAGGTAAAACTGTAATTAAACCTTTTAAGCCACCTGGAACAGCCCAAGTACAAACACTTAAGAAGATGTTAACAAGTGCGGTAACAATTGCACTGAAAGCTCCACCTATAACAACGCCAGTAGCCATATCGACTACATTTCCTCTAGAAATGAACGCTTTAAATTCTTTCCAGAGTTTGAATTCTTTCTTTTTCTTCATAAATAACTCCTTCGGTGGTTATATTAACAACCTAAAGGCAATCGTTAAAGAGAAAAAATAAAAAACGTGCCTTTAGTGTAAAAAAATTACATACCTTAATGAAAAATTTTCAGAAAATAAACTACGACTTTTAAACTCAATTTTTCTATATGAATTGATTTAGTAAATGTTAAAATATTAACAGCAATCAAAGGAGCTTTTTATGGCAAATAAAGTAATGATAATAGCTGATTCAACTTGTGATTTAAATAAGGATTACATAAAAGAAAATAACATAGTTATTTTACCTTTACATGTTTCTTTTCCAGGCGATGATAAAGATTATTTAGATGGAGTAAATTTAGATGCCGAAACTGTATATAAAAAAGTAGAAGAGATAGGAAACACACCTAAAACAGGTGCAGCAAATGTTAATCAGTTTATTGAATTATTTCAAAAATATATTGATCAAAATTACGACATAATTTATACAGGTATTGGAAGCGGTCTTTCTTCAAGCTATCAAAACGCAATTTTAGCTTCTCAAGAATTTCCTGAAGGAAGAATTGAGATCGTTGATTCGCAAAATTTATCGACAGGAACTGGTCTTCTTGTTTGTAAAATGGTCGACTTTAGAAATGAAGGCTTAGATGTACATCAAATTGCGGAAAAAGTAAGAGAATTAGTACCATTAGTTTCAGCAAAATTCTGCATCGATAGATTAGATTATTTACATAAAGGTGGTAGATGTAGTGGAATGACAAAGCTTTTTGCTCACCTTTTAAATCTTCATCCAGTCGCTAAAGTTATAAATGGAAAGTTAACGGTTTATAAAACACCAAGAGGAAAATATAGAAAAGCAGTTGATGCTCAAATTCAAGAGTTTTTAGAAGATTTACCAAATATCGACTTAACAAGAGTTTTTGTTACTGATAGCGGACATATGGATGGTGAAGATGAATATGTAATTCAAGAATTATCAAAACATATGGATCCAAGCAAAATTATTCATACAATAGCGGGTTGCGTTATATCATCTCATTGTGGTCCAAAAACGATTGGAATCTTATACATTTTAAAAGAAAAGAAATAAAATTAGATATGTAAAAAGGCGACAAACAAGTCGCCTTTTATCATAAAAACTCCGCAAATCTTAACTATTTTTTATTAATCTGCCGAAATTTTTAAATTTTTAAATGCAATTGAAGGGGTTGTGATTGAACTTAACATTAACTTAGAATCATTGCCTATAGCGATAATATTATTGAATAATTCAAATAAGTTTCCGCTAACAGTAAATAAAGTTAATGGAGTGTCTTTTTTACCATCTTTAACATGGAAACCTTCAGCTTGCAATGAGAAGTCGCCACTTGTTGAATCAAGACCAGCATGTAAACCTGTTATATCTGTAACATAGACACCATTTTTAATATTTTTAAATAGTTGCTCTAATGGTGATCTACCAGGTTTAACAACTATGTTAGAGAAAGAAATTCCAACTTTGTTGCCACTTCTAGAAGCATTTCCTGTTGATTCAACACCATCTTTTTTAGCGGTAACTAAGTTATAGAAGAACGTTTTTAAAACACCTTTATCAAAAATAACTTTATCTTGGGTTGGGAAACCTTCATCATCAAAATAAGAATAGAAGAAATTTCTTAAATATGGTTTCTCATAGATTGTTAATTTTTCGCTTAGAACTTTTTCGTTTAGCTTGCCTTCAAATTTGCTTGAATGTTTTTGAACTTGTTCACTTGAAACATTGCTTAATAATGCACCAACTAAAGAAGCAACACATTCTCTTGAGAAAACAGCTTTATATTTACTAGCTTTGATTGATTCGCCATGCAACTTTTCAATGCCTTCTTTAACTAATTCGTTAACAAAGGTATCCATATTAAACTTGTCAGGGTCACTATCGAAAAAAATCTTATAATTCGATTTAATTTCATCACCATCTTTAATAACAATTGAAGCGGAAATAAAGAAATAATTTGATTTATCTTTTAAATTTAATCCATAAGAGTTAGCTAATATTCTTTCCCCATCAGTGTCTTGATACTCGACTTGGACATCACTAATTCTTGGGTCAGCTTTATTTAATCTATCCTCAATTTCACGACAAAGTTTCAATTTATCATCGACTGACCAAGCAGCTAATTTTTTGGAATACATGTTTCTTCTTTTGTAGGTTTTAGCACCTTCAAAAATGATAGCAGGGTCATCGGATTCGTTTAAACTTGCTGTTTCTTTAATTGCGTTAATTAAGAATAAATTAGCAGAAGAATCGTCTTTTTCAGTTGCTCCGCAGCCCATCTTACCATTAAAAATACCTCTAGCTGAAACAGCAACAGAAGAATCGATATTGTAAGAAGTTAATTCGCCTTTAAATAAAGAGAAAGAAAAAGAAGTAGTCTTGGAAGTGCTTACTTCACATTCGTTGATACCATTTTCTTTTGCTAAAGCAAAAAACTTTTTAAAAATCATTTATAGATCCTCCTCTGCCACCAACGACAATTTCATCAACTCTAATTGTTGGTTGTCCAACGTTTACCGGAATAGAACCGCTAACCGATCCGCACATTCCTTGACCAAAAGCCAAATCATTACCGACCATATCGATGTGTTTTAGGATATCGCGTGCATTTCCAACAAGAGTTGCTCCTCTTACAGGTTCTGCAATTTTTCCATCTTTAATGATGTAAGCTTCGGAGCATCCAAAGTTGAAATCACCAGTAGAAGGGTCGACTGATCCACCATTAAACGAAACAGCATATAAGCCGAGTTTTGTATTTTGAATAATTTCTTCTGGTGTGTAATTACCTGGAGCGATGTAGGTGTTACTCATTCTAGATGTAGGTTCGAATTTATAGGATTGTCTACGGCAGGCGCCATTTCCTTTTTCATTCATTCTTCTACCATTAAATGAGTCAACTAAATAACCTGTTAATATTCCATCTTTAATAAGCATATTCTTTTGTGGAATATTTCCTTCATCATCGAGATTATTTGAACCCCACTCATTTGGTAAAGAACCATCATCAAAAGCAGAAACACAATCATTAGCGATTTTTTCACCTTTTTTACCAGAAAAGACACTAAGACCTTTTGCGACAGCAGTGGCTTCTAATTGGTGTCCACATGCTTCATGGAAGATGACACCACCCCATCCGTTTCCAATAACGACAGGATATTTGCCACTAGGACATTCTCTTGCTCCAAGCATTAATAAGACTTTTTGAGCATTGTTTTTAGCAAGTTTTTCAACATCGAGTTCTTTGGTGAAAAATTCCCATCCGCCTTGAGCACCTGGTCCATCAAATCTTGT
>CALVMF010000060.1 GCA_944342125.1 uncultured Bacilli bacterium | reverse complement strand
ATTCTTATGATAAAACTGCTCAACATAAAGCTGCTATTGCTGAATATTCGCCAGAAACCTATGGCTACAATAAGGATTTAGCTATTCAACTTTTTGATAGAGCTATTACCGCTGAAATTGCCGCAAAACATTACAATGGCTATAAGGATAGCGAAGAAATCGTTATTCACTGGATGAATCCAACAGATCCTCAAGAATATGGAGACGAATTAACTAAGTACTTTGATGATGCTTTTAAGGAAACTAAAGCTTACAAAAATGGTTTTAGGATTAATTTTAAGAACGAAAAAGGTACTAACAACTATCAAGATGTTTACGATAGAATGAAAAAAGGACAATTTGATTTAGCCTTCGGTTCTGTTAGTGGTATGCAACTTGATCCATTAGGCTTTATGGAAGTCTTAAAGAGCGACAACACATCAGGCTTTACTCTTAACTGGGGTCCAGATACTTCTTCTATGGAAGAAGATAAGATTATCTACGATGGAAAAGAATGGAGTTTTGATGGTTTATGGACTGCTGCAACAAAAGGTGCAATCGTTGAAAGCGATAGTGGCGTCAATAAAGAACCTGTTAAATTAGAAACTACATCGACATCTGGAAAACCTAGTGATGCTGGAAGTGAAGTAGCTTATGAAGCTTGGAAACTTTCTTATAGATTTACAACTGATGTCCAAGAAAGTGGACTTTCATTCAAAGTCTTTGCTGAAAGTGCTAGAAAGAGTGATGAAAGCATAACTGTTTCTATTTCATATAAACCAAAAGGAGAAACAGCTCCTAAAACTGCTGTATTCAATGCTTATTATGGTGGTGCATTTAAAGTAAGAGATGGTGTTGATGCAAATACAGGTGTTTTCACAACCACGACAAACTTCGATATATATTTGCCAAAAGTTTTAAATCAATCTACAACCGGTGGACAAGTCGGTCAAGAAATTGATTTATCAACCTGTGATTCAGTTACCGTTACAATCTATGCAACTTATTACATGGAAATCGGTAACATTCCAGTTGCAACAACCTTAACAGCTGCTAACTTTAGCGTTAAATAAATAATTAAAGGTCAGCAATTTATTAAAATTGGCGCTACACCAAATAGCGCCAATTTCTTTATTTATATAAAGAAATTCTTTTGATAAAATTATTAAATAGAGGTTTTAAGGATGGGAAAATACGTTGTTAAAAGATTAGTCCTTGCGTTAATTACAGCCTTCATAATCCTTAGTGCTACATTTATGTTAATGCGCTTACTTCCATTTAAAATTCCTGTTGGTTTCCCAGTTGATGCTTGGCGTTATTTCCAAGATCAAGAGCAACAAGGATTTGTTATTCATTTCACTCAAGAGATGGATGGATATGGAAAATTATTATGGACTACTGAAGGAAAAGAATTAATTCAAGGCGGTGGTTTACAAGAATACTATTATCAAAGACCAATTTTAGAGCAATACGGAAGTTGGCTTTATAATATTTTTACTGAATGGAACTGGGGTACATCAACCTCAATCCAAGTTAACGCTAGTGCAATCGATATTATTGGATCAAGATTACCAGTCTCAATCAGTATAAATATTATCTCGGTTATTATTAGTGTCCCTGTTGGAATTGCTTTAGGAATTTGGGCAGCTTTAAAGAAAAACAAGCTTACAGATCATATCATCTCCACGCTTGTTATGATTTTCATTTCTGTTCCAAGTTTTATTATCATTTCTTTGTTAATCAGATGGTTTGCTTATGATTTAGGCGTTTTGCCTTTCCAATGGCCTGATGCAACAAGTACTGGAGCAGCAAAAGCTTTAGGTTACGTTATCCCTGTTTTAGCGCTTTGCTTTGGCTCGATTTGTGGCTATACCCGTTTTACAAGAGCTGAACTTTGCGAAGTTATGAGTAGCGATTATCTTCTTCTCGCAAGAACAAAAGGCTTAACAAAGAGTCAATGTATTACTCGTCACGCTTTAAGAAACGCAATGGTTCCAATTGTTCCTTCGATTTTAGCGGAATTTATTGGTATTTTAAGCGGATCTATGATTCTAGAAAATTTATATAACATTCCAGGAATTGGTAGTTTATTTGTTAACTCCATCAATTCGGAAGATTATAACGTCTTAATGGTCGATATGGCTATCTTTACGCTGATTAGCTTGGTTGCCAGTGTATTTTTAGATATTTCATATGGCTTTATCGATCCACGTATTAGAATGGGAGCCAAGAACAATGCCTAACGATAAGAGAGAATATATCTACACTGATAGCAGTGATGTTGAGCATCGCATTCATATTTACGAAAACTCTTTTAACTTTGCTCAAAAAGATAAGAAGATTCACGATACTAAATTTTTAACCAAGCCTACAACCTTCCTTAAAGATGCTTTTAAAAGATTCTGCAAAAATAAATCTTCAGTTGCGGGAGCTATTATTTTAGGCATCTTACTTTTAGGAAGCATTATTATTCCTTTTGCTGATCCTTACGATATTGAAAATCAGCATCCAGAAGAAATCTTCCTTGAACCAAAACTTTTCCCAACTGGAACTGGATGGTGGGATGGGACAAAAAGAATGACTGATGTTCCAATTGATCCTGCAACTTTAGAAACTAGAGAAGATGGAAAAGTCTATGGATATCCAATGGAAAACTCCTATCCTAGAAGAAGTGTCTTAGATGTTTCTGAAGCCCGTGTTGGTTATGTATCAAATCAAACCGCAGCTGCAAGTGGCGGATTCTTGAACTTAATTAACAATCACTTTATATTCACGGAAGATGAAGAAGCCGCTTTAAGAAACGTAGTTTCTCTTTCTTCACCTAACTATGAATATAACTTAAATAACACTTATAACTTAGAAATCGTCTTTTTAGCTGATGAAATTCCTAACTATAATCCTGCTGATTATAGCGTCTATGTTTCTTATGAATATAAACTTAATTCAGTTGAAGATGATGAAGAAACTCCTAGCGAAGAAGAAACACCTTTACCTGAAGAAGAAGTCAGAGAAGGTGAAACAGAAGGCGAAACACCCCTTGACCCAGAAAATCCTGATGAAGAAGGAGAAGAGACAGTTGAGGAAGGCGTTACAACCTATACTTACGACCTTTTAAGTTATGATGATCATTCATCTTTAGAAGCTGGTGTTTTTACTGATTTACTTGGAAATGACAACAACATTTTAACTTTTAAAGCTAATGATATTTTTTCTTTAATCAATGCTGATGAAAGTTTAGATTTAACTAAAGGAAGTATCTCTAACATTCAAATTAACGTTGGCTTAAAACCACTTGTTAACACTAATAGTTCGCTTGGTATTCAAAGCATTCAAGTTTTTGATGGTGCTTTAAAGTTAGACGATATTTCATGGACTGATGCTAACGCTAATTTACTTTTAAAAAGTAGCGATGATGGATATTGGTCATCAAATGGTATTAAAAATTTATATCGAGGCGTAAGCTACGTTTGTGATTTTACTTTTGATACTTATGCTGTCCCATATGGCGAAAAAGAAAAGACCGTCGGAACAAGCGATATAAAAAATTATGTTGAAAATGGATGGCTAAAACCTGAAATTTTAACCGATGATGTTTTTAATGAATGGTACAACATAACTTTACTCAATTATGGTCAAGATCAAGTAATTAGTGAAGCTATTCAACCAACATTTGAAACTTATTTTACCGATTTAAGTGAAACTAAACTTCCAATTTTAGAAATTGTTGGAGTTAATAGAACAAATTATGATGGAATTTACACTTATAGCTTCGATTGTATGGTTAGTGGCTATAAAGAGTTAGGCTATGAAGAGATGCCTTCATTCCTTTTTGGAACTGATAACTATGGCTATGACATGTTAAAAAGAGTCTTTACAGGTTTATTAACTTCCCTTGGTTTAGGTATCATGATTTTTGCTATATGTTTCACGTTTGGCTTAATATATGGCGCAATTTGCGGGTATTTTGGTGGAAATATTGATATCGCTCTTCAAAGATTTTGTGACCTTTTAAGTGGCATTCCTTGGATCGTTATCATGACGCTTTGTATCCTTAATTTAGGAAGTAACTTTGGCACATTTATGCTTGCCATGTGCTTAACTGGTTGGATAGGTACTGCAAGCTTAACAAGAACCCAATTCTATAGATTTAGAGATAGAGAATATACTCTGGCTAGTAGAACGCTTGGGGCTTCTAACTTTAGACTTATTTTTAAACACATCTTACCAAATGCGATGGGAACAATTATTACTAGCGCAGTTTTAATGATTCCTAGCGTTATCTTTACCGAAGCAACGATCTCTTATTTAGGCCTTGGCTTCCAAGATATGCAATCGCTTGGTGTTGTTTTAAGCGATAATCAAACTTACTTAAATACTTATTCCTATCTTATTTTATTCCCAAGTGCAATTATGGCGCTTATTATGATTAGCTTTAACTTGTTTGGTAATGGATTGAGAGATGCTTTCAACCCATCTTTAAAAGGGAGTGATTAATAATGGAAAATAAAGTAAATAACGCAATCGATTATTCAAGCGCTCCTAAAGTACTTGAAGTTAAAAACTTAAGAATCAATTTCTCTTCTGATTCAGGCATGGTTTATGCTGTTAGAGGAGTATCTTTTGATCTTTATAAAGGTGAAACGCTTTGTATAGTTGGTGAATCTGGTAGTGGAAAATCCGTTACTAGTAAAACCATTATGGGTATTTTAGCAAATAACGCCATCGTAGAAAGCGGACAAATCCTTTATGAAGGTGAAGATTTAGTTAGAGTTTCTGAAGAAGAATTCCATCGAATTAGAGGTCATAAAATTGGAATGATCTTCCAAGATCCTTTAAGTTCATTAAACCCAATTTGTCGAGTTGGAAAACAAATCACTGAAGCCACTTTAATTAATAAAAATATTTTAAAAAGACATTACAACGATTTAATTTCTAAAGAGCTTGTCGCTTATCGAAATGCCGAAGCTAATAAAGAATATGAAATTCATTTAATCGATAATGAACTTTCTAAAGTAGAAGGCTATCTAGCTACTTTAAACGCTAAAGTTAAAAGTAAAGCTAGCGAAGAGACACTTAACGCTTTAGAAGATGAAAAAGAAAAAATAGTTGACTTTTGCTTCCTTTTTAAAAAAGATTTAGGGAAAAATGTTCAAGATTTAAATAACGAACTTGATTCATTAAAAGCAAAAAGTGAATTTAACGATCGCTATTTAGAAAAAGAAATTAATGAAAAACTCATTAAAATAAACGAAGAAAAAATCGCTTTCTTTAATGAGTATAACGAAAAATTTAAAAGCGAAGATTTAACTACGCTTTTAAATTTAAGAAAAGAATTTTTAACTTCATTAAAAGAAAAAATCATTAATGAATTTAAAGAGCTTAAACCTTTATATAAACTCGCTTTAGCTAATAGAAAAAAAGACGCTAAAGTTGAAAATAAGATTTACGCAAAAGATTTAAAAGAAAAAACTAATAAAGAGATCGCTTCTTTAGAAGCTAAACTTGAAGCAGCTAAAAGCGAATTAGCAAAAGAGCTTAAATACGCTTCTAAATCAAGTAAAGAAGCTTATCAAGAACTTCTTAACGAGCGTAAACCTAAGAAGAAGAGATTTTCTTTCTTTAAAAAGCAACAAGAAGAAATTAATATTTCTAAACTTGGTAAGCAAAAAGAAAAGATTACGTCTACTGGTAGTGAAACGCTTGATAAAGCCTTATTTAAAACTTTTGAGTTAGAAGATAAAATCGCTAAAGTAAAAGAAGATTACATCAACTTAACTAAAGTTAGCAAAAAAGAAGCTAAGAAAATGGCTCTTGAAGTCATGAAGGAAGTTGGTATTCCTCTTCCTGAAAAAAGATTTAGACAATATCCATTTGAATTTTCAGGTGGTATGAGACAAAGAATTGTTATCGCTATCGCTTTAACAGCTAATCCAGATATCTTAATTTGCGATGAACCTACTACAGCGCTTGATGTTACAATTCAAGCTCAAATCCTTGAACTAATCAATAAACTTAAAAAAGAAAGAAATCTTTCTTGTATCTTTATTACTCACGATTTAGGTGTTGTCGCTAATATGGCGGATAGAGTAGCGGTAATGTATGCAGGTAAAATTGTAGAATACGGCACAGCTTATGAGATTTTCTATAATCCAAAGCATCCTTATACCTGGGCTTTACTATCTTCAATCCCTGATGTTGATTCTAAAGAAAAACTTGATGCTATACCTGGAACACCACCAGATATGCGCTTCCCTCCTAAAGGTGATGCCTTTGCTATTAGAAGTAAATACGCTTTAGAAATTGATTTTAAACACGAACCACCTTTCTTTAAGGTAAGCGATACACATTATGCAGCAACTTGGTTACTTCATCCTGAAGCTCCAAAAGTTGATATGCCTCGAATCGTTAAAGCTCGTATCGTTAATTCAATTAAGCAATACGAAGAAAATAAAGAAACAAATCATGAAAAGCTTTCTTTAATTCCTGAAGAAACTTTTGAGCTTGTTAGAAACTTTAAAGAAAGTGAAGAAGTTGATAGTAAAGCAGAAGAAGATCACGAAGTTAGAGATAATCTTAAAACAAAGATTTATGATGGAGAACACGCTACCGATGAACTCGTTGGTGTTAAAAAGGAAGATGTTGAAGAAAAAATAGATGAAATACGCTCTAAATGTAAATTTAAAGAAGATTATCTAAAAAATAACATCATCTTAAGTGT
>CALVMF010000059.1 GCA_944342125.1 uncultured Bacilli bacterium | reverse complement strand
GACGGACACATTATTTACACAAAAGGTGCGCTTGATTCAATTTTATCTAGAACTATTAAAATTTTAGATAATGGTGTTGAAAGAACGATTACTTCTGAAGATATCGAAAAAATTAATAAAGCAAATAAAACATTTTCTGACAAGGCATTAAGGGTTTTAGCACTTGCTTATACCAATAAAGAAAGTATTGAAGAAAAAGATCTTATTTTTGTTGGACTTGTTGCTATGATTGATCCTGCAAGACCAGAAGCAAAGCCAGCTGTTAAGAAATTTAAAGAAGCCGGAATTATTACTGTTATGATAACTGGTGATCATCGCGATACGGCTTTTGCAATTGCTAATGATTTAGGAATTGTTGATAACATCAATCAATGTGTGCTCGGCAGTGAAGTTGATGAAATGAGTGAAGAAGAGCTTAAAGAAAAATGTAAAACTGCAAGAGTTTTTGCAAGAGTTTCACCAGAAAATAAAGTTCAAATAGTTAAAGCATTCCAAAGTAATGGTAATATTTGTGCGATGACTGGAGATGGCGTTAATGATTCACCTTCCCTAAAAGCTGCAGATATTGGCATTGCAATGGGTATTACTGGAACCGATGTTGCAAAAGGTGCAGCCGACATGGTTTTAACAGATGATAACTTTGCATCCATAGAAAAAGCCGTCGAAGAAGGACGTGGAATTTATGCAAATATTAAAAAGACTGTCATCTTCTTATTAAGTAGTAATATCGCTGAAGTTTTAGCAATGTTCATTATTATATGTCTTGGCTTACCTGCGCCATTAATTGCTATTCATTTACTATGGGTTAACTTGCTAACTGACTCATTACCAGCCATCGCTCTTGGTATGGATCCTAAAGATCCTAATATTATGCTTCAAAAACCTAGAAAGGCTAATGAAGGCATATTTGCCCATGGTGGTATGAAAAACACATTATTGTATGGTGCAATATTGACCATTGGTGTCTTAATAGCATACTTCAGTTGTGGACGGTTACATGGAAAATATACTTTTGATGCAATTAAAGATCTTTATAATAATGATCCAGATATATTACATCAAGCGCAAACCATGGCCTTTACGACCTTAGCATTCTCTGAATTATTCCATATGATTGGTATGAGCGATATTAATAGATCATTTATTCATGTCTTTAAAGATAGAAATAAAATGATGTTTATAGCTTTTGTTGCAGGAATTATCTTACAATTATTCGTTATTGAGACTCCTGGGGTTCAACAATTATTCACAACAGCGAACCTTGACTGGGCAGAATGGCTAATCACATTAGCATTCTCATTTATCCCTCTCATCTTACATGAAATAATTGTCTTAATTAAATTTTTAAATAAGAAATTTAAAAAGAATTAAGTGTAATGATAAGGAATTAAATTACTGCTTCGCAGTTTCCGTTTATTTACGGTATGTAAACTCAGCAGTCTTATATTTGGCATTTGCGTGCCTATATTCGAAAAATAATATTTATGGTTTATAAACAACCTTAATTAAATAGATGCATGATTTAACTTTTGGGTTAATAATGCATCTTTTTTAATTTCAGATTGATTATTTCCTAAAGATTGAAAGTAGTAATTAAGATTGTTTTTATCACAATCTTTTACTAATTTATCAAGCTCAAAAGGCTTAAATTTGGATGTACCCCATCCTATGATTTTCTTCATGTATTTAAAAAGATTACATGCAGCATTAAAATCTCTGTCAATTTCAAAACCACAATTAGGGCATCTATAAACTCTATTAAATAGAGTAAGATCTTCCTTAATGTGTCCACATTTGACACAGACTTTTGAACTAGCAAAATATTTATTAGCAAGAATAAATTTATGATTTGCTAGCTTACTTTTATAAGCGATCTTTGTTTGCAAATTGTAGAAAGCAATATCTTGTTCGTTTTTAGCGAAAGATTTACTGTTTTGTAATTCTTTTACTGATAAATCTTCCATACAAATTGCAGCAAAGTTTCTTACCAATACTGATGAAACCTTGTTTAAATGGTCGTTTCTTATTTTTTTAATGCGATTATGAAGCTTCGCAATTTTAAAAGAAAGTTTGAGATAGGCGTTTGATTTTTTCGTTGTATCACCTTTAAATCGAGGGTGTTCTTTTTTATCAAGTCGACGATAAAGCATTTTTAATCTCTTCTCACTTTTTAACAAAGGCCTTTCAGCGCCAATAGATAATCCACAAGAAGTAGTTATAAATTGATTTATGCCTAAATCAATTCCAATCGCTTTCTCGTTATTTTCAATTTTGTATTTTAAAGAAGAAAGATAATCATCTTTTTTCACTTTATACGTTATACTTGCATAATACTTATTTAACTCTTTTTTAAAGGTCACAAAAAGTGGGATGCCTTCTTTAAATCTTAATTTATCTTGAATTTTTATAGATGAACCTAATCCTTTAAAATAGATGTAATGATGCTTTTTATTAGGCTTTTCTACTAGACTAAATTCGCTTTTTCCAAGATAAAAAGATTCATAAAGAATGGTCTTTTTCTTTTTAAAGAAAAGAAATTTATTAGCTTCTTTATTTGCCATCCTTTTTCCTATTGCTATAGATAAGTTTGCAAATATCTTGTTTTGTAAAGTTGGCGACACATCCTTTAAAAATTCATATTGTGGTTTATTTTTTAAATAAAGACTTTGAAGAATTGGGGCTTTTAACATTTCACCAGTTTCTTCTAGCTTCTTATTATAATAAGTCACCGCAAGATTATGGATAAATCGCGCTTTATTAAAAAAGTCAGTTAAAACATTTATTTGCGACTTATTCGGCATTAAACGAACTTTTTGTGAGATATAAATATACTCATTATCAAACATAGATCTCAATTTGTCTGTTTTAAACAGATCTCCTCCTTTCTTTTGTGGAACAATTTTTTCTTAATTAATTGGCTATCTCAATCAAGGAAAAAACTATCCCTCACTATCTAGAAGGTGATTACTATTCGAATTTTTAAAAAAAATGCAAACTTTTTTAAAAAACTTATAAAAAAATTAGATTAGATGATTTTCTTTTCTAAAAAAACTAACTTTATAGAGTCCATAATTGATAGAAAAAACTTGTTCTCTAGTATAAAATACTAGAGAAGGTGTTAAAAATGTTCGTTAATGTTTTAGAAGGTTTATCTTTAAACTATATTATTGCTATTGTTGTTTGTTCTGGATTAGGTGTAATTTGTTTAGGTGTATTATTTTATTTTGGCCTTTGTAAATTTTATTTAAATAAGAAAAAATGCCGTAAGATATTAGATGAATTGCAATCTAAGTATGAGTATTTGCATGCGCTTCTTACTGGTCAAGATAATTCATATATTCAAAGACTTGAAATAATTAGCAGAACAAATCTTCTTTATAGCGATATTCATGCTTCTTATTTTAAAAGAAGTAAAGAAATAAGGGAAACAACTGACCAAAAATATCAAGATATTCTTTTTGAACTTCAAAACCTTTTAGACGAAAATAAAACACGCGAATTTAAGCTTTATTATAAAGAAAAGCTCAGCATTCTTAAGCAATACGAGGAATCAGTTAATAGTTTAAATAATGATTTAGTAGAGGTTATTAGACCAGAAGAAGAAGCGCGTCAAATGATGCTTGCCGAAAAAGAAAAGTTTAGAGAAGTAAAATCTAACTTTAATTATAGTGCTAACGAGCTAAACTATGTTTCATCCTCTTTTGAACAAGTTTTTCAAAAAATTGACCGCGATTTTAATGATTTTGAAGATTTTATTGAAAACGCAAATTATGATGAAGCTAAGGAAATGATTCCAAGAATCGACAAGGTGTTGGATTTATTAGATAAATTAATCGTAACTATTCCCCCTTTAATAAATGAAGTAAACGAAATTATTCCTGCTAAAGTCAAAACTTTAAAAGAACAATATGAGCGTTTATTAAAAGAAGGTAAACCTTTAAGTCATCTTGGTGTTGAAAATACGATTAATGAAATAAATGAAGCATTAGAAATTGAAAGAGCTAATATTAAAAATTTAGCTGTCTCTAAAATAAAAGAAGAAACCGAACAAATTGAAGCTTTAATAGATGAATTATTCGAAAAATTTAAAGTTGAAGATGCTTCATTTGAGGAATTTAACGAAAAGAAAGAAATAGTTATTTCTGAATTTTTAAATTATGACAAGGAACTTGTAAAAATTAATAATAACATTGCTCGCTTTAAAAAGATTTATATAATCGATGATGAGCATTTACAAGAACTTGACAATGTTCGCACTAAAGTTGAAGAAGTCAGCACCTCGAAAAGAAAACTAGATCAATATATGAGAAATATTGAACCTTATCCATATTCGGAGCTTTTAGTTAAGCTAAAAGAATTAGAAAATGGCACAAGAGAAATTTCAAATCGTATTAATGCTTTCAATGATTATTTAATTTCCTTAAAAAATGATAGTGAGACGGCTTTTAAAAATATTAAAACAAAATATGATTTATTAAAAACAAGTGAACAAGTAATTCGTGAATTAAAAAGTGATAAATATATCGAACTTTTTAAGGATCGATTCGACGATTGCTACGCTTTAATAGATGATATATCAAAAATACTAGGTAAGGTACCGATTGATGTTAAGCAAGCCAACCAATATCAAATGGAATTAAATGAAAAAACTAATAATTTGGTCAAGGAAATCCAAGAATTAAATAATTTCAAAAAACTTGCTGAAGAAGATATTTTGTTGGTTAATCGCGATAGAATGAAATTTGCTGAAATAAATAACATCATTTCTCAAGCTGAAACTTTATTTTTAAGTGGTGACTTTAAAAACGCCTATGAAATGAGCGAACAGGCTTTGGAAAAGCTTAACTTTAGGGATAAACAATGATTTATTTTGATAATGCAAGTTCAACTAAGCCTATAAAAGAGTGCTTAGATACTTTTTATAATGAAAGCCTTAATAATTATTTTAATCCTAGTTCAATTCATGAAGGAGCCATGCATTTAAGCGCCAACATTAATCGAATCAAGGCTAATTTTTTAAAATGTTTAAAACTAGATGATAAATATGAAGTTATTTTTACAAGTGGAGCTAGCGAATCAAACAATTTAGCTATTATAGGTTACGCTTTAAAAAATCGAAATCGTGGGAATAAACTTATTACAAGCAAAGTTGAACACGAAAGCGTCTTAAATGTTTTTCGTTATTTAGAAACTTTAGGCTTTCTTGTCACCTATCTTGATGTAAATAAAGAAGGTAAAATCGATCTAGAAACATTTAAAAAGACAATTGACAAAGACACAATCTTAGTTTCTTTGATGCCAGTAAATAATGAAGTTGGGTTTATTTTAAATATTAAAGAGATATCAGAAATTATTAAAATGTATCCAAAATGCGTTCTCCATTGTGATGCTGCTCAAACCCTTGGAAAAGAAAGATTTGACTACCAGCTTGCTGATTTAATTACGATTAGTGCACATAAAATTTATGGCATTAAAGGAATTGGCGCATTAATAAAAAAGAAAAAAATATCTTTAATGCCTCTAATTCATGGAGGTGGACAAGAAAACGGATTAAGAAGCGGCACTTTAGATTATCCTGCTATTGCTTCATTTAATGTTTCTTTGAATTACATAACTGTTAACTTTGAAAATTTTTATAAAAAAACCTTAGTTTTGCAGGATTATTTATTAAAAGAGCTATCTAAAATAGATGAAATTGTAATCAATACGAGCAAAAACTCTTCGCCATATATTGTTAACTTTTCTTTTAAAACAAAAAAAGCGAGCGTTATAGTAGAGGCTTTATCAAATAGAGGGATTTATTGCTCTAGCGTTTCAGCTTGTAATTCGAAAAAAGAAGAATCATCTTATGTATTAAAAGCTATCGGAAGAAGTGAAAAAGAGGCACATAACTCTCTTAGAATTTCCTTGTCTAAAGATAATACCATCGAAGAATGTGAGGAATTTATTAAGATCTTAAAAGAGTTAATTGTAACTATTAGAGGTTAAAGATATGGAATATAACACAATCATTGTTCGCTTTGGCGAAATGTCAACTAAAGGAAAAAATAAACGCGACTTTATTGCTTCGCTTGCTCGTTCTATTAGGCATACTTTAAAAGAAGACGAAGATAAATATGAAATGATTATTCGTCATGACCACATCTATTTAAACTTAAAACAACATATTGAAGACTTAGAAAATAAATTAAAAGATATAAGTGGCATGTATTCTTTTTCACTCGCTTTAAAAATTGATCAGGATTTAGACAATATCTTAAAGGTTGGCTTTGACATCGTTAAAAACGAAGAAGGAAATACTTTTAAGATTAGAACTAAAAGAATCGACAAATCTTACCCTTATATAAGCGATGAAATAAATAGAAAACTAGCTGGCGAGATATTAAAAAAGAGCAATAAAAAAGTGGATGTTCATAATCCTGATATTTTACTTGATATTGAAATTCGCGATGATGGTGCATATTTATTTACTAAAACAATAAAGGGAATGGGTGGATATCCTAGCGGAACAATTGGAAAATGTTTAGTTATGCTAAGTGGGGGAATTGATTCTCCAGTTGCAGCTTATCTGCTTTTAAAAAGAGGAGTCGATATTACCTGCATTCACTACGCTTCCCCACCTTACACTAATAGTGGAGTTATCGATAAATTAGAGGATATTTTGCATAAATTAACCAAGTATCAGCCTCGAATCAGACTTTTTATTGTACCTTTTACTAAGATTCAAGAAAAAATCTATGAAGTTTCTAGTGAAGGCTATCC
>CALVMF010000058.1 GCA_944342125.1 uncultured Bacilli bacterium | reverse complement strand
GGTGGATGTTACAGGGCTTGAACCTATGACCTCCGCCGTGTAAAGGCGATGCTCTCCCAACTGAGCTAAACATCCAAAATTCACGACTCACGTTAACGCGCTCAATTAATATATCAAAGAATATTAAAATATGTCAATATTTTCTTTATAAATTTTAGGTAGAAGTTGAGTGGCTAACGTGAGTTAAATTGCTTTATTTATTAATACCCAGGCTTTCCAAGTAAGTGGAACATGTTCTTTTTGTAAACTTCAACACCAGGTTGATTAAATGGATTTAAGCCATTTAAATAAGCGCTCATAGCACAGGCTTTCATGTAGAAATAGAGAAGTTCGCCGAGTGTTCTAGGAGTGAGCTTATCCAAAGTGATGGTGATATTTGGAACATTACCAACATTAGCATGGGCTTGAAGAGTTCCTTCGTAGGCTTTTCTATTAACGTAAGATAATTTTTTACCTGAAATATAGTTTAAATTATCTAAATTGTCCTTATCATAAGGAATAACAACATCGTTATTTGGTTCGTCGATATAAGTAATGGTTTCAAAAAGAATTTTACTTCCTTCTTGAATGAATTGACCAAGTGAATGTAAATCGGTAGTGAAGACGCAACTTGTAACGAGCAAAGATTTACCTTCTTTTCCTTCTGATTCATCGAAAAGTTGTTTTAACCAACCATTTACGCATTCAAGTCTAGGTTCATAAGTACCAACCATCTCAACTTTACATCCTCTTAAATACAAGGAATGTCTTTGGAGAGCGTATTTATAAGCCTCGTTTTCATCGATATTTTCTGAAGAGTAGTTTTTCATCCCATCTTTTAATCCCTTGATGAATTCCTTAATATCAATTCCTGCACAGGCTATTGGGAATAATCCAACAGGGGACATGACTGAAAATCTTCCACCAATATCATCAGGTAATTCGAAACTTTCATAACCTTCAGTATCGCTTAATTGACGTAAAGCACCTTTTTCTTTATCAGTGACAGCAACAATGGCATCTTTTGCACCATCCTTGCCATATTTTGCTTCTGCCATTTCTCTTAAAATTCTAAAACTGATACTTGTTTCAGTAGTGGTGCCAGATTTAGAAATAACACAGACACAGAACTTTTTATCTTTTATAAAATCTATAACTTCTGAAGTGTAATTTGGATCAAGTGTGTTACCTAAATAAACAATTTTCATTTTGTCTCTTGAATAAAGACCATTTATTGCTTCAATTACGGCTCTTGGTCCTAAATATGAACCACCTATTCCGCAGACTACTAAAACTTCATAATTTTCTCTAAAGAAATTGGCTTTTTTGATAATTCTTTCGACTTCATCCTTAGATAATCTTTCAGGATAATCGAGCCATCCGAGAAAATCTCCGCCAGCACCAGTTTTGTCAACAATAATTTTGTTGATTTCTCTGATTCTTTCTTTCCAGATAGTTGGAGTATAACGATCTTCTGGCTTTACATAATCAAATCCGACTTTAATACTCATTTTTACGTTCCCTTTCTAACTCATCAGCAATCATTTTTGCTAGTGATTTATTTAATTTTGTAAAATCAATCTCTCGCAAATAACTAGTTATCTTTTTTGAAGGTAATATATCTTGATAAGGGTTAAGCTCACTTGGTAAATCCTTAATTGAAACGTTTAAGAATTTAGTTTTTTCATCAATGCGCTTAACAGTAACTGTGATTTTATCACCTACATCAAAATAACTATAAATGTTATTTACAAAGTTAGTTGAAATTTCACTTATATGGAGGAGTCCGATATAACCATTTTCAAAAGACAAAAAAGCACCATATTTTTTAATACTTGTAATGATGCCTTCAATAATATCGCCTTCTTTATATGGGTTATTAATCAAAATCAAAATCTCCTACAATATTTTCGAACAAAACCAAATCATCTTTGGTAGTTATTTTGAAGTTATATACGCTACCTTTGATCAATTTAATTTTGATACCTTTTGAAGCTAAAATAGAAGTGTCATCTGTAAAGCTAAAATCCTTACTTTGAGCAGCCTCTAAATGAGCCTTATAGATTATATCAAATTTAAAGCCTTGTGGTGTTTGAAGCTGATATAAATTTTCTCTTTTAATAGGCTCTTTTATATAAGAATTTTCTGCTTTACAAAGAGAATCGATGAGTGGAATTGCAATTGAAGCAGCATCATTATCTTTTAAAGATTCAATGAGTTCATTGATTTCGCGCTTTCTAATTAAAGGGCGACATGCATCATGAAATAATACAATTTTTGAAGAAATAGTTGAGTTTTGCAGTGTTTTTAATGAATTATATACGCTTTCTTGTCTTGTATTTCCACCTAAAATGATATTGATATTATGATTATAAGTCTTTTGAGAAATAAACTTAGTTAAAAAAGCAAAGTGCTCACCATCAACAACTAAGCTAATTTCATTGACGTTTTTAATTGAATCGAATGTTTCTAATGAATATTCAAAAATATATTTATTTTTTATTTTTAGAAATTGCTTTGGAATTGCTCCTCCAAATCTAGATGATTTTCCAGCAAGTAAAATAAAAACTGAAATCATAATAATTTTTCCGTTTTTTCTCTTTTCATCTCTAAAGTTTCTCTAATTGATATTCCATCAATAATGAGTTTAACAACCTTTTCAAGTTCGCTATTTGAACTATAGTCGGCTTTACAAATATAATTTACACGCCCATCCTCGAAAAGATGAGCAACCTTTTCTTGGCTACCTTTAGGATAAACCGCAATAGAAGTGCCACCGTTTTCTTTAACAAGTATCATACATGGGACATCAGTTAATCCATCTCCCATATAAATCATATTTTGATAAATTATTCTTCGATTTGGTGTTTTTTCGTTAATTTCTCGGTCATCGTTTGTATTAATTACGCCTTTAGAGATTCTAAAAATATATTGTGTTTTTTGAGTGTAATTAACGATTGTTCTAGGCCAAAAAGCTTCGCCACTCTCGCTATAAAGATATTCACATCCGAAAACTTGTTTGAAATAATCAAAAATTGGGCAACCTTCAACAATTTCTTTGTTTCCACTCGTAATTAAATAGTGCTCACAAATTAAGCCTTTAGAGTTTGCATATTCATTAATTCGATTAAACCAAGTAGTTACCCCATCAAAAAATTTAATATTCTTGCCACATTCATTTAAAAATTTTCGATTAAGGGTAATACCTTTTTCTTTAGAACAATGTATCATCATATACATGTAACCAAGTATCTTGTCCATGTCGTATTTCTTACAAAAATCTTCAGTTTTATCCCAAAATTCTTGTGGTGTGTAACCAAGTTTAGGAATAAAAGAAAAATTTTGCATGTCTTGAAGTGCAAGTGTTCTATCAAAATCGTACATTAATGCTATAATTGGTTTTCCCATATGTATACCTCAATTAATTCTAACAAATAGGTGGATTTTAGTCAAAAAAGGTGGTATTTTATCGATATGTTTGCGGTTTCTTTAATTACAAATGAAGCTAGAACAGCTTTAATTATTTTTTTCTTAATACTTGGACTTATTCTTGCCTTATATATAGCAATAATAATTACATCTTTTGCTTTCATGAGACAATTTAAAAAAGATATCAAAAGAAGAAAAGACTTTATTAACTTACTTATTTTTCAAAAAAATGACTTGCTATATAAACTCAGTATTATTTTAGAAAAATATCTTAGTAAAGAAGACTCTTTAAGTGAATATATTAACGACGAAGATTTACATTTATATAAAAAATTAGATGCAAAAGAATTTGAAGATTTTTACATGTTTACTGAAAAAATGCTTCAAAATGCTCAAAAAATATACATAAACAACAATTTAGAAGCTGATAAAAGCAAAGTCGACGAGATTTTTTTAACTATTGCAGAGTTAAATGATAAATATTTTCAAGCCGTACAATTATACAACACCTCTGTTGTTGGCTATAATTACTGGTATAATTTATTTTCTACTAAATGGATTAAGAAAATACTATTTATAAAAACTATTGAGACAATTAAATAAAAGGAGAAATCAATGAAATTTGAAGAAATGAAATCAAGAGTTCCTAATCTAAAAAGGATCGAAAGCAAAGTAAATGCTTTAATCGAAGGATTAACTAATGCTCAAGATGCAAAAGAAGCCATTAAAATCGTTAAAAAGTATTTTAAGATTCAAGATGAATATACATCTGATTCAACAATTATTTCGATTCGTTTTACATTAGATACTACTAATAAAGAATACGTAAAAGCTAATGATAAGCTCAATGAAATTAGTCCAATTATTAGTGGCATTTTTGAAAATTTTGAAAGAGCAATGATGGCTTCTAAATTTAAAGCTGACTTAGAAAAGAAGTTTGGAACTTTGCTTTTCAAAATGATTGAAAACAGCTTTAAATGTTTTGATAAAAAGGTTATTCCATTATTACAAGAAGAAAACAAACTAGTTTCAGAATATGATGCTTTACTTGCAAGTGCTCAAATTGAATACGAAGGTGAAACTTTAAACCTTTCTCAACTTGGTAAATATATGAGCGATAAAAATCGTGTTACTAGACTTGAATCTGCTAGACTATATTATCGCTTTTTAGAAGAAAACGACGCAAAAATCGGAGATATTTACGATAAACTTGTTAAATTAAGAACAAAAATTGCTCATGAACTAGGATTTAAAAACTATGTTGAACTCGGCTATCTCCGTTTAGGAAGAGTTGATTTTAATGCTGATATGGTCGCTAGTTATCGCGAACAAATCAAAAAAGATGTCGTCCCTGTTGTTCATAAATTTAGAATTGCTCAAGCGAAAAGACTAGGTCTTAAAAAACCAGTATTTGTCGACTACAATTTATTTTTCGAAGAAGGAAATGCAAAACCAGCTGGCGATACAGCTTACTTAGTTGATTGTGCTAGTAAAATGTATCATGAAATGAGCAATGAAAGCGGAGAATTTTTCGACTTTATGGTTGAGAATCACTTAATGGATTTAGATGCAAGAGCAGGTAAAGCTGGTGGCGGTTATATGACTTTCATCCCAAAATATAAATCGCCATTTATCTTTGCTAATTCTAATGGTACAAGTAGTGATGTTGATACTTTAACTCACGAAGTTGGACACGCATTCCAAGGATATTTATGTAGAAATGTCTTAGTCCCAGCATATAGAATGCCAACTTTAGAAGCCTGTGAAATTGATTCAATGTCCATGGAATTCTTTGCTTGGCCTTGGATGAACTTGTTCTTTAAAGAAGGAGCCGATAAATATCGTTATGCACATCTAGATGGAGCTATTTCTTTCCTTCCTTATGGAGCAGAAGTTGATGAATTCCAACACTTTGTTTACGAAAATCCAGAAGCCACACATAAAGAAAGATGTGCAAAATGGGCTGAACTTGAAAAAGTGTACCGTCCATGGATGAATTTTGGCGATTTTGACTATTTAACAAATGGCGGTATGTGGGTAAGACAACATCATATCTTCTCGACCCCATTCTATTATATTGATTACACATTAGCTCAAGTTTTAGCCTTACAATTTAAGTGTGAAATGGATAAAAATAGAGAAAAAGCTTGGAAAAAGTATGTTAAATTATTAAAAATGGGTGGAAAATATCCTTTCTTAACACTTGTAGAAAAAGATCATTTAAGAAATCCATTTGTCGATGGAAATGTTAAAAAAGTAATACAACCACAAGTAAAAGTACTTAAAACTTTTGAAAAAGAATTCAATAAATAAAAAATGTGAGCTTAACGGCTCACATTTTTAATATGTCTTCAATTCCTTGAGCTAATTGATCAGGACAACTTGTAGGTCTTCTACCACAAAGCGTACCTTTTAAAATATCTTTGACTTCTTCTAGTTTTCGCCCGACACATAACTTAGCGACGCCTTGTGTATTTCCTGAACATCCAAGTTCAAATTCGACGTGTTCGATTATGTGGGTATCAGTATCGTAAGTGATAGTTACGCTTCTAGAACAGGTTCCAGTGTTAATATGTTTATAAGTGGCTTTCATTATAAATGAATAATTTCTCCATAAACTTCGCCAAAGCAATTTCCAGCATTACATTCGTCGGTGTCGATGTGCATAGCTAATTTATAATTTGGTGAAACTCTAATTACAGTATCGCCAAAAACAATGCTTCTGCCATTTGTATCAACTTTAACCCAAACGATATCGCCATTATTTACACCATATATTTTTGCATCTTCTGGAGTCATGTGAATATGTCTTTTAGCTATAATGCAACCTTCTTTGAGTTCGATTTCTTTACCATTTTCTGGGTTTTTGATAGTAATTGGAGCGCTTCCTTTAATGTCTCCGCTTTCTCTAACTGGAGCTTTAATACCTAAAGTTCTAGCTTCAGTTGCGCTAATTTCAACTTGATTTTCCTTTCTTTCTGGTCCTAAAATTGAAGCCATCATGCTTCCCTTTGGACCGATAATTTCAAGCTTAGTAGTAGAAGCGTATTGTCCAGGTTGTGAAAGCATCTTTTTTGGAGTTAAATTAAAGTCCTTTCCAAATAAAAAATCTAAAGTTTCTCTAGTAACGTGAACATGCCTTGCACTAGTTTCTATTAAAATCTTATCCATAGTTTTCTCTCCTTAACGCCTAATATTCTATCATTTTTTAATTAAAGTGAATCTTTTTATGATTAAAAAAGAACGAAGTTTTCACTTTTTGGTGCTAAATTATGTGTAAAATTTTTGTTTACTTGGCTTTTGGTTATGATATAATCATTACACGCATGCGCGAATGGCGGAACTGGTAGACGCGTACGTTTGAGGGGCGTATAGGTATTCCTGTGTGAGTTCGATTCTCATTTC
>CALVMF010000057.1 GCA_944342125.1 uncultured Bacilli bacterium | reverse complement strand
CGAACAGAGAAGTTAAGCACTGCAGTGGTGAAGGTAGCTCACAAGCAAGAATAGCACGTTGCCAGGCTTTTTTTGTTTGCTTATTTAAAAATATTGCTAAAAATAAATTTCTTTATTTAAGAAAAATAAGTTAATTTCTGCAATGTTGTTTGTCAAGTTTTTAGGAAAATGCTGATTTTATCGGTGTTTTTGCTAAAAAAATGTATTTGCAAAGATAGTTTATCCATGATACCTTTAAAAACATTCAGCGCGAATTAAGGCTTGAATGAAAATTGGTATAATAACAAGCCAACTAGATTCAGCTGTTTTATCTTAACCTTTAAAACAAACTTAATGGTTAAATTTTCTTAATTGAAGGGAGAACTAATAATGCAACAAGAAAATTTATTAATTACTGAGGTAAATCCACTACCTTATGAAGCAAAGCTAACTAAAGGGGGAGTTTTGACTTTTCAACAGATGGTACTTGAGATAAATGCGTATTTAATTTCTAACAATAAACCAATAGTTGATCGCGATACATTTATGTTATTTTTAGCATTTGGAGGAATAATTTATTTAAGACAATTTGGAAAAAGAAAAATTAGCGTCGGACCAAAAGGCAAAAAATTATTAGATATAAATGAAACTACTTGCGTGAGTTCAACTGGTGTTAGCTATGAAACCTTAACCTTTGGACCTAAATCACGTTCATTAATCTTTGATAAACTCAAAGATTATTTTAAATTTACCAAATCTTTTAGCTTTACTAGCAAAAGATTATCTTCAAAAGAACTTAGCGCTCTTAAAGAGATGGTCGAAGAAGATTTTGAATTAGAAGCTATTTGTTTTAACTTAGCCAGAAAGCCACTATGTATTTATCGTGAAATTACTCGCTATAATTTTAAATTTCCGGGCGAATTAAAGTGCTGATTTTTAGCCTAACTACACTATTTTTAAGGTAAAAAAACTTCAATTGTCTTATAATTTCTCTATGAATAAAAGTGTGTTATCAAAAGAATCCTTTTTAAACTTTCTTAAAGAGAGAAACCTAATTGAAGAAGGTGATTTTGATAATCTTTATGAGATTTATTCTCTTGTAGTTGATGCGATTTATGAAGTTTTGGCGGTTTCAAATAATCCATTTGATCTTTATGTGAATCATTTTGTAATCATTATATATATCATAAATGAGTACAAATTCTATTTATCGCTTAAAAATATAGAAAAAGTCGATGGAAAACATCAGTTAAGTGAAGAACAAATTCATTTTATTGGCAGTCTATGTGCTGATAAATATCTAACTAATGAAAAACTTAATTATAAATCTGAATCTTTCGCTAATAGATTCAACCCACCAATTAGCACTTTAAATTTATATTTAAATTTTTCACTAAGAATTCTAGAAAGCTCAGTTAGTTTAAAATCTCGAAACGATATATTAATTAAAAATATGCTTGTTAAAGCCTTAAAAATGGGTAAATGTATCTTAAATTTACTCATTGAAGGTTTTGAAACCGAAGCATTTTCAACTTGGAGAACTCTTCACGAAAATGAGTGCATTATTTTTTGTCTCGTGAAAAACGGAACTGAAATTTTCACTGAGTATTTTAAGCATATAAAATACTCTTTAGCTTATCGTGGTCAGATAAAAAGCAAAGAAGCTACTGATAAAATCTTCGAAGAAATTAAAGAAGAGATGAAAAAACATGATCTTAAAAGCAAAGATATGAAAAAATTCATCGAATATGGCTATTTGTATGTTTCAAAAGAAGCTCAAAATTCGGATGTTCCAATCAAACTTAACTTTAGAGATGGTGTTGAAAGGGTGGCAGGGCTCTCCAATTATTCAAAAGTATATGAAATGGCGAGTGAAATTGCCCACTCTTCACCTTTATTATTATTTTCACGCAGGGAATATTATTTTAATGTTACGCTTTTAAACCTATATGAAACTTTCTTTAGATTAGAAATAATTTTTGAAGCAATTTTTAAAAGCTTGAACAATGATGCTTTGATTAATCAATATGAAAGATTAAAGCAAGTGTATCTAGGAGAACTTCGCTCAATCTATCAGATTGTTAAACAAAATTTTATAGCAAGTAATACTAAATTAAATAAAAGTGAGGATGCAAAATAATTTATTTTGCATCTCTATAACAAGATCCACCAATAAACTCTTTTAATAATGAGTTGCATGGAATCCATTTTTCATCAATATCTTTAAAATATTTTAATAAGCTAATAAGTCGCTCAGCATCTGGACCATATTCGCTCTCTCGATCGATAGCCAAAAGTAAAGGCATAGCATGTTTTTTAAGAACGCATAATTCATAGTTTAAGAAGCTATCAAAAACATAGTTTGCATCTTCTTGAGTATGATAAATCCACTTAAATTCGCCTTTTCTAACTAGAGGCCACATTGAAATTGTCTCAGCTGCATCAGATCCACGATATGAATTGTCCCTAACAATTCTTCTAAGGAGTCTAATGTCAGTTAAAGATAATGGGTTTTCATTATCGAGATTAATTTGAGCTTGTGGTGAAATATAAATTTTAAACTTCAAATATTTTGGAATTGAAGCGGTGACTTGTTCGTTGAGGGCGTGAATTCCTTCGATAATGATTGGATCGTTTGGGCCAATTTGAATAGTTCTGTTAAAAATTCTATCATTTGTTTTAAAGTCAAAAGAAGGAAGTTTCACAACTTGACCGTTTAATAATGAGACCAAATTTTGATTAAAAAGTTTTAAATCAAGCGCATCAGTGCATTCAAAATCGTAATTTCCATCTTCGTCTTTAGGAACATCTTCACGTCTTTTGTAATAATCATCCATCGATATACGAATTGGATTGATACCACGTGACTTTAATTCGACCGTTAATCGATCAGCAAAAGTTGTTTTTCCGCTACTTGATGGTCCAGCGATACAAATTAATCGAATTGTCTTAATATTTTGCTCGATTCGATCTCCTAAATCGCAAAGCATCTTGTTATGTTTATCTTCACAAAGATTGATTAATTCAACAACACTTAATTCATTATCTTTTATCTTCTTATTTATTTCGGAAACAGTAGAAAGTTTAACAAGATTTGACCAATCTTGAGCTTTGATTAAAGACTCGGAAAAAACAGGCTCATCTTTAAAAACAGGGATTTGTCCATCCGTTTCACTTCTTGGATATTGTATTAATAAGCCAGGAGTATAGAAAATTAAATTAAAATCTTTTAGATAACCAGTGCTAGGCACCATTTTTCCATACATATAGTTGAAGTAGCCATTACAATCGTAGAAATGAACGGTTTTCTCAGGTCTATATTGGAGAATTTCTAGTTTGTCATAAAGGTGAAAATTTTTATAAACCGACTCAGCTTCTTCGTTTTTTAAAATTAATCTTTTGAAAGAATAGTTGGCTTTTGCGATTCTTTTCATCTCATTTTGGATGTTTTCGACCATCTCTTCGGTTAAAAATTTTGTTCTATCGCCTGAATCAATTCGAGCATAAATAGATCGCGATACCCCATAAGACATTCTAAATCTTAAATCAGGATATAAGTTGTGGGTAGCCATAGCAAAAAGGAATCTGATTCCTCTTTCATATATTCCCATCGCATCGTGGTCATCAACTTTTAAGAAGCGTACTTCGGCATCATAATAAACGTCGTAATCAAGTTCTCTAACTCGACCATTTACCATTGCACATATAATATCTTTATTATTGTCAGTTAAGTCTAATAACTTAACTTTTTTTTCAAAGGTGCGTGAAACACCGTTAAACTTTAAAGTAAAACTCATTATTTGTACCTCAAACTCAGTAGATATAATTTAACATAAAGAGGTCAAAATTAAAATATAAATAATTTGTTCACTAAAAAGAGAAAATAGGGGGAAAAACGACGCAAAAATAATTATAAAAAATTTAGCACTTACCTATTGACAGTGCTAAAAAGCATTCTATAATATAGTTAGCACTTGAGGATAACGAGTGCTAGGAGGTATAAATTATGAGTAGAAAAAATTATGAAGTTGGCTTTTTTGGAGATCCATTCTTTGATGATTTTGAGGACTTTTTCGCTTTTCCTAAACAATTACGTAGATACGAAAATAGCGTAATGAAAACTGATATTAAGGAAGAGGATAATAACTATGTTTTAAGTGTTGATATTCCAGGTGCAAAGAAAGAAGACATTTCTTTGAAACTTGAAAACGGCTATCTCGACATTTCTTATAATGTTAAAGAAGAAAATGATGAGAAGAATAAACATGGTAAATTCCTTAGAAGAGAAAGATACTTTGGTTCAATGAATAGATCATTCTATGTTGGCGAAGATTATAAAGAAAGCGACATCAATGCTTCTTATAGCGATGGTGTTTTAACTATAACTCTTCCAAAACTTGGAATTGAAACAAAAAAGAGTGAACCTGCAAAAATTGAAATTAAATAGTGCAGATTTCAATTGATGGACTTCACTATGAAGCCCATCAATTTTTTTAATATATAAAAGGAGAAATTATGGCAGAAACAAGAGAATTCCAAGCAGAAAGTAAAGAATTGCTTCAATTAATGATTAATTCCATATATTCAAATAAGGAAATCTTTTTAAGAGAGTTAATTTCAAATGCAAGCGATGCAATTGATAAATATAAATATTTAGAATTAACCAGCAATGGTAAAATTCCAAGTAAAAACTACGAAATTTGGATTTCAAAAGATAAAAATGCTCGTACTTTAACGATTTCTGATAACGGAATTGGTATGACAAAGGATGAGCTCATTAAAAATTTAGGCACAATCGCTCATAGTGGAAGTAAGGATTTTGTAAACAAAATCAAAGAAGCTAAAGAGAAGAAAGACTTAGATATAATTGGTCAATTTGGTGTTGGTTTTTATAGTGCTTTTATGGTTGCTGATTCTATTGAAGTACATACAAAATCAATTAATGAAGATCAAGGTTATGTTTTTACTAGCGATGGCAAGTCAAGCTATACAATCGATGAAGAAGATATTAAAGATAGCGGAACAAAAATTGTTTTACACATCAGAAAATCGGGTGAAGATGAAAATTTAGATACCTATTTTGAAGACTATCAAATTGAAAGTTTAGTTAAAAAATATAGCGATTTTGTGAGATATCCTATAAAAATGATAGAAGTTCACAAAGAACCAGCAAAAGATGAAAATGGTAAAGAAATCGAAGGTAAGTTTGAAGAGAAAGAAGAAGTAAAAACACTTAATTCAATGATTCCTTTATGGAAAAAGAATAAAAAAGATGTTAGCGAAGATGATCTAAATAGCTTCTATAAATCAAACTTCATGGATTTTGAAGATCCTTTGCTTTCAATAAATATTAATGTGGAAGGAATTGTTAGCTTTAACTCTTTAGTTTTTATTCCTTCACACATCCCTTACGATTTATATAGTCAAAACTATGAAAAAGGCCTTAAGTTATATATAAAAGGTATATATATAAAAGAAAAAGCAAAAGAACTCGTCCCTGATTACCTTAAGTTTATAAAGGGTTTGGTTGATACCAATGATTTAAGCTTAAATATTTCTCGTGAAATGCTTCAAGAAGATTCTAGACTTAAGAAAATAAGTGAAACTATCGAAAATAAAGTTATCAGTAACTTAAAAGAATTAAAGACAAACGATTATGAAAAATATCTAAAGTTCTATAAATTATACGGCGACCATTTAATGTATGGAATTTATTCTAGTTATGGATTTAAAAAGAATCTTCTTGCCGATTTATTAGTATTTAAATCTTTAAATAGTGATAAGGAAATTGATCTAAAAACATATAAAGATAATATGAAAAAAGATCAAAAAGTTATCTATTATGCTACTGGTAAGAGTGTTGAAGCGATTAAAATGCTTCCAGAAATTGAAAAGTTTAAAAAAGATGGGGTTGATGTATTATTTTTAACAAGAGAAATTGATGAATTTGCTATTTCAATGATGAATGAATACGAAAAAATCAATTTCCAAAACATCTCTTCTCACGATAACGATTCTTTAAGTGAAGAAGAAAAATCTAAATTAAATGTTGTTGAAGCTGAAAATAAGGAATTATTAGATAACATTAAAGAAGGTCTTGGTGATAAGGTCGATAAAGTCAGTCTATCTACTAAACTTGTTGATTCGCCAGTTTGTATTTCAACTCAAAACGGACTTTCATTGAATATGGAAAAAACAATTAATGAAATTCCTAATGATGAAAAAGCGAAAGCCAGCAAAGTACTTGAAATAAATCCAAACCATGAACTCTTTAAAGCTATGGCTGAGCATAAAGGCGATAAAGAACTCATTAGCAAGTACTCAAGCGTTTTATATGATGAAGCTATGCTTTTAGAAGGATTTGATGTAGAAGACAAGGCAACATTTATCAAAAACCTTAACGAATTAATGCTGAAATCACTCAGTAAATAATAAGCTAAAAGTTCACTTTTGTAAGAAAAACACTGCAAAAGTGGACTTTTTTATTTGTTTAATTTATCTTTTATCTTATCTAATACAGATTTTTTGTTGTGAATTGGCTCGATATATTTAACTTCTTTTTCATCGTCGTTTGGATTAGTAAAGATAGAATAAATTAACTTCTTTGTCTCATCATTTTGCATCTTAAAAGCTTTCCTAAATCTTAAGGCGAAAGATAAAAAAGAATCACCAAATTGGATTATATCGTTATCTGTCATTTCCTTAATTACGTTAAATAAAGATTCAACGAATTCTTGCTTTTGCTCATTATTCATTTTTTCTAAACTTTGATCTTGAATCTTTTTTAATTTGTTAGATATAAAAGTGAATTTATCTAGTCTTTTAAATTCGTCTTTCTCAACATTCCAATTGTAGATATTATGCTGATAAAGTAGTGTTTTATTTGAATCGACTATAATTGACTCATAATCTGAATTCATTAATCTTCCAATGATTGATGTTTGAGGAACAAAATGCTTAATTTTTG
>CALVMF010000056.1 GCA_944342125.1 uncultured Bacilli bacterium | reverse complement strand
AGCGAAGGAGGTATTGATATATGGAAATGTATTTAAGACATATTGAATTAGATGACTTAAAAGAGGTTGAAATAATGCTTAAAGAGTTCTGGAAAACTCAACTTTATGAAGCAACTAAAGCTGAAATTTTAGAAGATATTAGACGTTTACTTAGTCCTAAATGTTTTTCTTTTTTGATAATATCTCAAAATAAAATTGCTGGTTTTATCTATGTAAACGAGAAATATGGTTACACGAACAATATCGAATATCTTTATATTAAACCCGAATTTAGGGGTAATGGACTAGGCTCGTTTGCTTTAACAAAAATTAAAGAAATTATCTTAGCTCATGGCGAAGATCGAGTGCAAATCGAAGTAAATCCTTCTAATTTTAAAGCGATGAAACTATATCATTCTCTTGGCTTTGATAACATCGATACTTTAACTCTATCAACAGGTATTATTGGTAAAACAGAAACGAAAAGAATTTTTGACTTAGATTTTAAAATCAATGCGGATAATGCTTTTGCGCATAAAAAGAAAGAGATTTAGAAAAAAACATCTTCTGAACATAAAAGATTGATACAAATTATTTTTACTAAAGTAAAAATTAATCTAAAATATTAGTG
This sequence comes from uncultured Bacilli bacterium, assembly GCA_944342125.1. GTDB lineage: Bacteria > Bacillota_I > Bacilli_A > RFN20 > CAG-826 > Onthovivens. Next base: position 6,496 of record CALVMF010000056.1, on the reverse strand, counting down.
CTTTAAATAAGGAAGTAAAAGAATGGAAAGTTTTAAAAGAAATATCTCATTACTCATGGATTTTTATGAGTTAACTATGTCGAATGGATATTTTGTTGAAGATAAAAAAGATGATATTGCTGTTTTTGATCTTTTTTATAGAAATAACCCTGATGAAGCAGCTTATTCAATATTCTGTGGCTTAGAAGATGCAATAAATTACATAAAGGATTTTCATTTTGATAAATGTGACATCGACTATCTTCGTTCTTTAAAAATTTTTGACGATAAATTTTTAGCTTATCTTGAAAATTTTAAATTTAAAGGTGATGTTTATGCTTTTGAAGAAGGAAGCGTAGTTTATCCAAACGAACCTTTAATTACGGTTGTTGGACCTCTTATTGATTGTCAACTTTTAGAGACAGCTCTTTTAGCAATTGTAAACCATGAAACACTTATTGCAACGAAAGCTAATAGGATTGTTTTAGCTAGTAAAGGTAGAGCGGTATCAGATTTTGGAGCGCGTAGAGCACACAATATTGATAGTGCTTTATATGGAGCAAAAGCTGCTTATATTGGAGGAGTTAATTCAACTGCGACAACTTTAGCAGGTGAACTTTTTAAGATTCCAGTTAGTGGCACGATGGCTCATTCTTGGGTTATGTCTTTTGAAAGTGAATATGAAGCGTTTTTAAAATACGCTAAACTTTATCCTAATAACACCGTTTTATTAATCGATACTTACGATGTAGTTCATTCAGGACTTAAAAACGCTATAAAAGTTGCTAAAGAATTTTTAATTCCTAATGGCTATAGATTAAAGGGAGTTAGAATTGATTCTGGCGACCTTGCTTATTTATCTAAAAAATGTCGTAAAATTTTAGATGAAAATGGCTTAAATGATACTATTATCGTTGCTTCCAACTCTCTTGATGAATATAAAATTACCTCTTTAATTGATCAAGGCGCTAAACTTGATTCTTTTGGCGTTGGTGAAAACTTAATTACTTCTAAATCTAATCCAGTTTTTGGTGGAGTTTATAAACTAGTTGGTTTATATAAAGATGGTGTACTTGAGCCAAAAATTAAAATTAGTGAAACTTTAGAAAAAATAACTAATCCTGGATTTAAAGATGTTTACCGTGTTTTTAATAAAGAAGGAAGAGCAATCGCTGATTTATTAACCCTTCACGATGAAGAAGTTAATCAACCTTTAACGGTTATTGATCCAAATAAACCTTGGAAGAATTTAGAGTTTAACGAAATGGTTATAAAAAATATGCGTAAAAAGATTTTCGAAGGCGGGAAATTGATTTATAGCGTTCCTTCAATTGATGAGAGAAGAAATTATGTTCGCAATCAAATCGACAAGGTTATTTGGGATGAAGAAAAGCGTTTCATTATGCCTCACATTCATTATTTAGACTTTTCTAAATCACTTTACGATCTAAAACTTAAGCTCATAAAAGATAACAGATATGCCAAGTAATAAAGTTGTTGTTTTAGGTGGTACATTTAATCCTTTATCAAGGGCTCATGGCGATTTAATTAATTGTTTAATTGAGCGTTTTGATGCTACAAAAGGGATTCTTTTACCAACTGGAGACGACTTTTTTTGCTCGTGGAAACATTTTAATAAAGAAAGCATTTTACCTGCTTCACTAAGATTAGAAATATTAGAAGAGTTTGTAAAAAGAAATAAAAAAGTAGAACTTGAACTTGTTGAGTTTAATGGGAAAAGCCATAAAACTTATGATTCGCTAAGCTATTTAAAAAAGAAATATCCTGACAAGGAGATTTTATTTGCTTTTGGAAGTGAAAAAGCCGATGAACTTGAAAGATGGTATCGAATCGATGATATCTTAACTAATCATAAAATTATTTTAATTAGAAGAAATTTTGACGATATTGATAAGCTACTTCAAGAAAATAGCCTTTTGAATAAGTATAAAAATTCTTTTTTAGTTGTAAACTCTAATGATGCTCTCCAAGATATTTCTTCGACCAAAATAAGAAATGCTTTAATTATAAAAGATGAAGAAGAATTAAAAACTTTAACATATGATTATGTTATAGACATATTAAAAAAGGAAAAATATTTATGAAGTCAAAGTATGGATATTATAAAGTAGCAAGTGCTAATTTTGTTACTCGCGTTGGGGAAATCAATAAAAACGCTGAAGAGATTAATAGACTTGTTTTAGAAGCGATTAAAGAAGGCGTTAATGTTTTAACTTTCCCTGAATTAGCTTTTAGCGGTTATACAGCCCAAGATTTATTTTTTCATTCTGAATTAATTGATGAAGAATTAAAAGAAATTGAGAAACTTTTAAAAATTATTCCTGAGACTTTAGTTACTGTTATCGGCGGAATTTTTAAATATCTTGATAAACTTTACGATGTCGCTTTTGTCTTATCAAATCATAAATTACTTGGAATTGTTCCTAAATCTTACTTACCAAATTATAATGAATTTTATGAAAAAAGGTGGTTTTCTGCGGGGAAAAATATTAAAACAACTAATATAAATTTATTTAATGAAAGCGTTCCTTTTGGAACAGATTTAATCTTTGATTTTGGTGAAATGAAGTTAGGAGTTGAGATTTGTGAAGATCTATGGGTTATCAATCCGCCTTCAAATTCTCTTTGTTTAAATGGAGCAAACCTTATTGTAAATCCTTCGGCCTCTAATGAATATATTGGAAAAAGAGAATACCGTGAAGAATTAGTAAAATTACAATCAGCTAAAAATTATTGTGCTTATGTTTATGCTTCAAGTGGATTTGGTGAGTCAACTCAAGATGTCGTTTTTTCAGGTCACCAAATTATAGCTTCAGGTGGCGTTATTATTAATGAAAGTTATGACCAAAAGGGTTTAACGATAGGACTTGTCGATATTAATAAACTGTCAAACGACCGAATAAAATTTAAAACAGCTTTAGAAGAAGAAACTTCTAATAGTTATCGATATATTTCCTCTTTTAACGATGCTCAAGTTGACTATCTTCCTAGTGAAGTTAACGCCTACCCATTTATCTTAAGCGATAAAGAAAAGCGTTTTAATAGATCTTTAGAAATTATTTCTTTGCAAGCAAAAGGTTTAGCTACTCGTTTATTTAATTCTCATTTTAAAGATGTTGTTATTGGAATAAGTGGCGGTCTTGATTCTACGCTTGCTATTGTAGTTATTAACGAAGCTTTTAAAATGCTAAATCTTGATTTTAAAGGGATTCACGCTTTAACTTTACCTGGATTTGCAACTAGTAAAACAACCGCTAAAAATGTTAAAAACTTATTAAAAGCTTTAAATATTGATTATAAAACCATAAATATTTCAGCTTTAGCTACAAAACACTTAAAAGATTTAAACCATCCTTTAGATGAATACGATATAGCTTATGAAAATACACAAGCCAGAATTCGCACTTTGTATTTAATGGATTATGCAAACATGGTTAATGGTCTAGTTATTGGAACTGGAGATTTAAGTGAACTTGCGCTCGGTTTTGCAACTTATAATGGCGACCATATGTCGATGTATGGAGTTAATGCTAGTGTGCCAAAAACTTTAATTAAGATTTTACTTGAAGATTATAGTCTTAAATATCCTGAACTTAAAAAAGTCATTAAAGATATAATTGATACTCCAATTTCACCAGAACTTATACCATCTAGCGATAAAAATATCGGTCAAAAAACTGAACAAATTCTTGGAAAATATGATCTTCATGATTTCTTCTTATATCACTTTATAAGAAATTCTTTTACCAAAGAAAAAATCTTTGAACTAGCAAAAATTGCTTTTAAAGATGTTGATGAAAAGTATATTGCTACGACTTTAGAAACTTTTATGAAGAGATTTTTCAGTCAACAATTTAAAAGAAGCTGTCTTCCTGATGGACCAAAAGTTGGTTCGGTTGCTTTATCTCCTCGTGGTGATTTAAGATTATCAAGCGATATTGCTTTTGATAACTCGATTAGTAAGATAAATAAATAATTTTAATAAATAGTTAAGTTTTGCGGACTTTTTTATCTAAAAATACAATTATTTCCCAAAATATTCCTTGTGGAGTTCATTAATTTTTTCAATTTTCTTAGGAAAGAAATTATAGAAAGTTGATTTATGTTGCTTTAAAAACTCACCTTTTAAAGAATCATCACTAATAATTTTTTCGTAATTATATACTCCGTTTACTTTCCAACTTTCCAAAAAGCCAATATGAATTGCATTTGTTGGGCAATTAAAGGAGCAACGCATACACATTATGCAACTATTTTTGAACTTGTATTTTTCATTAATTAACTTGATGCTTTTAGTAGGGCAATTATTTAAACAACGATTACAGTGAATACATTTAGAATAATCAACTTTATAAAAATACGAGTTAATAGGTCCGCCTAGTCTTTGAATTTTGAAAATGAATGTGTTTAAAGCGTATAAAGGATTATATTTAACTTTTCGCGAAATATTATTTTTGATTTCGTAGCTCATTATATCTAATAGCTTGTTGTCGTATCTTAATAATTCTTTTATGAAATCATCTTCATAGCGGAAGTGAATATTATAAGGAAGTAAGAAGTGATACTCATTAAATAACACATTTTTTGATTTTTTGATCCTTTTGATCAAATAGTAGGAAGAGGAATCGTTTAAAGAGAGTGGTTCGCCACTTTGTTTGGCAATGATGTAAGTTTTATTTTTGGGTAAATAAAGTTTCTTTACATATTTATCAAAAATTATTGGAGCATTAAAAGCATAAATCGGATAAGAAAATATGATATAGTCATATGGTTTTAAGTCGATTAAAGTAGAACTAGAATCAATTGAAAAGAGGTCAACAATAAAATGATTTTGATTTTCAAGTTGAGCTTTCAATAAATTAGCAAGAAATTTTGTGTTTCCTGTCCCTGTAAAATAGATAATTACTGCTTTCATTTTTGATTAAACTCTTCGGTTAAAGTGTAAATTAAAGAATTCAGATGGTCATCTTTAATATTTGTAGAATATTTATACTCTTTTGGATATCCCCAAGCTTTAAATAAACCCCTTGGTCCTATCCAATTTCCATCTTTTATACTTTCTTTATTAGCGGTAAGTAATATAGAAAGGGCTGCTTTATCTTTAGGCATAAAAATTATTTTCATAAGTTGAGGAACAAAATAATAGAATAATTTTGGATAGGCTTTGTTCTTTTTATCAAATAAATTGGTTGCGCAAACTCCTGGATGAGTGAAACGAATATCGTAATTAAATTCTTTTTTTAACTTAATCAAATAAGACATTAAAAGATGCTTTGAAATCCCATACCTTTTAGTTTTGTTTTTAATTGAATTTAAATAATTTATAAAGTTGTTAGAAGAAGAATAGATTTCATTGCTAGTTTTAACTTTAAAAGAAGAAGTAATACTACTAACGACGGTGACTTTAATATCAGGAAAAACATTTAATAGTTCTTTAATATAAAATGAAGGCATTAAATAGTTGACTAAATAAGTTTTTTCAATTCCATTCGTTAAAGAATATGGTTGATGATAAATTCCACTAATATTTAAAAAATATGTGGGTTTTGCGTAGTTTTTTATCTTATTTAGCGACTCAATAAGAATATTTTTATCTAAATAATCGAAATATACAATTTCTATTTTATTGTGATATTTTTCTTCAAGTCGTTTTTTAAGCTTATCGCCTTCTTTGAGATTTCTTGCTAAAAGCACTAAATCATTATGAAGATAAGAAAGAAATTCGCTTACTGAAGAACCTATTCCACCAGTCGCTCCATTTAAAATGATAGTTTGATTGGATAAATTTTTAATATTTTTATCTATCCGCGATTTATACTTTTTAATGTAATCTTTCATATTTAAGAGAGATATTTTTTCATAAACACTTCAAGAGGTTGATCAAATGGTGTGTTTTCAAAAGTTAACCCGCCACAATCGATGTAACCAAGTTTTCGATATAAGAATTGTGCTTTTTGATCGATTTGAGTTGATAAAAGAATCATTTTATATCCTTCATTTTTCATTAACTTTTCAAATTCAAGAAGTGCTTTAGTTCCATAACCTTTATTTCTATATTTTGAAGTTATTATTATGTGTTCAATAAAAGGAAGCTTTTCCCATAATTCAAAATAAACTAAAACGCCAATTTTGTTAGCGGATTCGTTTTCTATAATAAAGATATAATCGCCAGTTAATAAAGACTTAAACTTATTTGCTTCCATTTTAGGCAAGCATTCATTAACAAACGACATATCATCTAAAGTAGCTTTTCTTAACATAAAAATTTCCTTGTTTTTTGAAATTGTATCAAAATTTTAATTAGAGATGGGAAAATGTAAGAGTTAAAAATACTGATTTTAAAATTTATCTATTAAATGATGCATTCAAATACATCAAACAGAGAATTAATGTTGAATGTAGTGACCTATTCTAATACGAAATGCACACCCTCACGACCTTTCTTTACAAAGTTCGTGATACCATTAAAAGGTGTACACAATTTAATCAAAATACT
>CALVMF010000055.1 GCA_944342125.1 uncultured Bacilli bacterium | reverse complement strand
AACTTTTTAAATGGTTCTTTAGTGCTGACGACTCCTTGATCATATAAGAATTTGTGCCAAAAACGAGCGTAAAGTAAGTGTAAAACTGCGTGTTCTTGTCCGCCAATATATAAGTCAACAGGCAACCAATGATCTAAAAGTTCTTTATCAGCTATGCACTTCTCGTTATGTGGATCAATATATCTTAAATAATACCAACAGCTCCCTGCCCATTGTGGCATAGTGTTTGTTTCTCTTTTACCTTTTTTGCCTTCATAAGTTACATTAACCCAATCTGTTGCATTTGCTAAAGGTGATTCACCTGTTCCACTTGGTTTATACTCTTCTAATTCAGGTAATACTAAAGGTAGTTCATTTTCTTTTAAGCTAACCATTGAGCCATCTTCAAAATCAATAATTGGTATAGGTTCACCCCAATATCTTTGACGAGAAAATAGCCAATCTCTTAATTTATAGTTAACTTTGAAATTACCTGCTTTAAGTTCGATTAATCTTTCCGTTACAAGTTTCTTTCCTTCTTCGATATTTTTGCCATTAATGAAATCACTATTGATGTGTTTAGCATCTTTAGTCATCGCTTCTTTAGATATATCGCCTTCAAGAACTTGTATCATTTCTAAATTGTATTTTTTAGCGAAAGCATAATCTCTTTCATCGTGTGCTGGAACAGCCATAACCGCTCCACTTCCATAGCTTGCTAAAACATAATCAGCAATCCAAATAGGAACTTTCTTTCCATTAATTGGATTAATGGCATATCTTCCAGTGAAGACACCACTTTTATCTTTATTTAATTCAGTTCTATCTAAATCTGATTTGTGTGAAACATATTCAACATATTTTTCACAGGCTTCTTTTTGTTCATCAGTAACGATTTTTTTCACTAATTTGTGCTCTGGAGCAAGGCAACAATAAGTGCATCCAAAAAGGGTATCTGCTCTAGTCGTGAAAACTTTGAAACTTTCTTCACAGCCTTCAATTTTGAATAAAACTTCAGTTCCAAGAGATTTTCCAATCCAATTGTGTTGAAGTTCAATAGTTGATTGAGGCCAATCTAAACCTTTTAAATCTTCATCAAGTCTATCGGCGTAAGAAGTAATTTTAAGCATCCATTGTCTCATTGGTTTTCTAATAACTGGATAGCCACCTCTTTCAGATTTTCCATCAATTACTTCTTCGTTTGCTAAAACTGTACCTAACTCTGGACACCAGTTAACTGGTTTATAGTCAACATAAGCTAAGTTATTATCAAACATCTTTTTAAAGATCCATTGTGTCCATTTGTAATATTTAGGATCACAAGTCATGATTTCTCTATCGTAATCATAAGAAAAACCAAGCATTTTGATTTGTCTTCTAAAGTTATCGATATTTTTAAGGGTAAACTTTTCTGGGTGTTCATTCATCTTCATGGCGTATTGCTCAGCAGGAAGACCAAAAGCATCCCATCCAATTGGGTGTAAAACATTAAATCCTTGCATTCTTTTCATTCTGGCTACGATATCGGTTGCGGTATAACCTTCAGGATGACCAACGTGTAACCCTTGTCCGCTTGGATAAGGGAACATATCTAAAACGTAATATTTTGGTTTAGAAAAATCACGAGTATCACATTTATATTCTTTGTTTTCATCCCAGATTTTGCGCCATTTTTCTTCTACAAGAATGTGATTATACATTTCGTTTACCTCCTAAAAATAAAAAATCCTTAAAAAGATAAGGGTACTTACGCTCATACCTTTAAGAAACTTTTTAGAATCTTTATTTTCTTAGTTTTGATGAAATCATCTATATTAATGAGTAAACTCATTAATCTTTTGCTTTCATCAAGAAAAATTATAAAGTTTAAAGTGGTCTCTTTCAATCTTTGTTTAGCATAGCTAAACCTATCAAAACAACTTGCTATTAAGTTTATTAAAAAGCTACCCGAAGGTAGCTCAATTAAATCTATTTTCCCGCTAAACTCTTATATAAAGCTAGATATTCTTTACTTGGTTTTGTCCAAGAGTGATCTGCTTTTAAAGCATTTTGTCTTAACTTGTTAAATTCTTTTGGTCTTGAATTATAGACCATTAAAGATTTAGCGCAGGCTGATAAAGCGTCCCCTACACTATAATTATCAAAACCAAATCCATCAGCGGTTTGATAGTTATTAATGTCATAGCTATAAGGTGTAACGCTATCTTTTAAGCCACCAGTTCTTCTAACAATTGGAAGCGTTCCATATCTTTGAGCAATCATTTGACCTAATCCGCAAGGTTCAAATGCGCTAGGCATAATAAAGAAATCGCTAGCTGCATAGCACTTATGAGCCATTTCGTTGTTATAACCAATATAGACGGTTACATTATGTAAATATCTCATATGTAAGTTATTAAAATAATCTTCAGCGTAATGTTCGCCACTTCCAACAAGAGCAAAATTTCCACCATTACTAACGACAAATTCTGCCATCGCATTTATTAAATCCAATCCTTTTTGATCTGATAAACGAGAGACAACGCTATATAGTGGACGACCTTCTTTTAAATCAAATTCCTTGCAGAACTCAAGTTTATTTTTTCTTTTTCCTTCAACAAAATTCTTTTTTCCATAGTTTTGATAGATGAGTTTATCATGAAGAGGATTAAATTCTTTATAATCCATTCCATTTAAAATACCTACAAAATCATTTTGTCTTAAGATTAAATCGTACCAAAGACCTTTTGATCCATCTGGAGTTTTAAGTTCATAAGCGTGAGTTGGAGAAACAGTTGTAATTTTATCGGCGTACCAAATTCCAGCTTTTAAAGTTGAAACTTGTCCATCAAGTCTGATTTTGCCTGAGTAAAATAAATCATCACCTACTCCATAAAAATCCCATAAGCTACCTACACCAAAATAACCTTTAAAAAGTGGGTTATGGATTGTTAAAACCGATTTAACTTTGCTTAAAACTGAGTCATTAGCATATCTAACTTTAAGCAAACAAGGAATCATTCCTACCTGCCAATCGTGAACATGGACAATATCGATTTTATAAGGTAAAAGTTTAATAAGTTCAATAACGGCCAAAGAAAAATAAGCGTATCTTTCTCCATCATCATAATAGCCGTATAAACCACCATTTCTTGCAAAATATCCATCATTTTTAACTAAATAATAGTCTATTCCTTCATACATAGTATGAAAGATCTCGGTATGAATATTGCGCCAATTCATTTTAACGTCGAAGGTATAAAGAAGCTTAAATCTATATTTATCTTTATTAATCGAACCATAAAAAGGAGAAACGACGCTCATCGTATCTTCTTTGCTTTTCGAAACTATCTCTTTAGAAAGAGCGTAAACTACATCCGCTAAACCACCAGTTTTGGAAAATGGTAAAGCTTCACTACTTGCCATTAAAATATTCATAAATTAAACAATAACTCCTCTTGGAAAATATAGTGGATGTTCTTCAGTGCCATAAACGTCTTTTTTGTTTTCAAAAACAGTACGTTTATCAGCGATAACATTTTTTAAATGAACTCCTCTTTTTATCGTTGTATGGGTAAAGATGATTGAGTTTTCAACAATCGCACCTTCTTCAACAGTGACGTCACGAGAGATAATTGAATTTTTAACTGTGCCATCAATTGTTGTTCCATTAGCAATTAAAGAATTAGTAACTTTAGCGTTTGGTCCATATAAAACTGGGTGTGAGTTATGGGTTGTTGTATAGTAAACCCAGTCCTCATCTTGGAAAAATTCGTGCAGAATGTCAGGATTTTTCAAAAATTCGAGAGAATATTTAAAGTAATGTTCTAAAGAATCAAAGTATCTAACATAACCTTTAAATTCAATTGCATTAACTCGAGTAAGATAATTTACAAGATAGCCGATCATCGCTTCAATGCTAAGCATTGCAGATATTTGACCAGACCTATTTAAAAGCTCTAAAAGTAATTGCTTATCAATAACAGCTGTATCAATTAAAATGTTTGCTCTTGAAGATTTGTTGTCGCGATAAATCTTTTGAACGCAGTTAAGGTTATCAACAACAAGTTTGTTGCACTTATTAAAGTCGGTAGTATCTTCGACAGTTTTATAAACTAAAGAAACTTGTTTTCCGCTTTTGATATGTTCGTCGATTATCTTTCGATAATCAATTTTCATAATGTAATTACATTTAGTTAAAATTACATATTTAACTTTATCATCGTAAAGAACGTAGTCATTTTCTTTAACGTTATTAATATCGGTATTAAATACTGGGTTTAAAATGCCTTCTTCGTTGATAAGAATTGATAAGTAACCAGTTTTTGGATTTGCTAAATATGTATTTGTATCACCTATATGTTTATAGATACTATTTGAATGATTTTTTGCAAGGATGCAGATATTATCGATTCCACTATTAGAAAGATTTGATAAAACAAAGTCAACAAAGGCGTATCTTCCTAAAAATGTTGTACTAGCGATTGGTCTATCTCTAGTAAGTAGACCTAAATCAGCGTTTTCATATAAATCTATTAAAGCTAAAACGTTATTCATACTTTTTCTCCTTAATCGACTAGGACAACTGAAGTGCCACCTTTATTGATGACTTCTCCATCTTTTACCTTTACATGAGGACCAACGATTGCGTTTTCTACATATGCGCCTTTACCAATTGTAGCGCCTGGCATAACGCAACTTCTAACAACCTTGGCATTACGGTCAATCATTACTTCATTAGAAATTACGCTTTCACTAACTTGACCTAAAACTATTGCACCTTGATTAATGAGTGAATCATCAATTATTGCATCTTTTCCAATATATTGAGGCATTGAGTGAGTATCTTCGCTAAAAATTGTTGGGAATTCTGAAAAGTGAATAATATCTTCTTTTCCAGCTGAAGGTAAAAGTTCCATATTAGCTGCATGAAGTGAATCAAGCGTTCCAACATCTCTCCAATATCCTGAGAAACGATAAGCCATAACTTTTTTGCCTTCTTTTAATAAGGTTGGGATGATGTTGCTGCCAAAATCGTGCGAACTATCAGGATTTTTAGCATCTTCCACTAAGGCTTTTCTAAGCTCTTTATATGAAAAAACATAAATTCCCATACTCGCTAAATTTGATTGAGGTTTTTTAGGCTTTTCAACAAATTTAGTGATCATGTCGTTACTATCAACTTCTAAAATACCAAATCTACTAGCTTCTTCCCGAGGTACTTCGATAACAGAAATTGTGCAAACTGCACCTGATTTTATGTGAAGATCAATCATGTCATTATAGGTTGTTTTATAGATATGATCGCCACTTAAAATTAAAACGTATTCAGGATCTTCATCATCTAAGAAATCAAGATTTTGATAGATTGCATCAGCCGTTCCATTGTACCAATTAGCGCCTTCTTCCGTTTGATGAGGAGCCAGAGATTGACATTTTCCATTTACTCCATCAAATCCCCAAGTTGAACCGTTTCCAACATAATTTGTTAAAACCGCTGATTCATATTGTGTTAAAACTCCACAAACTGTAATGTCGCTATTTGCAACATTAGACAACGAAAAATCGATGATACGATATTTTCCACCAAAATGGACTGCAGGTTTAGCAATCTTTTTAGTGAGGGCTTTAAGACGTGTGCCTTTTCCGCCCGCAAGTATCATCGCGACTACTTTTTGCGCCATTAGCGTAGACCTCCTTAATTTTTATTCTTTTTCAAAAAGTCGAACGCAACTCTTATTCTTATCGTGTAAGACAATTAAGGTCTCATCTACTAATGGTGAAATATCTGGAATCTTATCATATGGAGCGCTAAGAATAACTTGGAGAGAGAATTTTCTTAAAAGCTTGATAGCTTCGGTCATTCTACCTCTATCCATCTTAGAGAAGGCTTCATCGAATATAATAAGACGCATTGTGTTAGCCATTTCACCTTCATCATTTACGTGATAAAGTTGAGCAAATGAAGCTAAGACTGCGATATAGAATGGGGTTTGGGTTTCACCACCACTCTTTTTCTTAATCATCTTAGAGAGTCTTTGTTCGTCACCAGTATCTTTATTATACACTATTAAGTCAAAATCGAGATAACTTCTATAGTCTGTAAACTTTTGAATATTATCTAAAAGTTGATTGTTCTTGGAGTTATCTCCAACATCAACAATTTGTTTAAAGAGATCTTCCATAACATCTTTATATTTATTGATGAATTCGGTGTCATCTTTTCCACCATTAATTACAAGATCATCTTTTAACATATCGTAATATCTTCTATAAACAATAGATGGTTTAACGGTAAAGCGATATAAATCTCTACCGAATGAAGATTGTTTTAAAGCAGTATTAAGATTTTCGATTTGATCTTCAACATCTTCGATAGCACTTCTTAATTTAAAGATGAAATCATCTTTAAATTGTTTTGTAGCTTTATCGTAGGAATCTTTGATTTGTTCTTTGTATTCAGGAAGTTTAACATCTCTAAATTCGATGAGTTCATTTTCATAGACATCATTGCTTTCGCATTCAGTATCGTAGCTTAAATGATAGTCTTGACAATATTCTCTTCTTAAGCGAATAACTTGGTTATTGATATTATTAACTAAATATTGAAGACGTGAAAATTCGACATTAAATTCTTGGAAAATTTCAAGAGTTGATTTACCTTCAGCGATTTCTTTTTCATAGATTGGTAAAGCTTGGTCGCTAACAAGGAATGGATCGTAATGTGAATTGATTGAATTTTCTTTTTCTTGAATTGTTTTTTGTTCAGCGATGATACGGTCTTTTCTGATATTTTCGATGTCTTGAATGAGGTTACCTTTTTCAAGGTTGACTTTATCTCTTGATTCATTAATTGATTTAATATCGCTATCGATATCAGCGATACGTGAATCAAGCGATTGAGCAAGAGGTGAATCATTGTTTTTAAGCTCATCGTTAATATAATCAAGGGTCTTTTGTAAGCCTGGTAAATCGCTAATTTTCTTTAAAAGTATGAAAATATTTTCAATTTCACTAGTTGTGAAAATTTCTAAACGATTTGCACTATCAATTAAGTCCTTGATATCGCCATATATCTTTAAATTTGAAACACTAGCTTGTAATTGACGTGATTTTTCATTAATAAAACGTGAATCTAAATTACGACCAATATAGCTTGATTGATATAAACGTGGATTAAGTTTAGACATTGAGAAATTACGATATAAATCGCATTCCATCGTAATACCATTTCCACTATTTCTAGCTTCGATTGGATCTTTTGATTTATGGACTCGTCCTAATAGGAAGTCGGTATAAGCTCTAGCTCCTTCGTGATCTGTAACGATTTCTTCAGCAAGCGCTCCTTCATCACAGCGTGGTTCTCTTTCAATAATCTTTTCTTCATCGACTAAAGCTGTTCCATAGAAAGCATATTGACTTAAAAGTTCTCTTAAAATCTTATATGCATCATCATAATATTTTGGAGCAACGAAAAG
>CALVMF010000054.1 GCA_944342125.1 uncultured Bacilli bacterium | reverse complement strand
CCACAAGATGTCGCACAAGGACATTTTGGAGTGATTCTAAAAGGAGAAAAAGTAAGTATTTTTTTAATTTTAGCTACATCAAAATCCTTTTTATGATACAAAACTTCAACTTCCGCTTCTTCACCTATTAATAAAGAAGGTACAAAAAAAGTACGTCCACTTTTGTTTTTAGCTAATCCTTGCCCATCAAAAGTAAAATCAACGCACTTGACTATCTCAATTAACCCCATATAAAAATATAAAAACTATAATAAAACTAAATTAACTAGATTTTCATCGCCAACCATAGCAATAAAATCTTTGGAGTTCATCTCTTTATTTTCAAATTTAACTTCAGTAACTTCTAAAAATCCATTATTAACTTTAATAATAAGTTTCCCGCCATAAACTGATTGAATGCCACCATTTGGAAGTCTTTGTAAAGTGATTGGACCAACATAACGATCGTATTTTAAAAACTCAAGTCGGTCATCGTTAAAATAGCAATACACTGGGATATCGCTTGAAAAGTCAAAATCTTTTTCAAAATCTAATCTTTTTACTTCCATATATAATATAATTTTAACCTAAAAACTTTTTTCTAAAAGGAAAAATAATAGTTTATAGTATAGATTTTGCAAAGAGAAAACCCACTCCGAGAGCAATAAGAGTGGGTTAAATTAGTAGCTAGAAAGGAGGTATAATAAAACAACTACTAATTTACTTCTAGATTTAATGTTAAACCATTTCAAATTTATTGCAATATACCAAACTAAAATATTTTTAAGAAAAATTCGATAAGAACTCTTTTTAATGTTGAGTAAGGTGGGTATTTAATTGTGAATTCTTTTTTATTTTGAATTAAAACAGGTTTTTCGTGAGTAAATGTGCCAATTGAATATTCTTCATGATAAGAACCTATTCCGCTAGCACCTACTCCTCCAAAAGGGAAACCCTTGACTGGAAAATGCATTATAGTGTTATTAATACAAGCTCCACCATAGCTTAAATCGTTAACAACTTTTAATGCAGTGTTTTTATTTTCTCCAAAATAATATAAGGCTAGTGGCTTATCTTTAGCTTTTAATGTAGAGATTGCTTCGCCGATATTTTTAAAAGTTACAATAGGTAAAATAGGACCAAATATTTCTTCTTTCATTATTGGATCATTGAAAGTTGCTTCTGTAACTGTTGGAGACATAAGGCGACCAAAATTCAAATCTTTAAACAAAATTTTGTCAATTTCTAATAGGTTGTTCAGTCTTTTTACTTGTGAATCATCTATCACAAATGGGAAATCTTGGGATAAACTACCCTTTTTAAAATAGAATTTTTTAATCCATTTTATGCATGAAAATACAAATTCTTTTTTCACGCTTTCGTGAATATAGACATAATCAGGTGCGATACAAGTTTGACCTGCATTTAAAAATTTGCCCCAAACAATTCTTTTAGCGGCTAATTCAATATCAGCATCTATGTTAACGATGGCTGGTGATTTCCCGCCAAGCTCTAAACTTACTGGAGTTAAGAACTTTGAAGCTTTTTCCATAACGAATTTACCAGTCTTATTTGAACCTGTGAAAAAGATGTAATCATATTTCACATCAAAAAGATTATCAGATGCACCATCATCATAAATCACACTAAAAACTTCTTTAGGCAAAAACGCTGTGATTTTCTCTATTAACCTGTTTACGTTTTTAGTCCTTTTAGACATTTTTAATAAAACGCAATTTCCACAAAATAAAGCCGATATTGCGGGGATAAGTGATAAATTTAATGGGTAATTCCAAGGAGATACGACTAAAACAACTCCATAAGCTTCTTTTAAAATATAACCTTTTGATTTCCAATTAATAATTCCTGTTTTGACTTTTCTAGGCAGTAAATATTTGTAGCCTTTTTTAATCAAAAAATCTATTTCGCTAAGAACCATCCCAAGTTCTGTTGAAGCGACTTCAAGTTCAGGCTTATTAAAATCAGCTCGAAAAGCGTTATAAAAGTCATTTTTATATTGTAAAAGATTGTATCTTAATGTTTTTAGATAAGAAATTCTTTGTTTTAAATCTTTAGTCTTCCCATCCAAAAAATATTTTCTTTTTCCGCTAACTATTTCTTCTAGTAATTTTATTTCCAAACTTATTTACCACCCATTAAACCTTTAATGTATTCTGTTTCTTTTGCAACATCTAATCTTGGGAAAAGGACTTCTCCTTTTTTAACTTCGTGATTATCTAAAACGTGTTCATTAAATATATTAGAGTAATCACGTTCATTTTCACTAGCACCAAGCGAATCAAATATTAAAGGAGTTTTTTCAACCAAGACTGGCTCAAGGAGTTTTGCTCCAACGAAAATGATGTATGCAAGATGAGCCATAACACTTTTTAAATTCTCAGTCTTACTAGGATCTTTCGCCAATACCCAAGGGGCTGATTCTTCAATATATTTATTGGCTCTTCCTAAAAGATTCATAACATCAACAATTGCTTCAGTTATATGTAAGTCATCCAGTTTATTTTCATAACTTTCAATAGTGCTTTTCACAAGAATTTCTAATTCTTTGTCTTGCTCATTAACGTTTTCAACAAACGAAGGAATTTTTCCATCGAAATATTTTTGAATCATTGAAACCGTTCTACTAACTAAGTTTCCTATATTGTTTGCAAGATCAACATTAATTCTTTCAACAAATTGTTCAGGTGTAAATTGTCCATCTTGTCCAAAAATAATTTCTCTAACTAGATAGTATCTAACCGCATCTACTCCGTATTTTTCAATTAATGGATAAGGTGAAACTACGTTTCCCTTTGATTTAGACATCTTTCCGTCTTTCATCATCATTAAGCCATGAACAAATACTCTATCTGGTAATCTTACGCCTAAAGAAAGTAAGAATTCAGGCCAATAGATTGTGTGAAATCTAGTAATATCAGCACCAATTACATGAATTATTTCAGATTCTTCGCTTTCCCAATACTTTTTGTAAAGTTCATCGTGCTCACTTCCATAACCCAAAGCACTTAAATAATTACATAAAGCATCAAGCCATACATAAGCAACATGTTTTGGATTTTCTCTAATTGGGACTCCCCAGGAAAACGATGTTCTACTTACGCAAAGATCTTCTAATCCAGGTTTAATAAAGGTGTTAAGCATTTCGTTTTTTCTATTTAAAGGATAAATAACTTTATCGCCTTCATACCATTTCATAAGTTCTGGTAAATATTTTTGTGTTTTGAAGAAGTAGCTTTCTTCAGTTGCTTTTTCAACAGGTCTTCCGCAATCAGGACAAATATGCTCTGGTCCAACTTGGGTTTCAGTCCAGAAAGATTCGCATGGTGTGCAATACCAACCTTCATATTTTCCTAAATAGATGTCATCATTTTGATACATCTTAGTGAAAGCTTCTTGAACGACTTTAATATGTCTTTCTTCAGTTGTTCTAATAAAATCGTTATTAGAAATCTTCATTGCTTTCCAAAGTTTAGTGAAAATAGATGTGATGTTATCGACATATTCTTGTGGTGTAACGCCTTCTTTTTGTGCGTTTTTCTCTATTTTTAAACCATGTTCATCCGTGCCAGTTAAAAAATAACAATCAAAATGTCTCATTCTTTTATAACGAGCAAAAATATCACATAAAGTTGTGCAATATGCATGACCAATATGTGGATTACCACTTGGATAATAGATAGGTGTTGTTATATAAAATCTTTTTTTCATATTTAGCTTGTCCTTTAACTATTTGTTTTCCATTGATTTATTAAACTTCTTATATTCTTTATTAATCTTGATATCAAAGTTATCTAGCTTCTTCCTGATTTCATTAACGTATTTATCTGTAATATTCGTAATGCATTTTTTAATTTCGTTTGCAGAATCGATAATTTTTTGTGTTGCATTACCGATGGTTTCGACTTCTTTTTTTAGTGATTCAAGCGGCTTATCAAGATAAGTGTTTACGAGTTTTTCAAACTCTTTCTTAAAAGTGTCTTGAGCCAAGAATTCTTCACTTTCTCTTTCTTTAGCAAGAACCAAATCGCAATATTTATTACTTAACGAAGTCAGAAGATTTAAAAACGTCATCAAATATTGTGGTCGAACAACATACATCTTCTCAAATTCGGGCACTTTATAAATTAGCATGTCGTTAGGTTTATCTGTCTCAAGTAAAGAAACTAGTACAGCAAATTCGCAATTCTTCTTTTTTCTATTTTTATCCAGTTTATCGTAATAGAACCTATTGGTCTTTTTATTTTTACTAGCTGGGTCTTCATCTTTCATTTCTAAGCATACATTTGTGATAAACTCATCAGCTTTTTTATTTTGATCGGCATATATTTCAAAAATAAAATCAGCTTTTGATCCACTTGTTTCATCTTCTTCTTTTACTACTTTATTGTCTTTATACCACTTACAATTTAAAAATCCATTTTGCATAAAAGAAGTTACTTCGCGGTCACACCAAACTTCTAAGTTCTCACCAATTTCTTTTACCGAGTAGCTTCCTTTTTGATTTTTTAGCTGCTCTATTTCACTCTTTAAATTAAAAATTTCTTCATTATATTCAAGTTTTGCGGAGTTTTTTGTATTATTTATGGCGTTTTCGATTTCTTTTTTGCTCTGTTCTTTTAGGTTATCTATTTCTATTTTGAGCTTATCAATCTCGTTTAATTTCGAGTTTATTTCATCTTTAAACTTCGATTCAACTTCTGCTTGTTTAAGTTGTATTTCTGTTTTCTTCGCATCTTCAAAAGCGTTTAGTTTAGATTGTAGTTCGTTAATTTTAGTAGAATCATCTAATTTAAGCTTAGTATTTTCCGCTTTTAACTTATCTATTTCTTTTTGTTTTTCTTCAGTGATTTTTTTCACTTCTTCAGATTGTTTTTTTTCAAAATCTTTCTTTAAAAGTTCAATCTTACTTTGATGTTTTTCGTTTAAATAGGTTTCTTTCTCATTTAGCTTTTCATTCAACTCTTTTTCTAATCTATTTTTATAGGCACTTTCCATTAACTCATTAATAAAACCAGTATCAAGTTTACTGATTTTATCGAGTTCAATAAAATCACCAGTTTCTGCTGGCTCATCAATTATAAGAGTGTTTCTATCTTTAACTATTGCTTTAATACTTTTTGCCATAATTACCTCTGTTTTGTAATTATACTTTATTTTCTTTCGCTTTTTGATATATTTTGCACGAATTTCGAACAAAATATGAACATATTTCATTCTCATTTAATCATAAAGGCGTGTTAAAAAGGTGTCGCATTTTAGCAACACCTTATAGCTTAAATAGATGGTGGTGGTGGTGGAGGTGGAGGTGGAGGAAGAGGTATTGTAGATTCACTTTCCGCTGTTACACTACTACCATCATAAATTAGATAATAATTGTAACCAATTCCTTCAATTAGTAATGCTAATTTTCCATTTCTATTAACAACTGCATATTCTGTATAAGTGGATGAGCTGCCACCTGAAGAAGTTACAGTAACTTTTAAGCCATCAATTGCCCCTCCAATTCCAACATAGTCAGAAACATTATATGTATTACCGCTCTCATCAGAATGTGGCCCTTTGAATACATTGAGATCAAGATTTGTATCATTAAGTAAAGTTTCACCTAGTGTTGCACTTTCAACTTCTGCATTTTCATCTAATTTAAATACTAAATCTTGTGTTGTGTCGTTAAGAGTTACATTTAAGGTAATTGTTCCGTTTGCAACTACTTCACCACTCAAAGAGTTAATAGTAGCTTCTTCGCCATCAATATAAACTATATCTCTATTGATAAATACAACGTTAGCATTGTTTTCGCTCGCAAAAGTTCCGTTGACCGCAAAAAGTCTCTCATCAACATACTTTGTTTCAAAAACAAGTAGCGAATAACCATTTTTATATAGATAAAGCCAGGTTCCTTTGTGGTTAAACTGCAAAGTGACCTGTGTTTCACCTGTGGCAAGAACAGAAACACCAATATGGTATTCTTTTTCTTGACGTAAGATTAACCCATCGCCCTTTTCGTTTAAAACATCAGCATAGAATTTCCCATCGCTAGTAAGTTCAAAAGATTCTGGCCCATAAGTTCCATTAAAAACATATCTTCCAACAAAAGAATCAAAAGCTTCTTTAGTTACATATGTTTCGATTGGTTCTGCGCTTCCAACTTTATAATCTGTGAGCATTTCATATTTATAATAAATAATGTAATGTTCTTCGCCTTCTGCAGTTTCAAAATATAATGCGACGTTGTTTGTGAAACTGTATGCGTTATAGTAAGACTTTAAGTCAAACTTTAAAGTTTCGCCTAAATAATTTATTTCGTTGCCACTAACGTGAATTTTGCCTTTTCCAGATGTATATAATTGTCTTAACCCAGTTAAAATAGATTCAGTGAAAAAGTTTTTGCTTGTTCCTTCTGAAGTTAAAGTAAATATGCCGTTGTTAAGCTCTAAAATACTAAAAACGTAGGTTTTTCCTTTAATGGTAAATTCAACGCTAGGAAATTCTTCAAGTGGATCATAAATTAAAGTTGCATCCACTGTTTCTCCTAAATATGTAACTTTAAAATCGTCGCCAATCGATAGTTTTTCACTTTCTCCGTTACCGACAAACTCATAATTGTTTTTAAAATTGGTTAAGAAAGTGTCATAAGCTAGTAGATATCTAGAGTTACCATCAACACTGACTTTAATAGCGATATCATCTTTAAATTCTGTGAAAAAGTATTCTTTATTATCTATATGTATGCTTATTCCGAGCTCACCATTTACAACTTTCTTTTGATATTCAGTTTGCTTTCCGTTTATTAAAAGTTCACCTAAAAGATCATCATAACTAAATTCTAAATCTTGATCTTTAAATGTACCTGATAAATGTGATGTATCATCAATTGGATAATATTTAGTTTCGCCGTTTTCCGTTAATGAAATCCCATTTAAGTATGGTCTAAGTATAATTTCTCTCGATTCGTTAGTTAATTTATAGATTGAACCATTATCAAAACCTATGGCGATATCAAATTCTTCATTATTTAATGTGACTTTATTGGATAAAAGAGCACCGAAATCATTAAGTTCATATCCAAAAGTTAAAGCTGTATTTTCACTATCAAAATACGAACCATAAATCATGCCTATGTCGCTAATATAAACCTCATAGTCTATTAAAACATCATATAAATATGAAACATTATCTTTTACTTCTAGATAAGTTGAATAATATAGGTAATCATCCTCATAATCATAGATATCAATCATCAAGCGTCTTGTTCCATCGATAACATCGAAATATGATTTTGCGTAATAATATGTTTTATTGTAAATGCCATAAAGAGGATAATATGAGTTGATAGCAAAAGTGTCATAAATAGGTGAATAATCATTACTAATGATAAACATATTATTATAACAACTTCCATCTCCATAAGCGGTATAAGCGCCAGTAAAGTCTGCAATAGAAGGCATAAAATCATCTAAAACTGTGTATTTTCCATCTCCATACTTTTCTAAAGATAATTCCATTTTGTCTTGATAGTTAAAATGAAT
>CALVMF010000053.1 GCA_944342125.1 uncultured Bacilli bacterium | reverse complement strand
AATCCGCCATGGAGCAAGATACCATTTGCAGCGCTTGACATGAAAAATTCACGAATTCCCCAATTAATATTTTTGCCATTACGATTATTTGGAGCATAATCAGTTTCGCCTTTTAAAGCGGTCTTTACACTTCCTGCAACATCAGCGGAACCGCCAAAAGTATTAGGAAGTAACTTTGAAAAGAGATTTAAAACTTCTCCTGATGTGTTTCTAGTTGAGTTATCTTTTAAAATATTTTCAGGTATAGATACATTTTCAAGTAATCTAGAAACATTGTTAGTACTTAGCTTCATAATTTGTTTTGCTAAACTATGATTTGAGCTTTGAAGTTTAGAAAATTCATTTTGATAAGTTGAATAGGCTTCTTCACCTCTTTTAATGAATGAATTTTTAAAGTTATCGTAAACTTCGCTTGGTATTTCAAATGGTGGGTAATCGTATCCATAAGAAAGCTTTGCATTTCTTCCATCTTCTTCACCTAAAGGAGAACCATGTACTTTTGATGTTCCTTGATTTTTAGAACCAAGTCCAATAATTGTTTTAAAAATAACAACAGTTGGAGCATTTTTGTTTTTTCTAGCTATTGCAATAGCTTTTTTAACCTTTTTATAGGAATTACCTTTTTTGCAATAGACGACATTCCAGTGACAAGCTAAAAAGCGATTTATAACATCTTCATCGCTAGATTGAGCTAATGGTCCATCTAAAGTTACATCATTTTTATCGTATAAAAGAATCAATTTATTTAATTTTTGAAGTCCAGCAAAAGAAATTGCTTCTTGAGAAATTCCTTCTTCTAAACATCCATCACCACATAAACAATATGTGTAATGATTATAAATATTTTTACCATACATTGCTTGAAGTTTAGTTTCAGCCATCGCCATACCAACAGCTTGAGCAATTCCTTGTCCTAATGGACCACTTCCAGCATCTATTCCATCGGTTAGACCGTATTCTGGATGGCCAGGAGTGATTGAATCAAGCTGTCTAAAAGACTTCAAGTCATCAATTTTGATGTTATAACCGCACAAATGAAGCATGGTGTAATATAACATACTGCCATGTCCACAGCTCATAACAAAGCGATCTCTATTAATCCATTTTGATTGATAAGGATTAGCAACTAAAAAGTCTTTAAAAAGAGAATAAACAATTGGTGCAGCACTTAAGCACATGCCAGGATGACCGCTTTTAGCTTTGTTGATTCCATCAATACATGTCGCACGAATTGCAGCAATCGAAAGTTCGTCTACATTTTTAAAATCGTTAATTTTTTTAGCCATTTTTATTCTCCTTTACAACTTCAATGCCTAATTTATCTAATTGTTCCTTATCAACTTCATAAGGAGCATTGGAAACTGGATCAACAGCAGCTAAATTTTTAGGGAAGGCTATGACATCTCTAATATTATCTGTTCCGCTTAAAATCATAGCTAATCTATCAAGTCCTAAAGCAAATCCGCCATGTGGTGGCGTTCCATATTTTAAAGATTCAACAAAGAAGCCAAATTTCTTTTGAATATCTTCTTCAGTAAACCCAAGAACTTTAAAAATCATTTCTTGAACTTTTTGGTCGTAAATTCTTAAAGATCCACCGCCAGCTTCATATCCATTTATTACAATATCATAAGCATAACTATAAACGTTATAAGGTTCGGTAAATAATTTGTCTATATCTTCATCACATGGTCTTGTGAATGGATGGTGACAAGGTGTGATTTCGCCTGTTTCTTCACTTTTTTCAAAAAGTGGGAAATGAACTACCCATAATAAATCATAGGTGTTTGGTTTAATAAGTCCTAATTCTTTTGCAAGTTGGCTTCTTACAGCACCAAGCCCAAAGTTAATATCACGTAAAATATTACCTGTTGCAAAAATTAAAGCATCATTGTCTTTTAAATCAAACATTTTTATAAGTTCATTAATCAATTCATCGCTTAAAAATTTAGCGATGCTACCTTCTAAAACTCCATTTACATATTTAAGATATGCAAATTGCTTCATATTGAATTTAGGTGCAATTAAATTGATGCTATCTTGTTTTTTTCTAGTTAAAAGAGTTGCGAAATTTTCGACTTTAATGGCTTTTACATATTTATTGTCTTTATAAAGTTGAAATTCTGATTTAGACATCAATTCTTTGACATCATGTAAGCACATATCAAAACGAGTGTCAGGTTTATCGGAGCCATATTTATTAACTGCTTCTAAATATTCCATTCGTCTTAAAGGAAGTTTCACCTCATAGCCGATGCTTTCTTTAAAAATTTCAGAAATTAAACCTTCACCTAATTCTAAAATTTGATCTTGATTTAAAAAGCTTGTTTCAACATCAATTTGGGTAAAATCTGGTTGACGATCAGCACGTAAATCTTCGTCTCTAAAGCAACGTGCAACTTGATAATATCTTTCAAATCCAGCAACCATAAGCATTTGCTTAAAAAGTTGTGGTGATTGAGGCAAAGCATAAAAAGAACCTTTATGAACTCTACTAGGAACTAAATAGTCTCTTGCTCCTTCTGGAGTTGAAGGTGCTAAAATTGGAGTCTCAATTTCAATAAAATCATGTCTATCAAGGTAAGAATGTACTGCTTTAACAATATTTGCTCTTATTTTAAAGCGTTTTTGCATGCAGTTTCTTCTTAAATCGAGATAACGATACTTCAAGCGAATATCTTCATTTGCATCAGTAATCTCTTGAGTTGAAATTGGAGGTTGAGTTGCACTATTGATTACCTTGATTGTGTTAGCAATAATTTCAATTTCACCAGTTGCTAAATTCTTATTAGGCACATCTTTTTTTGCAACTACGCCTTCGACCTGTAAAATGTATTCATTTCTAATTTCAGGAACATCTATTGAATCAGTCTTCACGCAAATTTGAACATAGCCACCTCTATCGCGAAGGTCAATAAATAATAAGCTCCCGAGGTTACGTTTTTTAGAGACCCAGCCTAAAACGGTTACTTTCCTACCAACATCGCTGAGTCTTAAACTTCCACAATAATCTGTTCTATCAAATCTTTCTTCTACTCTTTCCATAATTTCCTCTTTTCTACTTATTTTTCATGTTTATGACAGCAACAGTGATCGCTTTCATCATGTTCATGATGGCACTCATGATCATCATTATCGCAATCTTGATGTGAATGATGACCACAACAGCATTCATGTTCGCTATGCTCATGATTATGTTCATCTTGCTCAAAATATTTATATAAAACTTTAAGTAAATCATCTATTTTTATAGTTTCTTGCTCTTTTGTATTGAGATCTTTTAAGGTAACTTCTTTTTTCTCTAATTCATTTTCTCCGATGATGAGCGCAAGTTTAGCATTTCTTCTTTCGGCTTTTTTAAACATCTGACTAAAAGATTTATCTTCGTAACAAATTTCTGTTGAAAAGAATAAATTACGGAGATTATAAGCCAAAGATACTGAAAAATTTCTTGCTTTTTCGCCAATTGGCATGATAAATAAATCGATTCCATCATCTAAATCTGGAAATAATCCATCATCTTCCATGACTTTTGCAAGACGTTCAATTCCAAAAGCAAAACCAACACCTTCAAGATCTGGACCGCCGATTTCTGAAATCAAATGTCCGTAATGTCCTCCAGCGCAGATTGCACCATAATTATTGCCGTTTTTAGAAGTGTAATGGAATTCAAAAACAATACCTGTATAATAATCTAAGCCTCTAACAAGCTCTTCATCTATAACGTAAGGAATATCTAAATCTTTTAGATAATTTAATGTTTTATCGAATTTTTCTTTTGCATTAGTACTTAAGTAAGAGCTTATTTTTGGCGCTTTATCGATAATTTTTCTATCACTTTCGACTTTGCAGTCTAAAATTCTCATGATATTTAGGTTAAAACGCTCTTTACAATCACTACACATGTTATCTACGTGCTTAGAAAAGTATTCTTTTAAAGCATTTTTATAATTTGTTCTTGTTTCTTCATCCCCTAAAGTATTGATTGATAATTTAACATCCTCAAAACCCAGAAATTGTAACATTGAATAAGCTAGAGCAATTACTTCAACATCTCTTTCAACGGTAGTAACACCGGCGCATTCAACTCCAAATTGATTAAATTGTCTATATCTTCCTTGCTGAGGTCTTTCATAACGGAAATTTGGACCACAATAAAAAGCCTTTACTGGATAATCTTGAATAGCAAAAAGCTTCTCATTTACCATAGAACGAATAGTTCCAGCAGTCATTTCTGGTCTTAAAGTTATACTTCTTCCGCCTTTATCTTCAAAAGTATACATTTCTTTTCTGACTATATCGCTACTATTTCCGACACTTCTTGTAAAAAGTTCGCTATTTTCGATAATAGGAGTTCTAAACTCTTTATAACCGTAAATAGTTGCGAAATTAGCTAAAGCTTCCTCAATATAAGAATACTTTTTAGCTTCTTCTTTGATTACATCATGTGTTCCTTTGACAATATTAAACATATAAAAACTCCAACTCTTAATAATTATAAATAATTATTACTCTTCCTAGCAAGTTAAAGGCTAGTGAATAACACGCTTAACTTCATAAACGTCTTTCATGCTTTTTAAAACATCGACAATATGACTTAAAACATTTGCATCACTTACATAAATTTGAGCAAAAACTGTTGTATGACTACTATCTGGATGCATTTTTGCTGTCATTTCAGTGCATTTTATCTTGTTTGAGTTAAATGTATTTAAAATGTCAGCAACTAAGTTTTGCCTATCGAGGCATTCAATTGATATATCAACTGGATATGATTTAATACCAAGATTTTCCTTCCAGTGAACATCAATCAACCTACTCGTTAAACCAGAAACATTAGGACAATTAATTCGATGAACTGTAATTCCATTACCTTTAGTAACAAAGCCGATGATACTATCTCCAGGAATTGGCGTACAACAATTTCCCAAGGTAATTTTAAGTCCAGTTTGACCATCAACTGTAACAGGACAATTATCATCATCAAAGTTTTCTTTCTTGGAAAATTTAATTTCAGTGTCCGCTTTTTTCTTGATTCCTAAAAAATCAGCAATTTGTCCTGGGTTAGGATTATGCGAAGCAATTCCGACAAATAAGTCATCAATAGTAGATACTTGGTAGTTTTCTAGTACTTTTTCAGTAGATAATAAGTTGATTGTCTCTTTTTCATCAAGACCTCTTTCTTTAAAGAACTCTACAGCAACTTGTTTTCCTTGTCTTATTTTATCTTCCCTTAAAAAGCTTGCATTCTTCTTTTGTAAGAACTTTTTAATATGTGATTTTGCACTACTTGTTTTTACAATATTAAGCCAGCTTTCGTTTGGTCCAGGAGAAGTTTTTGATGTTTTAATTTCAACGATATCGCCAGTTTTTAATACAGTATTAAGTGGCACTAAGTTATTGTTAACTAAAGCTCCAACGGCTGAATCACCAACTTTGGTATGAATTTTATATGCTAGGTCTAATGGTGTAGATCCATTAGGTAAATCGATAACCTTTCCTTTAGGCGTAAAGACATAAACATTAGCTTCAAAGATATCTTTACTAAGAGATTCCATGTATTCAGTTGCACTTTTGTCTTGCGTCTGATGATTGATGTGTAAAAAATCTCTAAACCAATGCAATTTTTCTTCTATCTCGTGTTGTTCTTGCTTTGGAGAATAATGTGTTCCTTCTTTATAGCGCCAGTGAGCTGCAACACCCGTTTCAGCAATTTCATCCATTTCCTTAGTTCTAATTTGAACTTCGAAGATGTTCCCATCACCCGCAATAATTGATGTATGTAATGATTGATACATATTTGGCTTTGGCATTGCTATATAGTCCTTAAATCTGCCAGGTATAGGCTTAAAATTAGCGTGAATTAAGCCTAGTATTTCATAACAATTAAGCTCAGTTTCAGTTATAATTCTAAGAGCTAAAAAGTCATAAATTTCATCAAAAGTATGACCTTTTAGATACATTTTTTTATAAATGGAATAGATAGATTTAATTCTGGACTCGATTTCGAATTTAATGTTTTGAGCAATTAAAATATCGGCAATTTTCTTTTTTAAACTATTTAAAGCCCTACTACGATTTTTGATTTTTTGATCAAGTTCAGTCGCAATCATTTTATATTCGGCGGGCTTTTCTATTTCAAGAGAAAGGTCTTCGAGTTCGCTTTCAATTCTATAAATACCTAATCTATGTGCAATTGGAGCAAAGACTTCAAGCGTTTCTTTTGCTAGAGCATGTTGTCTTTCAGGACGTAAAGCTTTAACAGTGCGCATATTATGTAAACGATCAGCTAGTTTTATGATAATGACACGAACATCTTTTGCCATGCCAAGAAAGATCTTTTTATGGTCTTCTGCTGCAAATTCTTCTTCAGTTCTATGCGATAACTTTAAACGTTGAATTTTTGTTAATGCATCAACTATTCTTGCGCAGTCTTCACCAAACATACGCTTAATATCTTCAATTGAGGTATCAGTATCTTCGACTACGTCGTGTAAAAAGGCGGCTGCAATAGTCGTTGGACCACCTTGAAGAGATGCGACAATATAAGCAACTTCAATTAAATGTTGTAAATATGGTTCACCACTTTTTCGAAATATTCCATCGTGCTTCTTTTTTACGAAATTATAAGCGTTTTCGATCATTTTTCGATCTTTTTCATCGTGAATATATGCAAAATAGATTTCTTTTACATCAGAAAATGTATGCATATGATAGCCACCATTCTGCAATACCACATTGCTTTCGTTTGCACTCGTTACATCTTGATCAATTTTTCCATCTCTTTTAATTTCGTTCATATACAATACCTAATAAATCAATTCATAATCATTTACGATAAGTTGGACACTTTTGTTGCCTCTAAAATCGTTAAGATTAAGAGAACCAATTAAATTAATAAAATCAGCCTTTAAAATTTCTTCATTATAGTTAAACAAGACAATACTAGCTTCGCTGTTTAATCTATAAATAATATGTTTATTATAAATATATTTTTTAAGTTCATTTATATTAACATGGTCAATTTTAAATACTGGCTTAATATGTCCTTCACCGAATGGTGAAAATTCACGATAAATATCGTAATTTTCAAGTGTTAATTCATTATATTCGAGTGGTATATAATTAGATTTTTTTATTACTTTTACATCTTTAGCAATATCGTTCATCTTTTCTTCAAATAAAGGTAAATCAGTTTTTTTAATTGTAAAGCCTCCTGCATTAGCGTGTCCACCATGAGCAAGCAATAAAGAATCTAAACTATTTAAGGCATCAGCAATATTAAAACCATCATAGCTTCTAGCACTACCTTTATAGATGGAGTCATCTATCTCGTTTTTAGAGAAGACAAAGCTTGGTTTATTAAATTTGTTTAATAATTTATTGGCAATTAGACCACCAATTCCCTCGTTTTCTTGATTAACATAAAAAATAAGCTTATCAAACTCTTTAATTTCGTTGAAGTCGATATTATTAACAATAAATTTTCTTCTTTCGTTGGTATCATTAATCCAAAAAAGTAAACGATTAGTTGTTTCTTCATTATCATCAATAAAATATTTAACAATATTAAAGCGCTTATCATCGTTTAAAACTCGACAAATCGAATTGACTTTTGGTATGAC
>CALVMF010000052.1 GCA_944342125.1 uncultured Bacilli bacterium | reverse complement strand
ATACAATATGGTGAATTCCCGTCGCTTCCAAAATCATGGTTATTCATATCTTTTGCTAAGCCAGTCGTATAGTTTTTTCCACAATATTTGCACTTCACGACAGCGTAACCATAATCATGGCAAGTTGGCTCAATAAGCGTCTCAACTATATCAAAAGATTTCGTTGTAACCATCTGCCCACCTCTAAATATAAAGCTTCGATTATCGTGAACGCAATCCATTTCAACTAATACATTTGGTGAATCAAAATATGTATCAACGTTAGATGAAGTAATTAAATTATTTTTATATACATAGCCTTCTTCAATAGTTAAGCCACTAAAAGATGAGGTTGTAAAATAGTTTCCTAGAGGATGAAAATCTAATCTATCAACTTTTGATCCACTAAAAACACCACCATTTAAATTTGCTCCGCTTCCTTCTTTAATTTCAATTTTTCTTAAGAAGTTGTTCATATTAAAGGCTTGTGAATCTAGTCTAATTGCATGATCAATTATAATTTCTCTAATTCTTGCCCCACTAAAACTATTTGGACCAACATAAGAAACGTTAGTTAAATCAACCTTTTTAATATTAATGCAACCAGCAAATGAAGAATTATCTAAATAGTATCCACTTCCATCAGATGGTCTAGAAAAATATACTTCATCGATTGCTAGAGCTGCTTTTCCATCAACATCAGGCGTTACAATTGATCCACCAATCTCATAATCACCATCGTCATAACTTGGTTCATTAAAACTTACGTTATAAAAAGCAAGACCATTTACTTTATTAACTGGTTTGCCATTATATGAACTTGGTAAAACTAATTTACTAACTTCACCACTAAAGCTTTCAACAGCATAGGAGTTTCCTTCTTCAACAAACTCATAGTTTTGTAAGCTTACATTTACGTTTCTTAAATCTAAATATTTATAGATTGAAAAAGCGCTAATCGCTAAAACAGCAACTCCAAATAAAGTTGTTGCCTTTTCAAATCCCCTTAAAGTTAAAAACTTACAAGATACTCCCTTTTTAGTGACCTTCCTTCTAAATTCGCCATTATAGTAGTATTTTTTAAAATCAGCCGTTAAAACATCTACTTCGACATTAAGCTTAGTATATTTATTAACTCCACTAATTCTGAACCTAGTTCCTCTTTTATTGATATGTAACTTATATTCCTTGATAAGTTCGTCGTTTTCATCTTTACAAGTTACAAGACACATAGCATCTAAAAGATGCATTTTACGTTTTTTCTTTAATTTAATTGTGTAATTATTAAAGGTTCCTTTGGAGGTATGTTTAACTTTAAATCTTAAAACTTTATCGATTCTTAAATTTTTGGTGCGATTAAATTGTGCACGACGATATTTTAAGCAATTTGGAATATAAAGAATCGCAAATAAAATTAAACCAAAAACAATAATTGCTAAAACTAAATATAGATATATCCAAGGTTCATAGAATAAAACTTGATAGACATAGTTCCAATCAAAATATTCATTAATAAATTGAATAGTTGATAAGCGGAAAATGAATAAAATTAAGCTTAATATTGAAGCAAGGATTATAGAAGAAACAATAGAGCGCCATAAAACATCGCGTTTTAATAAATCTAAATCGCTATAGCGTGCTCCGTTTACTTCGCGAACATTTAATTTAACTTCTTCGGTACTATCTGGAAGTTTAAGCATATATTGATCTTGTTTACGATTAATTTCATTTAAAAAACTAATAATTTTAAAGATTTTATTTTCGCGATAGCAAACAATCTCAACATTAATATATTCAACAATTGGACTTAGAGAAATTTTTAAAAACTTAGAATCGTCGTTAATATAAACGGCATATTCCTTAATAAAGCTTTTCCGCCTCTCTTCTGGCTTATAAACTATATAAGTTTCTCCATCCGTATCCAGAGTTTCATCGTGTTTATCATAATCTTTAAATCTATTTCTAAAAATCTTTGTAAACACAAAGTAAACTGCTGCGCAAAGTGCTAAATATATCAACAAAACAAAAACGCCCAAAATCAATTACTCCAACTAAATACTCTATATTTCTTTTAAAAATTCCTGCAAAACTCAATTATTTTTTCTAAATAACACGATATTTTACAAAGAAGTAATCGCCACTATCATCTTGACGATAAGTATAAAATTCGCCTTTTTCTGAGGTATTAAAACCAGCATTTACTCCAGTTAAGAAGTTTTCTTTAATCCCTTCTGGATGCTCATCGCTTCTAAAGATTAACTCAATATTTGGATTAACTACTTCGTTTAATTCAAATGTTAAAGTTACATCATCCATTACCATTCCTGAATAGTTGACATAATATGAAAAATAAGAAACGGTTGAGTTAGGGAAAGTTAAACAAACTCGTTTATAGCCAATGCTAGAAGTATCAAAGTCTTCAACATTAACTAAGCTAGTAACATCGTTTCCTTCTTCATCTAAAACTTTCAAATTAAGTGCTTCATTCTTTTTATAGTAGCGATCAAAACTAACACTATAAGATTCCTCATCCTTTTCAATTGGAGTGAAGAAAGTCTTTAAGTTATTTAAGGCTTCGTTATACATCGTAATTTCTTCATTAGTTAAAGCATTATAATCTTTACTTGAAGCTTCAAGGATTAAGTTAACGACATATTCCATATCGAAAGCATTTTCACTTGTAACGCCACTTCTAACTCCAGAAGTAATGATTTCCCTAAATTCAGTTAAGAAAACACCAGAATTTTTGATTAAATCAATGGTCCCTGGTAAAGACACATCCATCTTTTCTAAAGCTGCACCAAATTTTTGAGCAATTAAAACAAAAATCATTGCACTCTTTTTATCGTTTTCTAAATCAGGAGAGCTAACAAGAGAAACAATTGTATCAACAATGTTAGGTTCAACAAGTAATGAAGTTTCTTTTAATAAGCGTAATAAATAATAAGCAGTATCTTTATTCTCATTTAATAAGTCGAAAACTTCTTTTAAGGATGAATAATAGAATCTTCCTTCAGTTGCAGGTAAGATTTGAGAAATCGTTGAAATTGGATCTTTTGCTTTTGATAAAGCATCACAAATCTTATAGAAAGATTCTTTAGAGAAGCTAGTTAAATTTAAAACATCTTTAACAAAGCTTAAAAGATCTTTAAACATCTCATCGGTTGCAACAAAATTATCACCTTCGTCTGTTAAATCAGTAAAGATTCCTAAAGCGTTATACATTAAGGAAGCTACTGCATCTGCTGTATAAAGTCCACCTTCAAGATTGACTAACTCTTTAGCAGCGCGATATATGATTTCACTAAAGACATCTGTTACTTTCTGGAAATCAGCAATATTGTCTTTAATATCGACATTACTCCCGCTTTGAAGTTCGTTAATGTAGCTTACAATAGTTTGATTATTCTTAAATTGTTCTTTTGCTCCATCTAAGAAGCCCATTCTATTATAGTTATAGACATTAGTTAAATCGCCTTTTGAAGAATAGCCAACAATCATTCCATAACTTAAGAAGCTAACAACACCAGCAAATTGTGGTAAATCTAAATCGTGAGCACAGCTTACAAGGAAAGAAGATATAGTCTTACATTCTTCAAGTGTGATATCGCTTAATGAAGTCTTATTAAATAAAGCAACTATTTCTTCGTTCATGTTTTGTCTTAATCTAACATCTAAGACTTGTTTAGTGAATCCATAACGAACCACGAAAGAATTATATAAATCTAAAGCTCTAAAGTTTTCCTTTGTAACTTCTTCATTCATATTTGGATAGAATTCAGATATAAAGTCACAAATATAATCTAAGAAGTCTTCTTCGCTAGCAAAATCAGAATGATTTGGATATTCAAATCCTTCAAAAGTTAAACCTTGGTCTAAATCAATTTCAACTTTAGCGAAGGTTACTTCAATGGTTGAAGTTCCTTCTTTAACTGGTCTAAATGTAAATTCTAATTGATCAAGTCTTCTAGGAACGCCATTTACAGTTATACCAACTACTTCATATCCAACTTCAGGAACAATCGAAACATTGACGGTATCGCCTTTTTCACCTTCATATTTATCAAGGTTAACTTCTCCGCCTTCATTATTAATTACGTCGATTGTAAAGTAACTATCGCTAACTTCAATCTCTTTAAAAGAAGCATGAATCGTATTAGAACCTTTTTTAGGAGTAAATGTTGCCGTGTCAACAGGAACAAATTCGTTATTAATTGATAAAGAATAGATTTCATAACCTTGATCTGCAGTTAAAGTTATATTAACGCTTTCACCAACTTTGCCACTTGTTTTATCAACACTAACACTTCCTCCATTAGTGCTTGTAGCTGAAATATCAAAAGTATCTTCGGTTGGCTCAGGCTCTGGCTCTGGTTCAGGTTCTGTTTCTATTAACTTAAATTCAGCTCTTAAATAGTTATTGCCTTCAACTGGGATAAAACTACGAACGCTATTATCGACCGCTTTTCCATTAATAACAATTTTAGAAAGTTCATAACCTTCATTAGCTTCTATAGTAAAGTTAACAGTTTCTCCAACAGTACCACTATTTTTACCTACAGTTAAAACGCCGTTTTCGGTTTCCTCGACCACGATGTTATAAGTTTTAGGAAGTTCACTAAAAGCACCACGCACAACATTTTCGCCTTTAATTGCGACAAACGATCTGGTATTTGGATCAACAGCAGTTCCATTAATAATCAAGGAAATTAACTCATATCCATTATCAGGTGTAACAACTAAATTAACAGTTTCACCAGGAACACCACTTAATTTATCAGCGCTTATTGTTCCGCCATTTGTTGATTCAATTTTAATTGTGAAATTTTCAACAGGAGTTTCTTCTAAAGTATCTTCTTCAAATACTACATCCAATGTGTTAGTACCTTTAGTAGGTCTTACTTTGAAACTCAATGTATTAGCATCTAAGGCTGTGCCATTAAACTTTATACTAGTAACTTTATATCCTTCAAAAGCGATGATTGTAACATCAACTTCACTAATTATATTGATATCGCCACTTGTATTAGTTAAAGAAACTTTACCAGCATTTTCATCATATTCCCCAACCTCAATGATAAATTGTGTATTCTCACTTTGCTGGCCTTCTTCAGGTCCACAAGAAGCAAGAGAAGGTAATACGACTCCGCCAAGTACCAAACTATAGATCAACAAGTTCTTCTTTCTTCTCATTTCGAATCCTCCGCCCTTAATTACAAAAGGTTATTTATGTTATACATAAATAGACACATTAACAGCGATTTTTATTTCATAAAAATGCTATCACTTTGAAAAATCGTATACAAAGACAAAAAAATAAAGCTATTTTATCTTTAAATTTTATTTTCATAAAAAATTTCAAAATTTATTTTCATTGACAATTTTTAATAAAAAATAAGTTTACTTTTGCAGACTTTTGATTTAAAAAGAGCTAATTTTAAAAACCCTTTAATTTCTATTTATACACAATTTGTCTTAAATTCTTGAAAATATTAAATTAGTAAATTTTAATATTATCTTAATATCTGTACATGACAAAATTGTCATAGATATCAAAAAAAGTTCGCAAATATAAACCCAATTTCAACTTAAATAGTAAAAATTTGTCAAATTATCAGTTAAATAAAGATTGCCCTTTCTTAAAGCACTCTAAAAAGTAATTTTGGTCAGCTTTATTAAAATGATAATATTTAAAAATCCAATTAATATTACTATTAATCACACCTTTAATTTCTTGAATAAGTAAATCAGCTTCTTCATTGCTGAGCATAAAAAATTTGCTGATATTTAATAACGTCTCTCTACTTGGAGATGAACTATAGTTGTCAATCTTAATTGCATGATGCGCTTTCTCCAAAATAGGGTTTAAATCATAAGCTGGGGACAAAGATAAGTTATTTTCTTCGTCCATTAAAAAACCATGATTCCTTAAATGGTCGTCGCAATTTAGAAGCAAAGAATTAAAAACTATGCGTCGATACAACTCTTTTAAGTCATCACTTGGTTTTGAGGAATACGCCTTAATTAATGAGACTAAGTCCAGATATGAATAGTTGTCATTTTCGCCATCCTCTGCTCCTAGTAAAGTCATTGCAGAAATAAAATGAAGCCTTTTCTCATTTTTTCTATCAAAACGCTTACTAAACAAAGTTGAACCATATCTTGAGAGCTTATTAACCTTAAAATCTGGGACATTGATACCTGATAATTTAGCTAACTTGAACATTGCGCATTCACAGTTTTCAACATCTATTACGTCATTTTTAGAAGGGAACTTGGCTATCCATAGCTCGTTATTTTCATCAAGACAATTAGATTTAGGTCTTGCTCCTCCTAGCGAAGAACCAGGACTAATTAATAAATCAATATTCGTCTTAGTCAAATAATCGCTATTAAATTTAACGGCTTCTTTCTCAACATCACTTATATTTAACATAAGTGGTACTGAATTTGATAACTTGTCTTCATTCATTAGCGAAGAAAGTTTTAAAGCACCGCTTCTTAGTTCATCATTCACATTGGTTAAATAGTCATACGTGGAAATTTGTTGAGAGGAATTATTTGTCTCAGAACAAATCTTTTTTCTTATGAGCGCTTTGCCCCATCTATCTGGCAACATATCGTTAATAAATCCAAAAGATGATTTATCGCTTGCATATTGTCGCCCTTGATATAAAGATAAATTTGGGTCCAATATTAGATTTTTAACTGGGTCAATCAAATATTTATCGGAAAATGAAAAAGATATAATTTCTTTATCGTTGAAATACTCGAAAAAAATTGTTCCAACAATTCTTTTTTCAAAGTATAATTCGACTTCCTTTAGATATTTCATTTTCGACCTCTCTTATGAACTATAAGATTGTAATCTTGAATGGTTTTTCCCAAAGCATCATCGCTAGCTACAGATAGTAAATCTTTTTCAAATCCGCCTATTGCATGAAGGACATTAACATAATGACCAATTGCAACATTAGGCGAACCATTTTCAATCTGCCATAATGTTGTCCTAGATACATCTGCTCTTTCACAAATGAGTTCCATAGTGAAACCACGACGTAATCGGGCCATTTTGATATTCTGACCAAGTGACTTTAATATTGCCATTTGACGTGGTAAGTTAACAGGTTCTTTCTTCATAACGTTTATAATTTTAAACAAAAACTTGATTTTTGTCAATCTTAATAAACATTAACAAAGTTGCTTCACAAACGTACGATTTGTTGCTTCAACGGCATCACGTTTCTACCGAAACATGTTATATAGCCTCCACAACCATGTATTTGGTAGTATTCCTACCTAAAAATTAATACTAATTCTGGAATACAATCAATACGCTGACAACACTTTAGCTTTTAACCCATGGTTTAAAAGTTTGTTGTCATTATATTGAACATTTCCTATTGTTTGAAAATAATAAATTATTTTATTTTTAATACAATCGTTTACTAATTTATCAAGTTCAATAGGCGTAAATTTGGATGTGCCCCACCCTATTTTTTTCTTCATATATTTAAAGAGATTACAAGCAGCATTAAAATCTCTGTCAATTTCAAAGCCACAGCTAGGGCATCTGTATACCCTGTCTTTTAACGATAAATCTTCTCTAATTGAACCACATTTAACACATCTTTTTGAGCTTGGATAATATCTATCTGCAAGAACAAAAGTGTGTTTAAATAAATCGGATTTAAATTTAATCTTCTTTTCAAGTTCAAAGAAAGCTAAATCATTTTCAGCCTTTGCAATCCCTTTCTTTTGTTGCATTTCTTTAATATCTAGATTTTCCATACAGATTGCTGAAAAATTTCTAGTTAAAAAAGATGCTACTTTATTTAAGTAATCATTTCGGGTTTCTTTAATTCTTTTATGAAAACTAGCAATTTTAAAAGTTTGCTTGATGTAGTTATTAGATTTTAAAGTTGGATCACCTTTAAAGCGTGGATGGACTCTTCTATCTAAGGAACGATACATTCTCTTAAGACGCTATTCCATTTTT
>CALVMF010000051.1 GCA_944342125.1 uncultured Bacilli bacterium | reverse complement strand
GGTGAAGTTATAAAAGAAGATTCTCGACAAGAAGTAAAAGTAACCGATAATTTAAGTTTAATTTTTGACATGGTTGGGATGATTACAACAATTGTCACTATCGCTCTTGTTTGCTTTACCGCATTATCGCTTGTTGTTTCAACAGTCATGATTGCTATTATTACTTATATTAGTGTCATCGAAAGAGTTAAAGAAATCGGCGTTATCCGTTCTCTTGGCGGAAGAAAAAGAGATGTTCGTAACTTATTTAACGCTGAAACATTTATTATTGGTGGGTTAAGTGGTGTGTTTGGTGTTGCGATAACTTATGTTTTATCAGGAATCATTAATCTAATTGTTGGAAGTTATGTTGGAATTTATACAATCGCATCTTTACCATTCTATATGGCGATAATTCTTATCTTAGTTAGCATCTTATTAACTGCAATAAGTGGATTGATTCCAGCAAATATTGCAGCTAAAAAAGATCCAGCTGTTGCGTTAAGAACCGAATAGAAAAATACTTGAAACTAATGCTCATAAAGACGTAACCTTTTATGGGCATTTTTTATTATTCTTTTAATTGACTTTAACAATTGCTATAAGAATAATAATTATAGTTGCTAAACATTTTTGTTAGCTTTAAAGGAGTTATATGAATCAATTTGTATTTAATGGTCTAAGATTTGAGTTGCTAGATGAAGAAATAATTCATATAGAAAAAGCAACTTCTGCAGGGTTTTGCGATGAAAACACGCTTTTCGTGTCAGAAAAAACCAAACTAAATAAGAGTGAATTTTATGTTCAAGACAATGGTGATTACTTTACTTTGTTTATGAACGAGTATTATCTTGTTTTCTTTAAAAAAGATGGTTTAAAAGATTTAAAAGTTTACGATAAATACGGAAGTATTCTTTATAATTATAAAAAGAAATTAAATAGTGGTGATCTTCCTTCTCCTAACGACACTCCTGCAATCTTTGCAATTTTTGATAATCCAAGAGTTGTCTTTCCAAAACATGGTTATTCAATTAAGTCATTTGAAAATAATGAAGAGTTAAAAATTGATAGAAAAGTCGACGATGTTTACCTTCTTCTTGCAAAAGGTCAAGCTACTGATTTAAGAAGACTTTATATAAAATTAACTGGATCAAGCGAACTTGTAAGATTTAAGACTTTAGGTTTCTGGAATAGTCGTTACTACAAATACAATGAGGAAAGCGCTAAAAAAATGATTACCGATCATAATGACCATGATATTCCACTAGACAATAT
Organism: uncultured Bacilli bacterium; assembly: GCA_944342125.1. Lineage (GTDB taxonomy): Bacteria > Bacillota_I > Bacilli_A > RFN20 > CAG-826 > Onthovivens. The sequence goes on along the minus strand of CALVMF010000051.1, from coordinate 6,831 downwards.
GGTTATCGATACTGATTGGCGCAAGGCTAATGATATAGGAATTGGCTACGAAATTGATACAACTTTATTCCCTGATATGGGCGCTTTCTTTAAGTTTGCTCACAAAAATGATGTTGAAATTATGTTTAATGACCATCCAGAGCCAGTTAAAGGTGCAAAAGATGTATTTTCTAAGGAAGAAGTTGCCTTTAGAGAAGAAAAACTTACAGATTTATTAAAACTTGGACTTGATTATTGGTGGTATGACCGCAACTGGTCAACTAGACTAAAATCAATTGATGAAGATATTAATCCTGAAACAATGGGCGATTATCTTTTTACTGATGTTACAAAACATTATTTTAAAAGCGTTAGTAAAAATAAAGATATCTATAGAAGACCATTGATTATGGCTAACGTTAATAATGTTTTAAATGGAAAATTTATTAAAATTTTCGATAGTGCAAGTCATAGATATTCTTTCCAATGGACTGGAGATATTCCATCAAGCCTAGATTCGCTCGCTAAAGAAGTTTCATCTCTTATTAAAGGAAATAGCGATGAAATTACCTATTTTAGTAGTGATATTGGTGGTCATACAGGAAATCCAAATAAAGAAGAATACATTAGATGGATGCAATTTGGCACATTTGAACCTATTTTTAGAGTTCATGCTACAAACTGCGTTATTAGATTCCGTGAACCATGGAATTATGATGAAGAAACTCTCGATATTTCCAGAAAATATCTTAATTTAAGATATAGATTATTACCTTTAATATATACAAAATGTTTTGATAACTATCAAACTGGAGAACCTTTATTTAAAGATTTAGCATTTAATTACGATGGAAAACTTGCAAAAAATAATAGAACTGAATATCTATTAGCTAACGATATTTTGGTTTCGCCATTTAGTGCTCCTGAAGCTAAAGTTCTAGATAAGTCAAACTTTGTTGGAAAAGTAAAAGCTTCTTATTTTGAAAATACCAAATTTGAAGGAAAGCCAGCGTTTACTACTGAATATAATGGCTTAGATTTATATTTTGAGGATGGAAAAGCACCAAGTGAGAAGATGAAATCGCCATATGACTGGACTGCTATTTATGAATTCCAAGTCAAACTTAAACAAGATTCAAAACTTGTAATAGCTAGTGACGATGGTTGCAATGTTTATGTAGATGGAAAATGTGTAAGGGAAGATTCATCTTCACATGCATTAGCACCAGCTGATATTGGTTTCTTCAAAAAAGGTGAAGTTCACGATATTAAAGTAGAGCTTTATCAATATGGTGGAGCTGCTCAAATTTATTTAGCTTATGTTCCTACTTCAAAATCAGCTAAATTCGTTAATTTACCAAATGATAGATGGATTGATGTCTTTGAAGGTAAGACCTATATTGGTGAAACAAAGGTATTTAAGGATAACAAAATACTCGAAGAAATGCCTTTATTTATTAGAGAAGGAAGCATTGTCCCATTAGTTAAAGAAAAAGATCGTGCAATGAAACTCGATTATTCTGAATTAACATTAGATTTATATCCTTCTTTCTGCAATACAGATCACCAATCTTTATATGAAGATGATAAAGTAACTACAGCCTATAAATTTGGACAATATAGAAAAACATATTTTGATATGAAATATGATCAATTATCTAATTCTATTAATCTAAATGTCTCAAAAGCAATGGGTGAATATAATGATAAGATCAAGAAAAGAGAATATGTCCTTAAGTTTAACTTAATTGAAAGTTTCAAGAATGTTACTAAGGTTTTATTAAATGGAGAAGAAGTAGAATTTAAGCTTAAAAAGAAAGATAAAAAGCTTATGCCATTTGCTTATGGAGAAAAATCTAGAGCATTTGATACTATAGTTGTCAAAGTTGAAAAAGATATAAATGAAGACTTTGAAGTTAAGTTTATTCTTGGTTAAATTTTCAAAAACTCCGCAAAACTCAACTATTTTGTTGAAATTGTATTAAAATAGTACATTTCTAGTAATTTACTAGTTTGTTTCTAGTAGATGAATTTCAATTAAAAATATAAGGAATAATCTTTGGCTCTTGGATTTTCGAAAATACGCTGTTTAAATAGATTGCAAAGAACATAAGGATGAGATATAGTTATTTCACTTATCAAGAACCATATAAATTTATTAAGTGAAAAAATATGGTAGCAACTCTATTTAAATAGTAAGTGCTTCTTAATAGCAAGATGACCACATTCTTGAACGATAAGTTGAGATAGTTATTATTGGCTCTCACAAAATTGTGGGAGCTTTTTGTTTAGTTGGAGGTTTTATGGAAGAGAAAATTTTATTTACCAGCGAAAGTGTTTCGGAAGGTCACCCTGATAAAGTTTGCGATCAAATATCTGATGCGATTTTAGATGAAGTTATAAAACAAGATAAGGATAGTTTTGTTGCATGTGAATGCTTTGTAACTACAGATTTTTTGTTGATTGGTGGAGAAATTACAACTAAAGCTCATGTCAATTATGAAGAGATAGCTAGAGATGTAATTAAAAGTATCGGATATGATAAAGATGAATACGGCTTTAACTATAAAACTGTCCAAATATTGAATAAGATTAAGACCCAATCACCAGATATTGCTAGAGGTGTTTTTAGAGACAATATCTATGAAACTGGTGCAGGTGACCAAGGCATAATGTTTGGCTATGCATCAAATGAAAGCGATGGATATATGCCACTTCCAATTTGTATTGCTCATAAACTTGTTAGAATAGCTACTCAATTAAGAAAAGATGGTAGCTTTAAATGGGCAAGACCAGATATGAAATCAGAAGTAACTATTGATTACTCTAATTCAATTCCAAAAATCAAAACAATTTTAATGTCATGCCAACATGACCCTGATTTTGTTGAAAGTGAATTTAAAGACTTTATTAAAAACGAAATTATGATTAAAGTCGCTAAATCATTTAATCTTAATACTGATTTTGAAGTATTAATCAATCCAACTGGAAGATTTGTTCTTGGCGGTCCTGCAGGTGATACTGGTTTAACAGGTAGAAAAATCATTGTTGATTCTTATGGTGGAAGTGCTAGACATGGTGGAGGAGCTTTTAGCGGTAAAGATCCATCAAAAGTTGATAGAAGTGCTGCTTATATGGCTAGATATATCGCAAAAAACCTAGTTGCTGCTGGCGTTGCTGATAGATTAGAAATTCAACTATCGTATGCAATTGGAAAAAGCGAGCCATTATCAATTTCTGTTTCAACTTTTAAAACATCACATTATAGCGATGAAACTATTTTGACGATTATTCGCAAACTATTTGATTGTAGACCAGGCGCTATAATTGAACATTTTAAACTTAGAGAGCCAAGCTTTAGCTATCGAGATGTTTCTAATTATGGTCACTTTGGACGCCCAGATCTTGATCTTCCATGGGAAAAATTAGATAAAGTCGAAGAGATAAAGAAATTACTAAAGGAATTAAAAACAAATTAAATTCATAATTTTATAAGGTAATATTTTGAAAAACTTCGCATATCTAGTTTAAAATTAACTAATAGTTGATTTTTCTCAACTTAAAAGAATGCTAATCAACTACAAGTATGGTGTTTCTTTAACACTTAGACACTAAACTTTAATTATGAAAAATAGTTTTGTCTTAAATTTTAAACTTTTGTACTCAAAGCTTTTTAAGTATTCAAAAAGATGCATTTTTCTATTGCCTTTTAGTGTCGTTACTTCGCTTTTATCATCTTTAGTTTTAACTTATTTGCCTAGTGCAATAGTTTATGGTGTTCAAGAAAAATTTGAAGTAAACTTCTTTATTTTCTTAATTGTCATTTTCATTACAATTTATCTTGTTCTAGAAGTCATAAATGTAGTTGTTAAAAATGTTTTAAATATTGATTACGTTTTTGTGAGGATAACATATTTTTTTAATAGTCTTACGAGAAAAACTCTTACTTATGATTACGAACTATTAGAAAGAAAGAGTACAAGAGATAAAAGGACTATGGCTTTTGATTCTGTAAATACAAATAACAATGGCGTTGAAGGCTATTATAGAATTTTCCCCGATTTTTTAATTAGTTTATTTGCCTTAATAATTTTTCTTATTGGGTCTTCTTTTATTTCTTATTATGTTTTGCTAATAGTTATAGCTGGATTTCTTGTCCAAATTGTTGTGTCTAGGTTTGTCGTAGGTAAAATTTACGATAAAAATAACCTTAAATTTAACGAAGAATCGCAAAGAATACGTTATCTAGAAGAATCTTCTTTATCAGAAAAAGACGCAAAAGATATCCGAAATTATTCTTTAAGTCATTTTTTGATTGATAAAATAAGTAGATATAAAAAACTAAGTGAAAAATATTCGTTTAGGTTACAAATGGGTGCTTTTTTGCCTTCGATTAATGTAACCATATTTAGCATCGCTAGAGATCTTGTAAGTTATGCTTTTTTGATTTATCAAGTTATCGATCATCAAATTACACCAGCAGAGTTTACAGCTCTTTTAGCTACAGTGACAGCACTTAGTCAATATCTTGATACAATTTCTTGGTCGATTGATGACCTTTATTATTTAAATAATGAAGTTTCGAATTATCGTAAATACATTGATTTAAAATCTGAGTTAAATCACGATGAAAACGATTTATCTGATAAACTTAATACTCCTTTTGATATAGAAATTAAAAATCTCACCTATACTTATGAAGGAAGCGATAAAAATGTTTTTTCTAATTTTTCTTTACATATCAAACCTAAAGAAAAACTAGCTTTGGTTGGGTTAAATGGAGCTGGAAAAACAACTTTAATCAAGTTAATTTGTGGTTTATATAAGCCTACTAAAGGTGAAATCCTTATAAATGGAATTAATTTAAGTAATTTTAAGATTGAAGATTACTACAAAAAGATATCATTAGTGGCTCAAGAAATTGAACCATTAGCTTTCACGATTAAAGATAATATTGTCCTTGGCTCAAAATATGATGAAGAGAAATTACAAAGTGTAATTAAAGAAAGTGGTCTCGATAACGTTGTTGATCGTTTGAAAAATAAAGAAAACACCTATTTAACTCAAAATTTTTCATTAGATGGTGTAGAACTAAGCTGTGGAGAAAGTCAAAAACTATTACTTGCTCGTGCTTTATATAAAGATTCTTATTTTATAGCATTAGATGAACCAACAAGCGCACTTGATCCACTAGCTGAAAGTGAGCTTTATCTAAAATATGAAGAATTAATTAAAAATCGCACATCGATTTATGTTTCGCATCGATTATCATCAACTAAATTCTGCGACCGAATTGTTTATATTGAAAATGGTGAGATAGTAGAAGAAGGAACTCACGAAGAGTTGATGAAGAAAAAGGGCGAATACTATAAGTTATTCTCTTTACAAGCAAAATATTATAAGGAGGATAGCGAAAATGTTTAAAAGATTTATAAAAACATTTAAGTCAGGATATAAGTTAGACAAAAGTTTAATTTATCTAGAACTCTTACATTCTCTTTTTAATGCTGTTAAATATATTTTGCCTCTATTTTATGGCGAAATTATCCTAAACAAAGTAGTTGATTACTTTAACAATGGAAACGGAAACTTTGAAAGTATATTTTTTGATGCGACAATTCTTGTTGGAGTGGTAAGTTTATCTTTTCTTATAAATAGTTTTATTGACCGTTATTTAAACTTTAAAGAAAGAAGCGTTTACTATACTTGTGTTCAAAATATTGCGAGTAGAAGTTTCACTTTGGAATATGAAAAACTCATAGATTCTAATAACAAGAATTTAATAGAAAAAGCTAATGAAGGAGCTAATGCGGGTGGCGGAATAGGTTCTTTTTTCAATAATTTAGGTAGCATTTCTGATTCGCTTGTAATCATAATTTTTTCTTTGATATTTTTCTCAAAATTATTTGTTGAAAACGAAACAAAATATCAAGGTTTTGCGGAGTTTTTAAATAGTTTTTGGTCTGGATTAGTAATAATTTTTGTTCTTTTTATCTGTGTAATTTTAAATTATATCTTAGGTAAAAAGACAGCAAATAAGCAAAAAGAGTTCTTTGAACTAAATATTGATTTTAATAGAAAGTTTGCTTATTTCTTTAGACTCACTTCAAATTATAAGCTTGGAAAAGATATTAGAATTTATAACGGAGCTGGTCTTATTGGAAACGAGATTGAAAAAGCCAATGAAAAAGTTAAAGAAACTTATACAAATCACACCAAAAAGGTTACATATTTATGGGCTTTAAATGTTATCAGTAATATTTTAGTTCTTTTTGTTGCTTATTTATTTGTAGGACTTAAAGCTTATTATGGAATAGTTTTGGTTGGTTCAATCGTTTCAATCGTTGGCTCAGTAAATAATTTGAGCGTTAATTTAAATAAATTAGTTAGTTTATTTAACGATCTTTATCTTCAACTTAACTATCTTTCTTATTATTTTGATTATATTGATCAAAAGGATGATAAGCAAAAAGCGACACATTGTATAAATGAGTTATCGAAAGACATTGTTTTTGAGTTTAAAAATGTTTCTTTTAAGTATCCTAATAGCGACGTTTACGCTTTAAAGAATGTTAGTTTTAAGCTTGGGGAAGAGTCAAAAACAGCTATAGTTGGTCGAAACGGGGCTGGAAAATCAACAATCATTAAATTAATTTGTCGTTTTTATAAGCCAGAAAGCGGGGAAATTTTGATAAATGGCATTAACATTAACTCTTTTGATTTTGATGAATACCAAAAAATGATTGCTGTCGTATTTCAAGACTTTACTTTATTTGGTTTTACCTTACTCGAAAATGTCTCTTGTAGAGAAAATGGCGATGAAAAACTTGTAAAAGATTGTTTATCACAAAC
>CALVMF010000050.1 GCA_944342125.1 uncultured Bacilli bacterium | reverse complement strand
ATCAAAGAAAAAATAAAAAAAGCTAGTGAAAACTTAGAATTTGAAAGAGCTAATGAATACAAAAAGATGCTCGATTCAATTATGCATATCACAGAAAAGCAAAATGTGGAATTTAAAGATAAAATAAATCGTGATTTTTTTTCTTTTCATACAAGAGAGAATTATATTGCAATCTCACTTTTTAATTATCGTGAGGGAATTTTACTTTCAAAAAGAACATTTTGTTATGAAATTATTGGAGAAATTAACGAGTTTGTTAGCGATATTATTTTTCAATATTACCAAATTAATGCCGTTCCTAATGAAATTATCGTATCTAATGAAGAAATAAGAGAAAATTTGCTTTCATCTTTAGATGCTAATATTTTTTCTCCAATAAAAGGTCGTTTGCACGACGTGTTAGATAATTGTGAAATAAACGCAAAAGCAGCGCTTGATGAGCACTTTTTAACCGCTAAGCTTGATGATGATGTGATGTCTTTACTTGATCGACTTGGCGAAATATTAAACATGAAAACTCCAACGCATATTGAACTTTTTGATAACTCTCATCTACAAGGAACAAACGCAATTGGGGCGATGGTAGTATTTATTAATGGGCAGCCTTATAAAAAAATGTACCGAAAATTCAACATTCAAGGGTATAATAAAAAAGATGATTTGGCGTCAATGAAAGAAACGCTAACTAGACGCTACAAAAGAGTAAAGGAAGAAAACGGTAAAATGCCTGATTTGATTATTGTTGATGGTGGTAAGGGACAAATTGAGACGGCTCTAGAAGTTAAAAAAGAACTTAATTTGCCTTTTAAGATTGCTGGTTTAGTTAAAACCGATAAACATAGAACAAGCGCTTTACTCGATGAAAATTTTAATGAATATTATTTAGGTGATGAGAAAAAGTTATTTTTGCTACTAACGAGAATGCAAGATGAAGTGCATCGTTATGCAATAACTACCCATATAAAGAAAAGAAATAAAAGTGTCTTTAATAGTGTTTTTGATGATATTGAAGGAATTGGCGAAAAGCGAAAAGAACAATTAATTAAAGCATTCCCTTCGATTAGTGAACTAAAAAATGCAAAATTAGAAGAACTAGAACAAATTTTGCCTAAAAATAGTGCTGAATTACTTTTTAATAAGATTAGGAGTCTGAACTAAATGGATATCAAAGAATTATTGGATCTTTATAAAGAAGGAGAATATTTAAAAATTATCGGTCTTGCCGATGATGTTCATGATGCCAATGCGCTTTTCCTTAAGTTAAGATCTTTAATTCAAATGAATCGAAATAGCGAAGCTTTTTATTTTTTCTTAAATAATAAGGAGTCATTGCTCGATAAGAATTTTAGGGAAGCAATTTCTTTATATATTGATATATTAGTTAACATCGATTTTGATGAAATAGAGATTTTGATTTATGTGTCTCATTTTAGATCTTGGCCAAATCAAAGCGATGAAGATAAGCTATATTTTAAGGGCATCAGACAAGAAATCGAGGAGAAGATTTCAAAGAAAAGCAAACAAGAAATTTTTACTTTAACGTTTTATAGCAAAAAAGAAATACTGGATATGCTTTCTTGCGATGTCCCAACAAAAGTTATGGAAGCAATCGGATATTTACGAACTGATTTTATCGAATCTAAAGGTGACCATGAACATTATGCTCAAGAAATCGAAGATATTTTGAAAAAGAGGAATAATTTTAATCTGTGTTATGGTTTACTTTTTGATCAATTAGCTTTTTATAGATTGAATTATTGGTTCTCTTTTCAAAAAAATGGGCTTTATTATCAAATAAATCCATATAGATATTTCTCTCAGCAAGATAAGGAAAAAGATTATTTCGCTTATGCCTGTAATTACGTATATGCTAGGGAACGCGACTTAGTCGTTGCTGAACTTTGCATGAGATTAATGTATTTAACTGATGTTTATATGATACCAAAAATATTGCATAGTAAAGTGGAAGCAAAAGAGCTCATTTTAGTCTCATATCGCCAAGCTTTAGAGATACTTGGTTATGATCAAGAAATGGCAAATAACTTAGAAATTAAAAGAGTTAATAAAAACCGATTATTCGATCTTTCAACGATATTAAACGAAGTTTATCAAGAATTTAGATAGTATTTTTGATAGAAAAATAGGCTAGTTTTTTACTTTCTATAAAAAGATATATAGAGTATAATTTTTCAGTACATTTAAAAAGGAGATTTAAAAAAATGGAATCAAAATTAACAAACAAAGGTCATTCAATATATGAAATTGAAGCAACAGTTGATAAAGAAAACTGGAAAGCAGCTCAAGATAGAGCACTTAAAAAATTAGCTAGTAGAATAACGATTAAGGGTTTTAGAACAGGAAAAGCTCCTATTCAACTAGCCAAAGAAAGAATTAACCCAACTGATTTAATTAATGAAGCTATCAATCAAGCTTTACCAGAATGCTACAACAAAGCTTTAAATGAACACAAGATTAGACCATTTACAAATCCAGATGTCAATGTTACTAAACTTGATGATAATGGATTTACTGTAGTTTTTACCATTACATCAGTTCCTGAAGTAACATTAGGGCAATATAAAGATATAAATATTCCTTTAGAAACAAAGACTGCTACTAAAAAAGATGTAGAAGAACAAATTGAGCATGTCTTAGAAGATAATGCTGAATTAGTCTTAAAAGAAGGACCAGCTGAAAAAGGCGATACAGTTGTATTTGATTTTAAAGGTTATATCGATGGAAAAGAATTTGAAGGCGGAAGCGCTGATAACTATTCCTTAGTCTTAGGGTCAAATCAATTCATTCCTGGCTTTGAAGATCAATTAGTTGGTGTTACTAGCGAAACTAAAAAAGATGTTTTAGTTACTTTCCCAGAGCAATATGTTAAAGATCTTGCTGGAAAAGATGCCAAATTTGTTTGTATGATTCACGAAATCAAAACCAAACAAAAACCAGAATTAAACGATGAATTTGTCTCAACTTTAAATTTAAATAACGTAAAAACAGTCGAAGAATTTAAGGAATACGAAAAGAATGTTGTTCAACAAAGATTAGATAACGCCGCTAAACAAGAGCAATTTAACAAAATTTTAGCTCAAATTATCGCAAATGCTAAAGTTGAAATTGCAGATAAAGTATTAGAACAAGAAGCTGAGCAAATTAAAAAAGATGATATCGCTCAAATCGAACAAAATGGCTTAACATTTGAACAATATAAAGAAATCATCGGCAAAAATGACGATGAATTACATGAAATTTATTTATCGCATGCTAAACAAAGATTAACTCAATATCTTGTCTTCAACAAAATTGGGGAAGTTGAAAATTTAATTGTTTCTAGAAAAGAACTTGATGATTATTTCAATCAACTTGCAACAAATTACAATATGAATGTTGAAGATGTTAAAAAGATGTATAAGGGCAATGAATCTAGAATTATGAATTCTTTATTAGAAAATAAGATTGTAAGATTCATTACTGCAAATAACACTCAAGAAGTGAAAGAGACTGAAAAAGTTTCTGAAAATAAAGAAACCGAAGAAAAACCAGCCAAAAAGACAACAACTCGTGCTAAAAAATCAACTGGTACAACTAGCAAAAAGACAACAAAAACTACAAAAAAAGAAACAAGTGAAGAATCGAAGTAGTTCTTCCAAAAAGGAGGTAATTGAACTTAATGAATTTTATTGAAAATATCCCATTTGAATTACCTATAGTAGTTACAAAAGGTTACGTGGGCTTTCCAAAAAGCTCCGTAAACCTTACAGTCGAAAGACCTATATCAGTTAATGCTGTTTTAGTTTCGAACCAAAAATATGAATCTTATTGTGTACTTGTCTGCCAAAAAGAGATAGGCGAAGAAAATATTCAATCAGCTGATGACTTTTTTACGGTTGGCGTAGTTGCTAAACTTGGAAATATCGAAACGCTTAATAATGCAATTAGAGCAAAATTTGTTTGCTATTATCGTATACAGATTTTATCTACTCGTTTTGAAAATAATACTTATTATGCTAAAGCTATGCTTTATCCTGATGCTATTGGAGATGAGCACGAAGAAGCGGCTTTAGTTACTAAAATTATCGAAAACTATCACGATGGTGAATTGAGTCCTTTAATTAAAGGATCAAACGCTGATTTTAATGAGCAATTAACAAAAGGATTAAGCGGGGAAGATTTTAGTTATTTTATCGCTAGTCGACTTGGCTTTGATCCTTTAGACAAACAAGATTTGCTTGAATGCGCTAACACAAATGACAGACTTTTAAAAATAGTTAGAAATATTATTCATATTTCTAAGGTAAAAGCGGTTGAAGAAGAAATCAATCGAAAAGTTAACAACAGCTTAGAAGAGAACCAAAGAACCTATATTTTAAGAGAAAAATTAAAATTTATTAAAAAAGAACTTGGTGAAGATGGAGAAAAAAGCGACGAAACTTATCTTAAAAAATTAGAAGATAATCCTTATCCTGAAGAGATGAAAAATAAGGTTAAGGATGAATTAAAGCGCAAAGAAATTATGCCACCAGGATCTCTTGAAGCTAGTTTAATTCAAGATTATCTTGAATTAGTATTTAATTTACCTTGGTTTGAACAAACCCAAGATGTTAATGATATTAATAACGCAAAAAGAGTCTTAGATGAAGACCACTATGGTCTTGAGAAGGTCAAAGAAAGAATTCTTGAATATCTTGCGGTAAAGCAGTTTAAAGGCGACTTAAAAGCTCCAATTTTGTGCTTTTACGGACCTCCAGGATGTGGCAAAACATCTTTATCGCGCTCAATTGCTCGTGCTCTTGGAAGAGAATTTATTAAATGCTCTTTAGGTGGTGTAAGTGATGAGTCAGAAATTAGAGGACATAGAAGAACTTATGTAGGTTCTCGTCCTGGTAGAATTATTAATCTTTTAAAAAGAGCAAAAGTTAATAATCCTGTTTTCCTTTTAGATGAAATCGATAAAATGACTCGTAATTCTTTAAAAGGTGATCCAGCAAGTGCTCTTTTAGAAGTACTTGATCCAGAACAAAACACTAAATTTACTGATAATTACCTTGAGATCGATTTTGATTTAAGCAAAGTACTCTTTATTTGTACCGCTAACTCAATTGATCAAATTCCTGAACCATTATTAGATAGACTTGAACTTATCGAAGTTCCAAGCTATACCACTTTTGATAAATTACACATCGCTCAAGATTTCTTAATTAAGAAAGAAAGTGAAGCTAATGGCGTTGAACAAGGCGTCATTACTTTTAAAGACGATGCAATTTTATATCTTATTGAACACTATACAAGAGAAGCTGGTGTAAGAAACCTTGAAAGAGCTATCGGAAAAATAATTCGTAAAATTATCGTCGATAAATTACAAGGTAATAAAGACAGGCTTGAAAAAGTAGTTGTTTCAACAAAAGATGTCAAAAAATATCTTGGAGTCGAGATTTTTGAAACTTCTAACAAGGAAAAAGATAAACAAATTGGCGTCGTAACTGGATTAGCTTATACATCATTTGGTGGCGATATTCTTCCTATTGAAGTTAACTATTTTTCAGGTAAAGGTGGGCTTATCTTAACTGGTAAATTAGGCGATGTTATGAAGGAAAGTTGCACGATTGCACTAGATTATGTCAAAGCAAATGCAACAAAATACAACATCGACCCTGATATTTTCTCAAAAATTGACATTCATATTCACGTTCCAGAGGGAGCTGTTCCAAAAGATGGTCCAAGCGCTGGAGTTGCTATTACTTGTGGTATTATAAGCGCTTTAAGTAAGAGACCAGTTAGCGCTGATTATGCGATGACTGGAGAAGTCACATTGAGAGGAAACGCAATTTCAATCGGTGGTTTAAGAGAAAAATCGCTTGCTGCCGTTAGAAGTGGAATTAAAAATATTATTATTCCTGAAACAAATAAGGCTAATTTAGAAGAGTTGCCTAAAGAAATTACAAATAAATTGCATGTCCATTATATGAAAACAGTCGATGATGCATGCGAATTAATTTTTAGATAATGGAAAATTATTATTTCAACAAAGCAAAATTTATTAAAAGCGTTGTAGACGTGAAAGAAGCACCTGGGGAGTATAACTCCTCGGTGCTTTTTGTTGGAAAATCAAATGTTGGTAAATCTAGCTTAATTAATGCTTTAACAAATAATAAACGCTTAGCTTATACTAGCTCAAAACCAGGTCATACAAGGCTATTAAATTATTATTCTGTTGAAGATCGCTTTTATTTAGTTGATTGTCCAGGTTATGGTTTTTCTACAAAAAAAGACTTAGATTATAAATTTTACGGGGATATGGTTGAAGGTTTCTTTAAAGATAACAAAAGTTTGAAATTAGTTGTCTTTTTACTTGATTCACGCCATGAACCTACACTTGACGATGTTGATTTTTATAACTTTTTGACTTCATATGATTATAAATTTGTTATATGTATGACAAAATGTGACAAGCTTAATATGTCTATGCGCTCAAAAATTTATAAAAATCTAGAAAATACATTGGAAATTGACACTAACACAAACCAACCCTTATTAGTGTCGATAAACGATAAAAGCAGTATCTTGAAACTTAAAAATATGATAGAAAAAGTATTGGAGGAAAATTAAATATGGCTTTAGAAAAGAAGTACGATTTTAAGCGTATTGAAGAAGGCAAATATGAATTTTGGAAGAAAAACGGTTATTTTACCGCTGGAGATAAGTCAAAAGCACGTTTTTCAATGGTCATTCCTCCACCAAATGTAACTGGAAAATTGCATATTGGACATTCTATCGATAATACAATTCAAGATATTACATGTAGATATAAAAAAGCCAAAGGATTTGATGTTTTATATCTTCCTGGTGTCGATCATGCTGGAATTGCAACCCAAGCCAAGGTTGATGCTAAGCTAAACGCCGAAGGAACTAGTCGCTTTGAGATCGGAAGAGAAGCTTTTTTAAAGGAATGCTTTGCTTGGAAAGAAGCTTATAGCGATAAAATCCACGAACAATGGGCAAAAATGGGTATTATGGTGGACTATACCCGTGAAAGATTTACGCTTGATGAAGGTTGTGTTAAAGCAGTTAACAAAGTTTTTGTTCAACTTTATAATGAAGGGCTTATTTATCGTGGAGAAAGAATTGTTAATTATGATCCTGTAATGAAAACGGCTCTTAGCAACATTGAAATTATTTATAAAGAAGATGATGGCGAATTTTATTACTTTAAATATCCATTTGTTAAAGATAGAAGTAAGTATTTAACGATTGCAACCACTAGACCTGAAACAATGTTTGGTGATGTTTGCGTAGTAGTAAATCCAAAAGATAAAAGGTATATTGATGTAATAGGTGAAAAGGTAATAAATCCAGCAAATGGAGAGGAATTACCAATTATCGCCGATGATTATGTAGACATTGAATTTGGAACAGGAGCTATGAAATGTACTCCAGCACACGATCCAAACGACTTTATAATCGGGAAAAAATATGGCTTAGAACATCCAGTAATCATGAATACCGATGGCACTATGACCGATAAATGTGGCGAATTTTCTGGTTTAGATAGATTTAAATGTAGAGAATTACTTCTTGAAAAAATCGAAAAAGAAGGAAATCTAATTAAGATTGAAAAGATTAAACACCAAGTTGGACATTCTGAAAGAAGTGATGCCGTTGTCGAACCAATTTTATCTAAGCAATGGTTCGTAAAAATGAAGCCACTTGCAGAAAGAGTTTTAAAGAATCAAAACACAAGTGATAAGGTTAACTTTTTCCCTTCAAGGTTTGAAAAAGTCCTTAAACGTTGGATGGAAAATTGTGATGATTGGTGCGTATCAAGACAATTGTGGTGGGGTCATCGAATACCAGTTTATTACCAAAAATCTACTGGAAAAGTCCTAGTTACCGACCAAAAACCTACTAACATGGAAGATTGGGTACAAGACGAGGATGTTTTAGATACATGGTTCTCAAGTGCTTTATGGCCTTTTGAAACATTGGGATGGCCTGATGAAACAGATGATTTTAAAAGATATTATCCTTTAGATTGCATGGTTACAGGCTATGATATTATCTTCTTTTGGGTAGCTAGAATGATTTTTCAAGGCTTACATTTTACAGACAAAGCGCCTTTTAAAGATGTAATTATTCATGGTATTGT
>CALVMF010000049.1 GCA_944342125.1 uncultured Bacilli bacterium | reverse complement strand
GAAGATGTAATTAAAAGAGATGATATAGTTGATAAACTTTATTTAGAGCTTTTAAGTGAAATTCCTGTTTTAAAAGAAAAATATGCTCTAAATGATAGTTATGTAATTTATACAACTCTATTAGTTAAATATGTTGAAAGAATTGCGGATCATGCAAGCAACATTGCTGAATGGACAGTTTATATTCAAAATGGCTATTATAAAGATAAAGTGATACTATAGAAAAGATTATGAATCGTCCTTATTTAATTTACTCTTTAGAAGATGATAAAAATATAGCTCATATTATATTTTTGGCACTTTCTAAACAAGGTTATGATGTAAAAGTATTTGAAAATTATGCTGAATTTAAACAGGCTTTCTCTCGAGTCAAGCCTGACATGATACTTTTAGATTTGATGCTTCCTGATGCAACAGGCGAAGATATTTTAAGAGAAATTAGAAGAGATGATGCTAACGATTATATTCAGATAATTATCATTAGTGCTAAAAATTTAACAATTAATAAGATTGACGGTCTGGATTTAGGAGCTGATGATTATATTGCGAAGCCTTTTGACATTTTGGAACTTATTAGTCGCGTTAACGCTAGAGCAAGACGACAAATCAAGAAAGAAAGCTCTTCTTTAAGGAACATTTCTTACGACAGCGCTAGCAAAGAATATTATCGAAATAATACTGTCATTCATTTTACAATGAGTGAATTTAAAATCTTCGATTTAATGTTTAAAAGAAAAGGCGAAACAATAACAAGAGATGAATTTTTTAATGTTCTCTGGGGAAGTGAAAAAAGCTACGAAACGAGAATATTAGATATGCACATAAAAGAAATCAGAAAGAAAATTGGCAAAGAAAACTCAGATTTAATTGAAACAGTTTACGGAGTTGGCTATAAATTAAAGAATGAATAAAAAGAGTGTACTTTTTGATTTTTTATTTGTTTTCTTTTTAACTATTTTAATTTTATTAACATCTTTTTCAACTTCTTACATACTTTCAGATAATACAGCAAAAAATAATTTAAGCACTTACGCTAATAATGTTAGTTTAGCTTTAACAACTAACGATAACCTAGATTCGATAAAAGAAGATTATAAAAATATAATCGATTTAAGGGTTACTATTTTTGATGAAAATGCAGATGTGCTTTTAGAAATAAATAACGAAGATCAAGAACCAGCAATTGAAGATAGACTTGAAGAATTAAAAAATAATACTAACTCTTTTTATTATAAAAACTCTTTAACTTTAGGTTATGAAGTCCTTTATTATGTCGTTAAAAATGGGCCAACTTATATACGTGTTGGTCTACCTAGGTCGATTATAGAAAGAACATCTTTTAACATCTTGATTTATGGGTCAATAGCAGTAGTGATTATTGATGCTGCATATGGTTTTATCAAATATAAACTTTATAAAAAGTCATTAAATAAGCTAAAAGAAAATGTTTTAGAGCTAGAGAAAATTGCTGGATTAAATTACGACCTTTCTAATGATGATGGAAGTCAAATAATAAGTGAAACTTTAAGTCAAACTAGCAAAGTTATTAAAGATCAAGTTGAAATTTTAAGGAACGAAAAAGAAAAAACTTATTATATTTTAGATTCAATTGAAGAAGGATTTATTGTTATTGATGGAGATAACAATTGCATTCTTATTAACCGCTTTGCTTTAGAAAAACTTGAGTTAAAAAAAGAAAATGTTTTAAATAAAACGTTCCATAGTTTAGCTTTAGGAAACGACTTAAATAATGGACTTTTGCAGGCTTTTCGCTACAATACAAGCAGTTTTGATAAGGAAATCAATGGTCAAATTTATAAGTTTTTATTAACAAAATTAAAACTTAATGTGTTTCAAAATAGTAATAAAAGTGGTGTCGGGATTATCTTTTTTAATGTAACTCAAGAAAGGTTAAATGAAAAAATTAGACGTGAATTTTTTCAAAATGCTTCCCATGAACTTAAAACTCCTTTAACAACAATAATTGGCTATGAAGAAATGATTGATAATGGAATTATTGATGATCCTAAAGAGATAGAAAAAGCAAGAGAAGCGGTTATTAAAGAAAGCAAAAGGATGCAAAGCGTAATTGAAGATATGCTCGCTTTATCTTCTCTTGAATACAATATGTCAAACGAAAAAAAGGTAGACATTGATGTAAAAAGTGTAATTAAGGATGTGATAAGTTCTTTTGAGTATTTAATAAATGAAAGAAATATTGATTGTCATGTTCGTTTAAAAGATGTCACTTTAAAAATGGTACCTAAAGATCTTGATAGATTAGTTAGAAATCTAGTTAGTAACGCTATCAAGTACAATAAAGAAAACGGAAAAATAATAATTACCTTGTCTGATAAATATTTAAGTGTAAAAGACAATGGAATTGGAATTGACAAAAAAGACCTAACAAGGATTTTTGAAAGATTCTATCGTGTCGATAAAGGACGTAGCCGTGAACAAGGTGGAACTGGTCTTGGATTAGCAATTGTTAAACATATTTGTTTAAATTATGGGTTTAAAATTGAAGTAGATTCTAAAGTAATGCAAGGCAGTGAGTTTAAAATCTATTTTAATAATTAATGTGTATTTCTTTCCTGCTGTTCAACGCATAATTTTTAACGATTTTGGTCGAATTTTTTGCAATTAAAAGGATTGACTTAACTACGTTAAAAGTTCTATAATTACGCACGACACTAATCTAAAAAATTAAAGTCCCGGTAAGATTTTTATTTTTAGGAGGATAGTGAAATGAACAGACAAACTACAAGTTTAAAGAAAGAGGAAATCGTTCGTAAATGGTATGTTGTTGATGCAACAGACAAACCATTAGGTAGATTAGCAAGTGAAATTGCTGTCCATTTAATGGGTAAGGAAAAACCATCTTGGACTCCAAACCAAGATTGTGGCGACTACATCATTGTTATTAACTGTGAAAAGGTAAGTGTTAGTGGTACACACAAGCCTTTAAACAAGAAATATTACAATGCAAGTGGCTATAATGGTGGTTTAAGAGTAAGAACTTTAAAGGAGATGCTCGAAAGATATCCTGTAGAGTTATTTGAAAGAGTAGTTTGGGGTATGCTTCCAAAAGGAAGACTCGGTAGACAAATGTATAAGAAATTATTTGTTTACAAAGGACCTGAGCACAAACATGCAGCTCAATCCCCAGAAGTATTAACTTTCAAAAGTTTAGGAGGTAAGAACTAATGGCTACAAAAGTAAAAACTTTCTACGGCACTGGTAGAAGAAAATCCAGCGTTGCAAGAGTTTATGTAAAACCAGGAAATGGCTCTATCACCATTAATGGAATGGATGTTAAAGCATATTTCCCACACGACACATTAGTTATTGATTTAAAGCAACCTCTTACTGTTCTTGGTGCAGAAGCTAAATACAATGTTGAAGCTATTGTTAAAGGTGGCGGATACACTGGACAAGCTGGTGCAGTTAGACTTGGTATTGCTCGTGCTTTACTCGAAGCTGGTGAAGACAGAAAAGCACTTAAAGTTGCTGGTATGTTAACACGTAACCCAAGAGCTAAAGAAAGAAAGAAATACGGTCTTAAAAAAGCAAGAAGAGCTCCTCAATTCTCAAAACGTTAGTAATATTAGTTCTGGAAAAATTAAAGAAGCACATAATCCATTTTGGAGACAAGTGCTTCTTTTTTTATTTTGCTGAATAAACGAATAAAAGTATCTTCAAAATCAGAAAATATATTATTTATTAGCATCTAATCTTTGACAGCAAGATTAAGAGAAAACTAAATTTTGTTCGATGGTTATCGTATTTTTATATTTAAAATTTTGAAAAAAAGCAGCGAATCGCTCTTGGTTGCTAAGCAAGTTTATTCTTATTTTAAAATGTGATGTGCGAACCGATAGCTTGTTTTCTTTGTTTTAAAAAGACCAAACATTTATAATTTTTGTATATGGAAACGATTGAAAAGAAACTACATAATAAGCAAATTAAAAAACCTAACGTATTTTTATATAATTTCTTAGGTTATTTTTGGAAATATACCTTTGCAAGAAAATATCATTTAAAAACTACTTATATTGATGATCCAAGAAAAGAAAAAGGCTCTTATATTTTAATAAGTAATCATGCAAGTAGAATGGACTACATCTTTACGGCAATTCCTTTATTACCAGATA
Organism: uncultured Bacilli bacterium; assembly: GCA_944342125.1. Classification (GTDB taxonomy): domain Bacteria; phylum Bacillota_I; class Bacilli_A; order RFN20; family CAG-826; genus Onthovivens. The sequence continues at coordinate 4,479 of CALVMF010000049.1, read as the reverse complement.
CTCTAAATTTCGTAGCTGGATATAACGAATTTTTTAGAAGTCATCTTCATGGTATTTTCTCATTAATGCAGGTTATTCCTAAGCAAAATTTTACACCTGATATATATGCCGTTATGCAAATGAAAAGAGTTTTAAATAAAGGTGGTAGATTATGCCTTTTCCCTGAAGGTATGTCTTCGATTAGCGGAGGAAGTCAACCTGTAGCACTAGGAAGTGCCAAGTTTTTAAAAATGGCAAAAGTGCCAGTTTATATCTCTAATATTAAGGGAGCTTATTTGGTTTCGCCAAAGTTCAATTTAAAAGAGAGAAAAGGAAGAGTTGAAGTAAGTATTAAAAGACTTTTTAGCGTAAATGATTTAGAAAAACTTACCGAAGACGAAATTACTAATATCTTAAATAAAGAAATTCATACTGATGATTACGCATTTAATAAAACTGCAAAAATAAGATTTGAAAGCGATTCAATAGCTAAAAATATCGAACAGCTTCTTTATAAATGTCCAAAATGTGGAGTCGAATTCTCAAATGTGAGTGGGAATGACTATATTAAGTGCGGACATTGTGGCAACTTAATTAAAATCGATAATTACTATAACCTTATGCCATCTAATGATTCTAAATGTTTTTCTACTCCTAAAGAGTGGTTTGATTGGGAAAGAAGCAGTGTGAAAGAAGAAATTAAAGATCCTAACTTTGAATTAAAAGATGAAGTTGAAATTGGCTTTTTGCCAAAATATGAGTATTTAAAGAATCAAAAAACCAGCAATATTGAAGGAAAGGGAACTTTAAAAATAAACCATGAAGGAATCTTTTTTGAAGGGGTTAGAAATAATGAAAAGTTTTCTTTCGCTTTAACCTTAAAAGAAACGCCAACTTATGGAATGTGTACTGATGCGAGTCGTTTTTATACCTTTATTAAAGGCGAGTTTATCGAATTTTATCCTAAGAGAAATTCAGTTATTAAGTGGTTATTAGTCACCGAAGAACTTCATAGAATGCATGGCGGTAAGCGGAAGGACTATAGCTATAATGAGTAACAATAATGAATTTATTAAAAAGTATAATGAACTTGATGCGTTAATAGATGAGAAATTCAATAGAGAAAGCGATGATTCTTCAATATATTTTTTGATTAACAAATATCGAAGAAGTAAAGTTACAATTGAAAGAGAATATGCAAATAAACTTGATTCTGCGAGAAAAATTCGCAATTTAATGATTCATGAAACCGGAATTATTGATGAACTTTTTCAGGTAAGCGAAGAAGTTATCTCTTTTCTTGATGAATTAATCAAATACATTAAAGATCCAATTATAGCACTAGATGTTTTAACCCCTATTAATAAATTAATATACGCCACTAAGGATTCTCTTGTTAAAGACTTAATTAGAAAGATTGTCGAAGAAGGAGTTAGCAATTTACCAGTATTAAATTCTAGAAACCATGTAATTGGTGTTTTTAATAGCGATGTTTTGCTTTTACTAGCTATTGAAGGCATAAAAATTAATGAAGAAACTAGAATTATTGATATTGAAAAATATTTGACTCTTGATAAGCAACTCAATCTTCGCTTTATTTTTGTAACAAGTGGATACGAAATTGATGTGTTAAACGATTATTTCTCTTACTCTAAAGAAAAGTACGAAAAAAGGCTTCCAATGATTTTTGTGAGTGAAAACGGTAAATCGGATTCGCCTTTAATCGGAGTAATTTCGCCTATAGATTTGATTAGAAAAAGCCGATAATTTCAAAAAAACTCCGCAAAAACCATTTATTTTTCGAAAATTGGTATTTAAAAAATTAATAGACAACACTTAAAACTTATTTTATAATACAAAAGCACGCAGATATGGTGGAACTGGTAGACACGCAAGACTTAGAATCTTGTGCTTCACGGCGTAGGAGTTCGATTCTCCTTATCTGCACCAATTGATGAATAATGCGATAACCATCGCATTTTTTAATTTGGGGTATATTTTGGGTGGCATTTAAGTAAATGTTTACCCATAATACTAATATTACTCTTTAATTTTGCAGGTCTTTATTGTACAAACAGTATTTATGCGATTATTTCGAAATCATTACTTATATGGAATATAAATTCATCAAAATATATATTTGGCGATTGAGAATTATATACGTGTATTTTCGTGATTTTTAAGATGCTACGTTTGTCTTTCTCAGCACTATAAGAAAAAATACGATGGTTATCGTATTTATCGACATTTTGTAATGTAGCCAACGCTTAATATTTTATTACATAACATCACTTTGTTCCTAGTAAGTGCGGACAAGTCTAAACAAGTAAACTATTCCGATTTGATGCCGTCACTAAATATTTATTTGACCATTTAGTTTTGTTATTCTTTAGATATAAATTATATTGTGAAGGGCGGACATATGTTAAAAATCGAAAACAATTCAATATTTTTTAAGAAGAATGGCGAAACAGTAGAGATCTTTGCTTTAGGCAAAAATTCTATTCGTGTTAAAGCCTATTTTAAGGGCTCTAAAGTTGAATATAGAAATTGGGCTTTAGAAGGTGTAGGAAGAGAAAAGGGAAACATTCAAGAATCTAATGATGGGCTATCGTTAACAAATGGTTTAATGAAAGTAGTAGTTTCAAAACTCGGAGAAATTAGTTTTTACAATAAAGATAATTTAATTTTAAAAGAACAATATCGTAGTTTTGACTTTGATCAACCACACACCCCAGCTTTAAGAGATGTTGCAAGAGAATGGAAAGCCAATCAATGTGGAAATTTTCATTTAAGAGTTAGATTCGAAGGAAATGATGACGAAAAAATATATGGGATGGGACAATATCAAATTCCATATTTAAATTTAAAAGGTACAAAACTTGAGCTTGCTCAAAAAAATACCCAAGTAAGCATCCCATTTTACCTTTCATCTTTAAATTACGGTTTTTTATGGAATAATCCGGCTGTTGGCGAAGCAACATTTGCAAAAAATTATACTGAATTTTTAGCAAATGGAACCCAATTTTTAGATTATGTCATTATTGGCGGAAACAATCCTAAAGAGATTATAGAAGAACTCACTGATTTTGTTGGCAAAGCTCCTAAATTTCCAAGTAATTTACTAGGCTTATGGCAAAGCAAATTACGCTACAGAAGTGAAAAGGAAATTTTAGATGTCGCTAATGAATATAAGAGAAGAAACATTGATCTATCAGCAATTGTAATTGATTATTTTCACTGGACAAGACAAGGTGAATGGGAATTTGATAAAGAATACTGGCCTAACCCTAGAAGAATGTGCGAAGAACTGCATAAAGATAATATAAAAGTTTTTGTTTCGATTTGGCCTACCGTCGATAAAAAATCAAAATACTTTAATGAAATGGAAGAAAATGGATATCTTATTAAACCGATAAGAGGTACCCAATCATATGATTTCCAAGGTGATTGTTTAATTGCTGATTTTACTGATAGCGAAGCTCAAAAATATGTTTTTAATCTTGCTAAGAAAAATTATTTAGATTACGGGATAGATTATTTTTGGCTTGATCAAGCGGAGCCTGAATTTACTTCCTATGATTTTGATAATTACTTATTTAATTTAGGACCTTCGATTGAAGTAGCCAATTGTTATCCTTATTATTATTTAACAGCGTTTAATAAAGGAGAAGGTGTATCTTTAATTCGCTCAGCTTGGTTTGGAAGTCAAAAAAATGGTGCACTCTTATGGTCTGGAGATGTTCCAGGAACTTTTGAAGCTTTAAAAGACCAACTTTGCGCTGGTTTAAATGTTGGACTTACGGGTGTTTCTTGGTGGACTACTGATATTGGCGGTTTTAGTGGCGACATTAACGATAAAGTATGGAGAGAATTATTAATTAGATGGTTTGAATTGGCGGTTTTTACTCCAATTTTAAGAATGCATGGAGATAGAAGACCTTGGAATATCCCACCTTTAGATGAAAGAGATTTTGGTGGTGGATTCTGCCATACAGGTCAAGCCAATGAAATTTATAGTTTTGGTGAAGAAATTTATAAGATTTTATTAAAGAATCTGCGTTTAAGAGAAAGAATAAAGCCTTATATTAAATCTTTATATGATGAAAGTTCAAAGAATGGTTCGCCAATTATGCGAACAATGTTCTATGAATTCCCTGATGATAAAAAGTGTTATGAAGTCGAAGATCAATATATGTTTGGCGACAGATATTTAGTTGCACCTATTTTAAATTATAGTGAAAGAAAGAGAAAAGTTTATTTGCCAATTGGGTCTTGGAAAGAAATCCATAGCAACAAAACCTATTTAGGCGAACAAGAAATCGAAGTTGATGCTCCACTTGATGAGATACCAGTTTTTAAAAAAATAGTAAAAGTAAAATCTTTATAAATGTATACAATTTAAGAAAAAACACCGCAAAAGTGAGAGGTACCCCAAATCCTAGACATTAGGAAAGGGGTACTTTTTCTATGAAATATTCATGGGAATTCAAACTTGAA
>CALVMF010000048.1 GCA_944342125.1 uncultured Bacilli bacterium | reverse complement strand
TTAACTTTGTATTTATTTAATACGTGGGACATGGATTCATATGTTTTGCCAGAACATATGGCTTATGGTTTCTTTGCACTTGCTTTAATTGACTGTTTCTATATTTGGAGAATTTTGTTTGGTGTATTAAAGAGCAGACAAACTCGAGATATTACTACAGGAGATGCTATCGGTAGTGGTATTGAAGAAGCTTATATTTTTGGTCATCTTGGATTTCTAGTCGTTGATGAAGCAGGCATTGTTATTTGGGAAAGCGATTTATTATTACAACGACAAGAAAACATTATTGATAACTCGGTCTACGAATGGTGTCCTCAACTCAAAAATTTACTTGATAAAGATGTAGGAAATGTAATTGATGTAACGATTCATGAAGTTTCTTATTCCGTTAAGTTTTTAAGAAATGCTGGTTTATTTATTTTTAGAGATGTTTCTGAATATGAAGAACTAAGAAAAAATTATGTTAATCAAGGTACCTGTATTGGTATTATTAACATCGATAACTATAACGAAGTCACTGGAACGACTGAAAATAACACCGATTTAATAACAAAAGTTAGGTTAGAAATAAGCAAGTATGCAACCAAATACAACCTACTTTTAAGACCCGTAAGGAATGATTCATATTTTGTCGTTTGTAATTATTCAGATTTAGAATTAGTTAAAAAAGACAAGTTCTCAATCCTTGATAAGGTTAGAAAGATAGGCGAAGAAGAAATGGTCTCTATTCCTCCAACTTTATCAATTGGGTTTGGTCATGATTTTCCAGATGCTAATAAGTTAAACGAGATGGCCTCAACCGCTATTGAAATTGCTATGTCTAGAGGTGGTGACCAAGCGGTTGTTCAAAAATATGGAAGCGAAATTGAATATTATGGAGGAAAGACTGAAGCTCAAGAGAATTCTTCTAAAGTTAAGGTCAGAGTCTTCGCTAATTCACTTTTAAATCTTATTCGTAAGAGCAGTGAAGTCATTATCATGGGACATAAAAACAGTGATATGGATTCGCTTGGAAGTTGTCTCGGAGTTAGAGAAATATGTGAGTTTTGCGAGAAAAAAGCTCGAGTTGTATATGATTTTGGTTCGATAGAGAAAAAGACAGGAATACTACTTAAAAGCTTTAATCCAGAGGACTTTAAGACAATTTTAATAACAGGGCAAGAAGCTTTAAAAATTGTAAAAAGCACGACATTAATTATAGTTTGTGACGTGTCTAGACCTAAAATGACGCTTTGCCCAGAACTTTTAGAAAAAACTGAAAAAGTTTGTGTAATTGATCATCATAGAAGAGCTGAAGACTTTATTGAAAAACCTGTTATTTCGTTAATTGAAACAAGTGCATCGAGTGCTTCTGAACTCGTTGTCGAGATTGCTAAATATAATAGCGAAAAGAAACCTATTAAATTTTCACCAAAAATCGCGACTATTATGTTAGCTGGAATATTTGTTGACACCAACTTCTATAAAACAAAATCAGTTGGTGCAAGAACATTTGAGGCTTCGGCTATATTAAAAGATTTTGGAGCAGATAATGGCGCTGCTGATAATTATTTAAAAGATGAATATGAAGAATACATGGCTATCAATTCATTCCTTGTCAACAAGAAAACTGAAACTTATGGTATCTGTTCTTGTAGAGGTAAGGATGATGAAATTTATGACAGCACTACAATAGCAAAAGCTGCTAATGCTTGTATTCAACTTAATGGAATAAATGCTGCTTTTGCTTTTGCTAAAGTTAACGACGATGTCATTCATATTTCAGGAAGAAGCGACGGTTCAATAAACGTACAAATCTTATGTGAAAAAATGGGCGGAGGCGGACATTTCTCGATGGCGGCCGCTCAAATTCGTAATAAATCAATGCGTGAAGTACAAGAACTTATTTCTCAAGTAATTGAAGAAAACGCAGATTCTGCAAGGAAATTCCGCGATAAAGGAAGGTAATAATAATGGAAGTAATTTTATTAAAAGATGTTAAAGGGCTAGGAAAAAAGGGAGAAAGCAAGACAGTTTCTGATGGCTACGCTCAAAATTTTTTAATCCCAAGAAAATTAGTTGTTAGAAAAACTGCTGAAACACTTGCTGAATTAAAGAAAGAGCAAGCAGCTGAAGAAAAAAGACAAGAAGAGTTAAAAAATGAAGCTCTTAAAGCTAAAGAAAAATTAGAAACTATTGTTGTTGAATTTAAAGTTAAACCACATGCTGATAAGACTCCATCTAGTTCAATTTCTACAAAAGAAGTTGAAAAAGAGCTTAAAGAAAAATATGGAATAACTATCGATAAAAGAAAATTCATAGATAAATATCCTTTAAATGCTTATGGATATACCAATCTAAAAATTGAATTATATAAAGATGTTATCGGAACTATAAGAGTTCATATAGTAGAAGACCAAAAATAAAAGATGATTAAGAACTATCCTTGTGACGAAAATAGTGAAAATACACTTTTAGGCATCTGCCTTTTAGATTCAAAGTGTGCTTCTGAAATCTTAGTAAGTCTCACTGGAGATGATTTTTATGCTGGAAATTCACGAAATAAAATTATTTTCCAAGCGATGAAAACTTTATATGATGCAGGAAGCGCAATTGATATTACTACAGTCACTAATCAATTAATGAATACGAAAGAATTAGCAAGGATAGGTGGCGTTGATTATTTAGTTAATCTAGCTAAGTTAGTTACGAACTTCCAAAATTATGAATTTTATATTCAAAATGTAAAAGATTTAACTTTATTGCGAAATCTTTTAAAAGAAATAGATCGCATTGAAAATGATTATCAAAGTAAGCAAATAAAAGATATTAATGGGTTTGTTGCTGAATGCGAAGCAAAGCTTAACAAGATAACCGAAAGACGTAGAGTGAGTGATTTCGTTTCAACAAGGGACGCTGCACGAATTGTTGGTGAAAAAATTCAACAAAGTCATGGCGTAGAAGGCTCGATTACAGGCATCTCTACTGGATTTGAAAGACTTGATGGATTAATTAATGGTATGAATAAAAGCGAGCTTATTATTTTGGCTGCTCGTCCTTCAGTCGGAAAATCTGCTTTAGCTTTAAATATCGCTTATAATGCAGCTGCAAAAACTAATAAACCTGTCGCTTTGTTTTCTTTAGAAATGAGTACTGATATGATTTTGAAGAGACTTTTTGCAAGTCAAAGCTCAATTTCTTACGATGCTATTCAAAAAGGAATTCTTTCGACTAATCAACGTTTAAAACTTAAGGAAGTTGAAAATGATTTAGCTTCGGTTCCTTTATATATTGATGATAGCAGTGGCTCATCTATTGAAGATATTGTATTAAAAAGTAGAAAACTTAAAGAGTCAATGGGCGATTTAGCCTTAATTGTTGTTGACTATATTGGTTTAATTAATGATCCACAAAATATGTTTAGAGATAATGAACAAGCAAAAATCGCTTTCTTTTCAAGAAGATTAAAAATGCTTTCTGGCGAACTTTCTTGCCCAGTTTTATCTCTTTCTCAACTTAATCGTCAAACTGATGCCAGAGAAAATAAAAGACCACAATTATCTGATTTAAGAAGCTCTGGCGCTATTGAACAAGATGCTGATAAAGTTATGTTTTTGTATCGACCAGCTTACTATAAAAATCAAGGTATTAGTTTAGATACAAGTGCTAAAGGAAAAGAGCAAATTCAACCAACTCCACAAGCTAATCAACAGCAAATTCCAGATGATAAAAGAGCGGATTTAGTTGAGGTTATTGTTGCTAAAAATAGAAGTGGTAGAGTTGGAAAGACAGAACTATTCTTTATGCCTGCTTTTGGTCGCTTCTTTACTCCTGAAAAAGAGAATAATTTTCCTTCAATGCCAAATATGCCTGGTGCAAATTATTCAGATAAATTTAAAGACGCTGATAACGATGATTAATGCTTATATACTTGCAAGCGGTTCTAAAGGGAACGCTACTTTGATTTTTGATGGAAAAACAAACATATTAATCGACTTTGGAATATCAAAAAAATCTATAGATGAAAAACTAGTAAAATTTGGAAAAAACTTTGCAGAAATCAACTATTTTTTATTTACGCACGCTCATTCAGACCATATAAAGTTTTATGAAGATGCACCAATTGAGAAAAGATTTTCTTTAGAAGGTGTTGTTGAATTAAGGAAAGAAAATATTCTTTATTTATATGAGACTGTAACAATGGGAGACTTTAAGGTTACTCCTATTAGAGCGAGCCATGATGCTAATCCAACTTGTGGATATTTAATTGAAAATGGTGAAGATGATTTGGTTTATTTGACCGACACAGGTTTAATCAAGAAGAGGGTTTTAAATTATATAAGAAATAGAAAATATTATATTATCGAATCAAATCATGATGTCGAAATGCTAGTAAATAGTGGTCGTCCTGCTCTTTTAATTCAAAGAATTCTTTCTCAAAAAGGACATCTTTCTAACGAAGATAGTGCTTTTTATATGACGGGTTTAGTTGGTGAAAGAACCGAAAAAATTATTCTTGCTCATTTAAGTGAAGAATGTAATACCCCAGAAAAAGCGTTAGAAACATATAGAAAAATTTTTGAATTAAAAGATATAGATTTTAATAAATACGATGTGAGATGCGCTTATCAGCATGAGGTAGTTATTTTATGATTAAGATTAAAGTAATTGCTGTTGGCTCTTTAAAAGAAAAATTTTTAAAAGAAGCCTTAAATGAATACGAAAAACGATTGTCTAAATTTGCAAAAGTCGAAATCATTGAAGTAGAAGAAACAAAAATCCAATCAAAAAGTGCTGAAAATGTTAAAAAAGAAGAATGTGATAGACTTTTAAAGAAGATTGGGGAAAAAGATTTTGTCATTCTTTTAGATGTTCATGGCGAAATTATAAGTAGTGAAGAGCTAGCTACTAAACTAGATAACCTTGTCCAAAAAGGTATTTCACCAATTACTTTTGTGATTGGCGGAACATTAGGATTAAGTGAAGAAATTAGAAAAAGAGCTAATTTTAAATTATCTATGTCAAAAATGACTTTCACTCATCAAATGTGTCGAGTTATTTTACTCGAACAAATTTATAGAGCGTTTAAAATTAATAACAATGAAGAATATCATCATTAAAAGGAGTGTGTTATGGAAATGATTGAATTCGATAAATACAAAAAAATAATTGATCCTGAATACAAAAATATAAATTTATATGAGCTTGATGATGGCTCAAAGTTTTATGTTGAACCAAATTTTTATACACAACTTTTATATATAAAAGATCATTTTTTTGATAAATACGATGAAGTGATAGATAAAATCATTGAAATAACTAAAAGAAATAAAAAAATGATATTTACAGCAGACTTTGAAAATCCAGTAGTTTATAAAGATGGATTTTATTATCGAGAAATAAGCGATATTTTAGGAGAAGTAAAACTTCATTTTGACAATAAAGGAAATCCAGATAGCGATTGGAAAGACTAAATAAGGGATAAATCTTTTTAAAGCAATCTGAGAATGTTATGAATTATTCAATAAAGTCAAAAACTTTTGTTGTGAACTTTATTTTTTGTTGAATGTGCATCATCTGGAAAAAAAGTGATTTTGGGTACTTAAAAAATAAAAGAAAGATAATTTAAAAAAAAGAGACGACCTTTGGTCGTCTCTTAAGTTTTATTAAAAGCTGTTTTCTTATTGATAAACTGGTCTTAGTTGTCTCATTGAGAGGAACATTACTCTGAATGCATAAAGCATAATGAAGAGCATCATACCAATTTGTGGGAACAAGAAGCCAAAGAGGGAAAGAAGTGCAGGTGAACTTGATGACCAGAATGCCATTGAGTATGCTTCCCAAATCTTAGTTTTATTGTTAGGGTTGTTTTTACCTCTAGTCATTAGCCAGATAATAAGACCCATTAAAATCATGATTGAACCGTTAACACCACAATAGATACCAAATGTTACCCATGTTGATTGCCAGCGAACATCGATATAAACAGAATCACAATATTTTAAGAAGTTATTGAAAATTGCTTCTTGTTCCTCATGAATTGTTCCTTTTCCTAAAGTAACTTCATAAAGTAAGATGTCTTTAAGGGTATAAGTATCTTTTAAAGTGCTAAAACTTTCTTGAATGTGAGCAAAATTACCAGACAAAGAAGTAGAACCATTTGCTGAATAGTTTACAGCATAGAAACCATCGGTAGTAAACAAGATAAATGGATTTGATCTAGTATGTTTAACTGATGTATCGGTTGTATATCCGTCTGCGAAATTAGTATTTGTATTTTGAACGTTATTTAAAATAGAGTTTAAAGTTTCGGTTTCAGAAGTTTTTACAACATAAATATCTAGATAGTTTTCTTTTTTACTATCGTTTTCTCTTACATAAGAGTAAATAGGCTTATAAGCATTTGTTAATTCATCTGCTAATTTATAGTTTTCATATTTAGCACTAACTGGTGTATCTTCTTCTAACTTTTTACTTTCTTTGTTAAAAGAAATAAGTGGAGCTTCTTCGCTAGTTGCATAGTCGTATAAGCCATTATAGTAGGGATCAGAGTAACTAAGGTTTGTAGCACCAATAAAGTTACTACCTTGTGCAGTGGCTTGACTAACTGTTGCAGGAAGAACTGAAATGCCAAGAGCTAAAACAAATACTATTAATGACCAGTACCAACCAGTAGTTGTAGCAACTTCAACAACTGCATCGTTGCGCCAAAGTGTTCTTAAAAATTTAAATATAACAAACCAATTTACTTTCTTTTTTTCTTTAATAATCTTTACTTTTTCTTTTTTACTCATCGGGTTACCTCAAATGCAAGGTATAGTATAAACTATAAATAGTTTATAAACAAATAATTTTGATTTTTAAAATCTTGCAGAAAATAGCCATATATTTCTTAAAATAATAGACTTTTGCGGAGAAAATATTTGTTTAGTGATACTTAAAAACTAAGCAAAATTTTAATTTATTATGCAAAAGTTAACTTATTTGACAAAACTACTAAACGATTATACAATAATTGCACTGGGGATGTACTGGCTTCGACAGGTATACCTTGGCTTAGAATGCAGTCGAGTTGTGACGTAATCACAAACAAAAAATATCTGGCAACAGAAATTTCAACTACGCTTTTGCTGCTTAGTCAGCGCTTGTTTATAAGTTTGCGTGGGGCCTAATAAGTTCGCTCTTGGCTTATTAAAGCTTCTAAAATTAGAGAGATAAGCTTTACTAAATGATTGTATAGTAGAGATGAAAATTCACAATCTAGTGGTGTAAAGTTTGTTGAGATTGATAAGCCATGAAATTTATAACCTCAACTAAACTGTAGTATTCTTTGTAGAAGTGTATTTGGACCAGGGTTCAATTCCCTGCATCTCCACCAGCCTTTAGTTGACATTTATATTAATTAAAAAAATATATAAACCGCTACTTACATTAGTTGAATCTATGCTAATAAGAGTAGTGTTTTTTTATACTTGGTTGAACTTTTAAAAGTGCTAGAGCGGACTTTGAAATATAAATGTAAATATTTTACATCACGCTTAAATTCAGTTCCAGTTTTTGATAAAGTTAAAAAGTTCGTAAAACTTCGTAATTTGCTTAAATTCGACCGTAAACTTTATTTAAAGATTTTTAATTATTCATCTAAATATGGAAGTAACGTATCAATTTTAGTTATTTATAAGATGGTATAAGCAGATATATCGGTTAAAGGCCTAATAATTATTTAAATAAAGTAACAGTAAACATTTTTGAAGATTTTGAATAATGCGGTAGAATTAAAACCAATTAATTGATTTAAACTAATCACTACTACATAAAACAAAATAATTGCGCAGTGTAATTATTATAATGATTAAGTAATAATAGTATCAAACTGCGCAAAAATATTTATTTTTTAAAAAGTGCGCAGTATAATATTATTGTAACAAGTGGGGTATTTATGATAATACGTGAAAAATATTTAAAGCAAATAAGACCTTTTTATGACAGTGACTTAGTCAAAATAATAACCGGGATAAGAAGATGTGGTAAATCTGTTATTTTGAAAACTATATTTGACGAACTGAATCATATCACTTCAAATATAATATATTTAGATTTCGAAGACGCTGCCGATTTAAAAAAAGCAAATTCGGCCGATTTATTGTTAAATTATATAGAGCAAAATAAAAAAGATGAAAAATGCTATATATTTTTAGATGAAATCCAAAATGTAAAAGATTGGGCGATTGCTGTAAGAACTCTTAGACTTCATAATAACTCTGTATTTATCTCTGGCTCCAATTCAAAGTTATTATCTAAAGAGTTTGCTACCGAATTATCCGGTAGATATATTTCTTTTAGGATTAGACCTTTTGTTTATAAAGAAATTGTTGAATATTCAAATCAAATCGGAAGGAATTTTAATATTACAGATTATTTAATATGGGGAGGCTTTCCAAAAAGATTTGATATGAAAAACGATGAGTCAACAATTAGGTATTTAAAAGACTTAGAAGACACAATTGTTATAAAAGATTTAATAAAAAGGTATAAAATTAAGAAACCTGATTTATTTAATAAGTTCGTTAATTTTGTTTTGAGAAATAATTCTAGAATAATGTCAGCAAGATCGATTCATAAATACCTAGCTAGCCAAGGCATTAAGTGTTCCTCAAATACAATATTAGGCTACATGCATTACCTTAAAGAAGCTTATGTTATAGATGAA
>CALVMF010000047.1 GCA_944342125.1 uncultured Bacilli bacterium | reverse complement strand
GCTTTATCATTAGTGAAATCAAAGTCGTAATTAAACTTAAAGAAAATGCTATTTGAATCATCACGAGTAATCGAAGCTTTAAATTCCCCGTTATCAAGTTTAATACTTCCTAAATCAGCATAATTAAATGGATCAACTTCTCCACCGATATTGTTTGTAGCGCTATAAAGCGTATTATCGGTTCCAAGTCTTACATATGTTGTTGGATTATTTGGATCAACTTCTTTATCTTCAAAAGTAAGATGCTCGGCTTCGCTTTCTCCTGGATTAGTATAATCTAAAGCAAAGCCAATAACTTCTAAAGGTTGAACACCTAAAGCTTCATATTTAATAGTTAAAGTTATAGCTGTTTTATCACTATTTAAAGAGTATGAATAAGACTTATTATCAACTGGTAAAGCACCAGCTCCTAAGGTTTGCGCTTTTATGATAATGCCTGTTGCAAGATTAAAGCCAAAGACAAAATCATTAACATTACTTGGAGTAACTCCTGTTGCTTTAGCATCAATATAAAGATTTACATTGCCTAGTAAATTAGTTGAAGCTTTCGATTTATCGATAGTAAAGCGAACATCGTTTAAGCCTTTTGTAACAGAAAGCGACAAACCATTACTTAAAGAAACTGAAGAAGCTACTTTATAAAGCTCGATTGTTTCTAGATTTGTTGTTCCGTTTTGTTCAAATAAACTTGAATCAACTTTATATTCATTTACCTCATATCCATCTTTAGATATCGATAAAGTTGCCGATGTCTTAAACGATGTTTTTAAACTGAAGCTTCCGTTTTCATCAGTTGTTACGTTAACTCCATTTAATGAAACTGTAGCTCCACTAATTAAGCCATCTTTAACATTTTTAACTACACCAGTGAATGTAGTTGTAATTGTTTCATCTGTTTTGATGAGCGAAGTATTAAATTCATAATCAGTATTAGTTCCAACATCTAAATTAGAGAAGGTTGCTTCTTTAGAGAAATATCCATCAAGTTCAAAAGTTAAGGTGTTTACGTTAAATAAAGGAACACTTGAAAAACGATACGAACCACTACTATCGGTTGTTGTTTCTTTATCATTTAGTTTAACTTTCACATCGACCAAAACATTTCCAGCGCTATCTTTGATTACACCAAAAACATTTTTAACTTCAGGAACATCATCTCGCGAATAAAACTCATTTCCAAGCCAAACAGCATATTGGTTGATGTCTTGAGGATTAATACTTATCCCATTAAAACTTAATCCATACCAAAAATAATCTTTATTAACGACCGATCCAAAATCAACTTTGTCTACTCTTCCTAATGCAATGCCAATTGGATCATCTTTAGCAACACCAAGCTCTTTATAAGGAATCATAACTTCTAGATCCCAGCCTGTATCAACATCGCTATCATCATTAATAGTTCCATGAATTACATTTTCATATTGAACAAGACCCATCCAGTTGCCCCAGTTTTGACCACTGCCTTGCATGATTCTTGTTTTATTATGAATACCAAAGTTAAGTTGGAAATCATCTGTTTGAGGCTTATTTCCACCATCATTTTTAGTATCAAGATAAAGTTCACAGGAATCAGAATGGGTAACATCATCTCCTGCATTATCTCCATCCGTTAACAAATTCTTATCTTTAACTTCATAAAAGGCATAAAGTCCACTTTCGCCACGATAAAAAGTTGCTTTCATCTCATTTTCAGCACCTTTATTGATATAAAGTGGTTCAGAACCTAACGTGTCATAAACTTCGTCTTTAATTCCATCGACTGCAAGTTCTGGCGCTTCAAAGTTACCTGGATAATCAAAAGGATTATGGGTATCTAATAAGTCATCTAATTCACCTGTTCCATCTTCTTTTGTTTCTTCACCACTACAAGAAGATAAACCACAAGTGGTTAATAGAAACATACTTGAAATTAATAAAAGAGTCTTTTTCATATATATAACCTCGTAATTGATAAAATATTTATTAAAGCGCTAGGGTCTTGATTAGATTTATTAGCCGCTATGATGATATAGATAATTCCAAAAAGTACTAAAGCGATAACTAGAACTATCCACAAGATTAATACCAATTTGCTTTTAAAATTCATAATTTTTCCTCGATAAAATTAAAAGTTTTAAATTTAACAAGTGATTCGCTTGATTTATATAAGCCAACTCTTCCAAAAGTTGTCATAAGAGGAATAATCGTTTCAATTTTAAGTTCATCATTTAAATAAACTTTAATTAAATTGTTTTCGGTGACGAATTTAATCTTGTTTTTCTTTTCGAGTTTAATTGGAACATCATAAATTCTTCTTTCTCCATAGTTAAAATAAGAAACAACAAGTAGATTTGATATGATTCCTACAAAAATTGCTCTAATTGGAAATCTAGCTTGATACAAGCCATCACTAAATTCACTTGCTTCAAAAAGCGCACCAAATTTTTGGTATAGATGTTCTTTGTTGATCTCAAAAGAAAATTCAATTTCTTTAGTTAAAATGTCTTTATCATTTAAATAATATTTATCGATGTATTTTTTTGATTTTAAAGTATTGACTACCTTATATTTATTGACTTCTTTTAACCTTAAATAAATGTAAGAGAATTTACCCTCAATAAGCTTTAAAGTTAAGCAATCGTTTTTATTTAAATCGAGATAAGTTAATGCTCTTTCATTAAAATCGTATTCGCTATTTTCTTTTGAGTAGCTTATAGTTTTGCCATTAACTTCAATAGTAAAATCTGAATCATTCTTAACAAAAGCACTTAATAAATATTTGCCTTTTTCATTATTTAATTTGATTGAAATAGGTTCATTTTTAACTAAAAACCCTGCAAAAGTTTCATATTTTTCCAAAAACTCTTTATTTTCGTTACCTTCTAAATAGATTATTCCAGGTGCGACAGTTCTCTCTTCACTTGCTGAATCGTTAAACGCATTATGTGAGATAGCATTAAACTTTAAGCCTTCTTTATCTTCGATTAAGTAACCTTTTTTACTTTGTTTTAAATGTATTTTAATCCTTGAAATGAAGGCATTATCAACATAGATTTCTAAGTTGCTTTCTTTATAGATTACTCTCACAGTATGAAAGCAACCAGTTTTAAATTCGTTTTTAAATGAGAATAATTCTTCTTCCTTGTTTCCTTCTTTTTTAACTACTGAAATCGTTCCATTAAAGGTTAAATAAGTGTAATTATTTTGATCGATGTAGCTCAAAATGATTTTATTTTTAAAAGACATGAATGCTTCTAAAGTGAACTTATCATATTTCTTTGGATAGAAATAAAAGTTATCTTTTTGATTAAGTTTATTTGTTCCATAAGTTTCAAAATCAGGTTTAGCAGGTGAATCAATCTTAAAGCAAGATGAATTTGCGCACATTAATGAACCATTAAAATTCAATCTATCGACCATTAATTTACGTGGTTGATGAATGCCATCTTTAATATCAAGAGAGTGATAAACAATATAATAATTATCAAGATTTGGTCCTAAAACCGTTGAAGAATGACCATATCGACGATATTTTCCATCTGTTGAAATTAATATAGAGTTATTTAATCCATTGATAAAATTCTTATTAAAATCTTTGGAATAAGAATAATTAACTCTATATCCAGTACTTGCAACATCGTTTCCAGTATAAGTTAAAAAATAGTAACCATCGTTATAAAACATTCCTGGACCTTCAGTCCAGCCATTCATTCTAGCATCTAAATTAACTCGTCCACTTGTTTCGCCTTTTTCATTGATATTTAAAAAAGATATTCCATAATGATTTGCTCTTAAAAGATGAAGATTATTGTTTTTATCTAAAAAGAAAGAACCATCAATCATATTTTTGATATTGTCGCTTACTCTTTTAAAAGGTCCTAAAGGTGAGTCAGCTTTATATAAATAGTGACCATTGCCACCAGGAGATGTAATCAAATAAAAACTTCCATCTTTATAAACTACTTCTGGAGCAAAGGCGTCGTGTAAAACTTCATCTTTTGCTACACTCCCCGCAAAGGTAAAATGAACTAAATCTTTTGATGTATAGCAAAATATTTCATTTGTTGTATTGTCGCCGCTAGGATAAAGATAGTAAGTTCCATCAAATCTTAAGACGAATGGATCGCCAAACTTATTATAAACAGCATTTTTTACTTTAATTGGATTTGAATACATAATGATTACCCCTTAATACCACTATTAGCATTCATGTTGATAAACATCTTTCTACAAAGAATGAAAATTATAATTGTTGGAATTGATGCTAAAAATGCGCTAGCAAAAAGTAATGGCATATCAGAGTTATCAGTTCCGCTTGTTAATAGTTGAATAGCAACTTGAAGAGTCCGGCTTTCTTGATTTGTTAAATAAATGGAAGGCGCAAAATAATCATTCCAAATTCCAACAAACCAGAAGATAACTTGCGCTGCTATTGCTGGACGAGCTAAAGGAAGACCAATTGACCGATAAATTCTAAACCATGAGCATCCTTCAACTTTTGCTTCTTCAATAATTGCATCATTAATTGCAGTTTGCATTGCGGTTATTAAGAAAAATGTCATCGAAATATTCCCAAATAAACCTGGAACAATTAAAGGAAGTAAGTTGATAAACCAGTTGTCACTTGCTACCCAGCCCATATCCATAAAAGTACGATATTGAGGTAGCATAACAGCTGCATAAGGTATCATCATCGAAGTCATTAAGATAATAAGAATTGTTTTCTTAAATCTAAAATTCATCTTTGCAAAAGCAAAGGCACATAAAGTTGAGAAAAATGTTCCAACCGTTATAACTAAAACTTCAATAATGAGTGTATTTTTTAAGCTATTAAAGAAAGTTAGTTTATCGCTTGTTAAGGCTTCAGTGAAAATACCCCAGTTTGGATCAGTTGGGAAAAATACCATTGGCACTTTTACAACTTCTAAAGGTGTTTTTAATGCGCTTAAAAACATCCATAGATAAGGGAAAACCATGATAAAAGCACCAAAAACAACAATAAGAGTGCAAATTATAAACCACGTTTTCCCAGCATATTTTTCAGCTAAATATTTCTTTCTAGAAAAATTAGGCATGTTTGAAGGCATTTCATTTTTATGATTTTCTAATATCTGCTTAACCATATTGATTACCTGACCTTTTTAAACATTTTATTTCTAGAAAATTGAATTATGCTTAAAGCGATGATAACTAGCGCTAAAAATACGCTTGCTGCTGAAGCTAGACCAAAATTAGCGTTATTGCCAATTCCATAAGTCCAGATGTAATAGACAATCGTCCTACCTCCACTAACTCCTTGAGCAAGGATTTGTGAATCGGCATAAGATTGAAGTCCACCAATAATTCCAGTTACCAAAATATAAAATGTAGTTGGATTAGACATTGGAATAGTGATATTTACGAGTTGTTGCCATTTTGAAGCGCCCATTACATCGGCCGCTTCATAATATTCATTAGGAATATTATTAAGTCCTGATAAATAAAGAATCATAGTTGAGCCAATCGAAGCCCAAACATTTTTAATAATGATTGCAAGTTTTACTAATCCACCATCATCTTCAGAAATCCAATAAAGGTTGATGCCTAAAACTTCATTTAAAATTCCATAATCACCTTTGAATATGTAATTAAAAATGACATTTATTGCAACCGCACTTGTAACGGCAGGTAGATAATAAAGTAAGCTTAAAAGCATCGATCCATGAGCAAGTTTCTTTAAATAAACTGCAAGCAATAAACCTAAAGTAACTCCAATTGGAATGCTAGCTAAAAGTATTACTGTATTTAAACAAGCATCAAGAAATTTAGGGTCTGAAAATAAATCTACAAAATTATCAAAGCCGACCCACTTACTAACGCCAAGTATTGGATTAAAATTAGTGAAAGCGTAATAGAAACTATAGCAAATAGAAGCTAAACTAAAAATCAAAAATCCAATAATAGGAATTAACACAAATAGATAAGCAGAAAACTCTTCTCTTTGTCTTAAAGATAGCTTTTTTCTACTAAAATCTTTGCAAAACTCAACTATTTTGTTCTTTTTCATAAATATCAAAAGAATTCGTAGACATCATTTAGATTTTTTTGGAAAGTTGCATTGTAATGAGCTGCCCACTCTTCCGCCGTGTCTTGACCAGTCCAAACGGTGTTTAAACTGTCAAGTAAATTATTGTAAGGAGTTGATGAAGGGCAAAAATAAGCTGCACGATTTTGTCCATTAATTTCTGGATTTTCTCCGCTTACTATATCGACAAATAGTTGCTTATTTTCTGGTCTTTTCTTTGCTTCATCATCAATTCCAACATTATTAACAAAATCAGTTTTTGCCATTTCTTCAATATTTGGCATTGCTTGGCCAAGCTCATAATTCATTCTGTTACTTTCTTCACTTAATGAAAGGAACTTGATGAAATCTAAAGCTGCAGCTTTATTTCTTGATTTTTGAGAAATACAATATGCAACACTTCCTACCCAAGCAGTTGATTTTGCATCTTTATCATCCCCTTTAGCAACAGGGATAACATCAAAATCAAAGTCAAGATTCCAAAAACTTGTCATATCCCAAGGCCCCATGTTTGTAAAAACACAGTTTCCACTTTGGAATCTAATAAATCCGTTCGTTGTTGTTTGTTCAGCTGCGCTTGGCATAGCACGATATTTAAGATTTAAATCGGCAATAAATTGAATTGCTTCATAAAAGTTTGGATCAGAAACGTTTGATGTACGCTTATCTTCGCCTTTATAAAAATCACTATTATTTGAATAGACAGCAGGCATGATTTCATAGCTACTTACAGCATATTTTTTAACATCTGGTGAAATTTTATCTAATTCAACTTGAATAGCGGCGCAATATTCACTAAATTCAGTAAACGTCATTGGTTCAGTTGCGCTTGGTAAAGCTAATTTACCACCACTTGATTCGATGCACTCTTCTAATAAATCCTTATTATATACAAGGGTATATGGTCCTAAATCCTTAGGTAAACCATATAAATCACCACTTCCTAAAGTTAAGCTGTTTTTATCAAATCGATACATATCAACAGCCTTATCCCAAATTGGATCAAGTTCTTCTTCACTAATGGATAGAGAACTAGAAGTATCATCAAGGCGCATCAATCTTCCACTTGCTGCCCAAGAATAGAAAGAATAATCAGGCATATAGAAGACATCAGGTAAATTTTCGGATTTAATGCTTAAACTTACCATGTAGTTATTTGAATCAGTTGCACTATATATAACGTGAATCTTCTTTTCGTTATGTTCATTATAATAATTTACTAACTTTTTAAAATTAGCTTGCTCTTCATTGCTTCCCCATCCAAAGAAAGAGATGTTAGCTCCTTCACCAGTAGGATTTTCTTGTTCTGGATTATCTTCGTTACGTCCACAACTTGCTAAGGTTAAGACTAATATTGGTAAAGCGATTAATGCTCTCATTTTTCTCATTTTTAATATTCCTCCATTAAGGCTGATTTTATTATATGGCATGCCTTTTTTTCGTTTTATGCAATTTTTCGTTGTATGTGTTTCTTTTCTTTTTGTGTTTTTTTGTTAAGTTTTTAAATTTTTTGAAAGCGCTTACATAATTAATCCCTCTAAATAGACCAAAGTAAAATTATAACTATGTTTTTTTAAATCGCGTATATGATTTTTTTATATTTAAGAATTAGCATATCTAAAATAAAATTATATAATAGTATCGAAAGTTATGAATTTTAAGTTACATTACGCTGGAAGCAAGATTATTGAACAAGGGGATTTCTCAATAGTTAGACCCGAAGGTAGCCCACGCTACATTCTTTTTCATTTTTATAGCACCGTTAAAATTACTATAGATGGTAAAGTTTATGATGCTACACCCGGCACCAGTATTTTATATACACCAAAAACACCTCAACTATTTGAAAGCGATACAATGAGAATCAATCACGACTATATCGATTTTGAATGTTTTGATGAATCGATAATCGAAGAATTAAAGATTCCTGAAAACACAATCATGCAGCCAACTAATTCAAAAGTTTTAGGTGACTCTTTTAAAGATTTATACGACTACTATCGTAATCCTATTAAATTAGACTCAGTTATGGATTATAAAATGCTCGGCTTATTTATTAAACTTAGTAGTTTAATCCATCATAAAAAACTAGGATCGAATTCAAATTACACTAACGATATAAAAGATAAGTTTGAACAAATAAGATATGAAATGTATCAAGATCCTTCGCATCTTACAGTTCAAAGTTTAGCCCAAAAAGCAAACTTCTCTTTGAGTTACTTTAATATCCTTTATAAGCAGTTTTTCTATGTTAATCCAATTAAAGATTTAGATAACGCGCGTCTAAAGATGGTTAAGCAACTCTTATTAGATGGTGTTAAATCAAGTGAAATCATTAGAATTTTAGGCTTTTCAACTGAAGAATACTTTTATTCATGGTTTAAAAAGCATACTGGTAAAACCACAAATCAATTTGTAAATAATCCAGAGGTATAAATATATGAAGCACACTCTTTCTTATCATAAAAATCATCCTAATCCACAAGTTTTTAGACAAGATTATGAACTATTAAACGGTAAATGGGATTTTGTATTTGATGAACAAGAGAAAGGAATGATTGAAGGTTGGTACAAAGATTTTGCTAAAGCTAGAACAATCTTAGTTCCTTATCCATATCAAACCGAAACTTCTGGGGTTGGTATAAATGAGCACTCAGATATTATTTGGTATCATAAAACCATTACCTTAAATAAATTATCACCCCATTTATTACTACATTTTTTAGGTGTTGATTATGAGTGTAAGCTCTTCATCAATGGAAAATATATTGCGCATCATAAAGGCGCTTACGATTCATTTAATATCGATATTGCTCCTTTTGTAAAACTAGGTAATAACGATATTACTTTAATGGCAATTGATAGACAAAATGTAGATCAAATTCGAGGAAAGCAAACTTGGAAAAAGGAACCTTTTGAGTGTTTTTATAAAGAAACTAGTGGTGTCTGGAAAGATGTTTATTTAGAGTATTTAAATGAATTTTACATCAAAACTTTTAAATTTTACCCAAGTTTTGCGGG
>CALVMF010000046.1 GCA_944342125.1 uncultured Bacilli bacterium | reverse complement strand
GTTGTACCTTTTGATATGGCTTTTCCTGGCACAATGCCTCGAGTAAATAAAGAAGCAGTAAGAAATGCAATCCGTGTTTCTAATGCTCTTCATATGCATATCGATCAAGAAATTTGGTTTGATCGTAAAAATTATTTCTACGCTGATCTTCCAAAAGGATTCCAAATCACTCAACAAGCTAGACCAATTGGAAGTGAAGGCTATTTAACAATTAATGTAAATGGCGAGAACAAGCAAATTGGTATCGAAAGATTACATATGGAAGAAGATACCTGTATGCAACACCATTTCAGCGATTATACATTAGTCGATTATAATCGTGCTGGAATACCTTTAATTGAAATTGTTTCTAAGCCAGAGATAAGAAGTGGCGAAGAAGCTAGAAAATATGTTGAAAAAATTCGTGAAATAGTCACTTTTTCTAATGTCAGTGATGGAAAAATGGAAGAAGGCTCTTTAAGATGCGATGTTAATGTATCTATTAGACCTTTTGGAAGCGACAAGTTTGGAACTAAGGTTGAAATTAAAAATCTTAATTCGATTGCTAATGTTGAAAAGGCAATCGACTTTGAAGCAAGAAGACAAAGCGAACTTTTGCTCTTAGGCAAAGAAGTAGAGCAAGAAACAAGACGTTACGACGAAGCTAAAAAAGAAACCGTTTTAATGAGAAAGAAAACTGATGCTGCGGATTATAAATACTTTACTGAACCAAACATTCCGCCAATCAGACTTTCAGATGAGTTTGTAAAAGATGCAATTGATACCTGCCCTGAATTATATGACCAAAAGCTTGAAAGATTTTTGAATAGCTATGGCTTAAACGATGTTGATGCTAAGATTATTTTAACCAGCGTAGATATGGCTGATTTTTATGATGAAGCAGCGAAATTTACTAAGCTTTATCAACCTCTAGCAAACTTTATCATCAGTGATGTTAATGGATATTTAAATAAAAATAACATAGCAATCAAAGATTTTAAGGCTGAGCCAAAATTTATAAGCGAACTTGTTGAATTATTGCAATCTAAGAAAATTAATTCTTCACAAGGTAAACAAATTTTTGAAAAACTTGTTAAGGAAAATAAGTCTCCTCTCATCATTCAAAAAGAGTTAGGCGCAGTTTTAATTAGCGATGAAAATGAAATTCATAAACTAGTTTTAGAGGTTCTTGATGCCAATCCTACTTTAAGAGACGATTTTAAAGCTGGTAAAACTAGAACTCAAGGCTTTGTTATGGGTCAAATAATGAAGAAAACTGGCGGAAAAGTTAATCCTGCAATTGCTAATAAGTTTATTTTAGAAGAACTCAAAAAGTAGATAATGCCATTAAAAGATTTAATTAAAAAAGATGAAGTGATTTTTATTGCTCCTAGCGAGTTAAGAAGTTACTTTTTATCTGAAAGAAAATTAAATCCTTTTTTGAATTTTAAGTTTTTTACCTTTGATGAGATAATCAGAAATCTAAGAGGTTATTATCTAGATAAAAATGTTTTAAAGATAGGTCTTGAAGTTATTAGAGATAAAAGTTTTTCTACCATTAGAGAAATTGCTAAATATGCCTTTTATAAACCATCATTAGATGACGAGACTTCTGAAGAAATATTGAGGTTTTGCAGAGTTTTAAAGGAAAATAAGTTGTTATTTCTTAATGATGACTTCTTAAATTTATTGTTAAATAGGAAAATTATTTTTTTAAATTATGAGGATTCCAACTTAGTTAAAAATTTTATCAAAGAACTTAATTTATCAAATTATGAATTTGAAACTTTAGCTCAGATAATGCCAACACGTGATGAATATCATTACCATGAATTTTTTAGTATAGGGGATGAGCTAAAATATGTTTTAAATGATATTTTAAGGCAAATTGATGAAGGTGCTAATCCAGGTGAATTTGAAGTTATTTTAGATTTAGATAGATATCAATTTTACTTAGATTTGTTTTTACAAAATCTAAACTTACCTATAAACGTTGAAAGGAATGATGCTCTAACTAATAGTCAAATTTTTAAAGATATTTATCCTGTTATCAACGAAAAGTTTGATGTATTGAATTACTTAAATAAGAATAAAGAACGCTACGATAAAGAAGAATTTGAACTTGTTTATAACACCTTGTCTTTTTATGAATTTAATCAAATTTCCAACAAGAAACTAAATTTTAAAGAAATATTAAGTACTTTGTCGATTAAAGAAAGTGATTGTTATATTAACGCTATAACTTTCAAAAATCGATTTTCATTCGATATTAATAAACGTTATTACATTATAGGATTAGACTCTTCTTTTTTACCTAAAGCAATAAAAGATAATAAATATTTTTCTTATGATTTTCTTTATTCACACGGGTTAGATAGTTTAAACAATAAAAACTTAATGAATTCTAAACTGGACAGAGCTTTTATTAATTTTAAGAATGTGAATTTTTATTCTTATCATTTGAAGGACAACAATGGTAGATATTCAAAAAGTTATTACTTTGATGATTTTGGCTTCCATAAAATAGCAAATGAAAATCAAGAAGTGGAATATGTAAAAGAGTTAACTAATCTTTATTACCGTAACGCTTTAGATAAATTTAAAAAAAGCGGAGTCATCACAGATGAATTAATAACATTTAAAGCCTTGTTTAACAATGAAAATTTAGAAACGTATTCTTCAAATTTCAAAAAACTTTCTAATTTTGAATATGATTCAACTAAAGAATATTCCTATAGTAACCTTAAGGTTTTTCACGATTGTCCTTTTCAATATTTCGTTTCGAAAATATTAAATTTATCTATTAATGAGACAAGTATTTATCAAAAAGAAGGAACAATAATTCATTCGATACTTGAACATGTTTATGAAACCAATTTCGATTTTGATGAAGCCTTTAAAAATGCTTTACTTGCTGCTAGCGTTAATTATGAGTCTTTAAGTGAAAAAGACCAAATTATATTAAAGCGACTTTCTTTTGAGATAAAGCAAGCAATCGATTTAATTGTTTTGCCACATAAAGCTAATATGTCACTAATTGACGAGAATCACGAAATGAAACTTTTTAAATTTGTAGACATAGACTGCTATAAATTCATAGATTTTAACCCTGTTAAGGTTGAAACTATCAGTTATAAAACAAGCTTAATAGGTTACCCAGATAGTATTTTAGAGATGAGCGATCACTCTTTATATATAATTGATTATAAAACAGGAAGAGATACCTTCAGTAAGTCAGCTGTTTTAAACTATTCTTCCAATCTTCAATTACCAACTTATATTTATCTTTTAGAAAATAATCCAAGTTTTCATTTTAAGGACAAGTATGTTCGTGGCGTATTCCTTGAGAAAATGGTGATTAATGCTGGCAAATTTTATAATTATATAAATCCAAGCGATGAAGACAAAGAAACAATAATGTACGATGGAGCTTTTTATGATGATTATGATTCCTTGTCACTTTTTGATTATTCAATTAATGATGTTAGTAAAAAAAGTGAATTTGTAATTGGTCTATCAACCAAAAAGAAAACTAAAAATGGGAAACCTGAACTTAGCGGAAATGGAAAAGCCAAAAGTAGATTATGCAAACCAGATGATTTCATTCTTTTAAGTAAAAAAGTAGAAGAAAATCTGATAGATAGCGTAAGAAGAATCGCTTTTGGCAGTTTTTATATATGGCCGTTTAGAAAAAGTAATGATAAGCCTTCAGAGAGCTGCAGTTATTGCAAATTTAGCGATATATGTTTTAAAAGAAACTTTATAGATAAGGATATGGAATAATGAGATTTACATCCGATCAAGAGAAAGTAATTAAAAGTAATGGCAATGTTATTGTTAGTGCTGGAGCGGGTAGTGGAAAAACTACCGTTTTAACTGAGCGCGTTAGGCAAAACATTTTAGGTTTAACTGGAAACAAGGTAAACCTTGATGAACTTTTAATCTTAACCTTTACTAATGATGCAGCTACTTCAATGAAAAATAAGATTAAAGAATCTTTATCTAAAGATGAGACTCTTGCTTTTTTAGTCCCGTTTGTTGATAGCGCACACATTGAAACTTTTGATGCATACTCTCAATTTATAGTTAAAAAATATGGATACTTAGAAGGATATTCTAATAACATCAATGTCTTAGATGATGATATTCTTTATGTCAAAGCTGCTAATACTATAACAGATAAGTTAAGTGAACAATATTTTAAAAAAGATACGATTTTTGCGGATTTAATTTTTGATTTTTGCCCAAGAAACGATAATAAACTCAATGAATTTCTTTTAAATGTATATAATGAGATTTTAAGAAAAAAGGATGATCCAATCGCCTTTTTAAAAGAATATAAATCAAAGATTTTAAATAAAGGATTTTTTGATGATTTTTTGGAAAACATCAATGTATTAATTAGAGAAAAGACTAGCGAAGCATTTGGGCTTATGCAAGAACTTAATACATCTGAGTTATTAGAGTTTTATCAGAAAAACTTTGCTCCATTTACTAACATAAATTCCTTAAAAGATCTCTTGGAACATAAAGAGGAAATTAAGGATTATGAAAGTTTAAGCAGTGAAAAGAATAAAATTTTTAAGACTTCCCAAGACCCTTATATTTTAATTGAAAAATTCGTTTCAAATAGGCTCTTTAAAATTTATAAAGATCTGTCTAAACTTACTTCCTTTGATCTTGATACCTTTTTAAATATCGACATCGATAAGCAAGTTAAATATTTAAACTATCTCATTGATAATGTTCTTTTGCCTTCAATTGAAGAAATTGAAAGATTTAAAAAAGACACCAATTACTTTACTTTCTCGGACATCGCTAAAATAGCAATTAATATTCTTAAAAATCATGAAGATATTAGATTAGAATTAAAGAATAAATACAAGCTAATTATGATTGATGAAACTCAAGATACTTCAAGTTCTCAAGAAGAGTTTATTAATCTTATTGCTAATAATAATGTATTTTCGGTAGGCGATATAAAACAATCGATTTATAAATTTAGAAACGCAAAACCGGAATATTTTAAGAAAAAATACGACCTATATTCTCAAAATGAAGGTGGCATCGCATTAAACATGAACGAAAATTTCCGAAGTAGGAAAGAAATTTTAAATGTGGTTAATGATATGTTTTCTACTTTGATGAGCGACGAATTTGGCGGTGCAAATTATCTAAAGGATCATATTATTAAAGCTGGCAACAAAGATTACGATACATTCGGTTACGATAAAACGATCGAACATGGAGTCTTTCAATTACCTTTTAGCGCGATTTATTTTAACGATGATGAATTTTTAGATAATAGCGAAGCTAAATGTAGAGGCGAAGCTAGTGCAATTTGTGACAATATTAGCTCTCGAATTGAAAATGGATTTAAAGTTTATGATGCAAAAAGTAAAACGCTACGCCCAGCAAGTTATAAAGACTTTACAATCCTAACTTATAAGAAAACACACTTTAAAATTTTTGAAGAAGTCTTTAAAGAAAAGGGAATTCCTTTAAATGCAATCTATTCTGATGATTTAAGAGAAGATAACTCAATAGTTGTTCTTATTAATATCTTTTCTTTAATTGAACTTTTAAGTAAAGATGATCTAGATAGTTCTGAAATATCTAACGTTAGGCATTTGCTTGCTTCGATTCTTCGTTCGTTCATTTTTAAATATAGTGATGACGAACTTTATAATTTATTTAAGAATAATAGCGATGCTTATTTAAATAATGAAATTTATTTAAAAATTAAAGATATCGCTAAAAAATATGCTAATGGTTCTATCTCGAAACTTTACGAAGTGGTTCTTAAAGAATTTGATTATTTAAAAGCTTTTATATCCATTGATGATGCAATTAATACCATCGATAAGAATAATATTTTCTTTAATAAAACAGGAACAATGGATGAACTAGGATATTCAATTTCGGATTTTGTTTTATATTTAAAATCTTTAAATGATTTCGATATTAAAATGGAGCAAGTTATTTATTCTGAAGCTAGTGATGCTGTCACAATAACTAGCATCCATAAGTCAAAAGGACTTGAATATCCTGTAGTTTATCTACCTAATCTATACGATTTTACGCAGCCAAAATTTACAAACAATGGCGACTACTATGTAGTTGGTGAAAAATATTTCTTCTTACCATTTTTTGCTGATCCTAAAAAAAGAGCCAATATAATTAATTTTGTTTTAAGTAGTGATAAAAAATATATCCAAAAAGATCGAGCTGAACGATTAAGACTTCTTTATGTCGCTTTGACTAGAGCAAAGGAAGATTTGATTTTCGTTTTAAGCGATGAGAAAGTTAAAAACTATGATGAGGTTTTTAAAGAATATCTTGAAAGAGTTAAATCTAGGTTAGATAAAAAGAAAATTATTTTTACTGATGAAGATGCTCGTCGAATTGCATTAAATGAATTAAATAGTCGTGTCAAAGAACAAAATGGCGCAACATTCAATGATTTTTTATTCAATGCTTTTATTGACTATCCACTGGATCCTTATATGGATAAGTCAATAATGGAAATAGATGATACTATTGAAAAAGTAGCAAAAGAAGAAAACAAAGAGCTTAAAGAAAAAATTAAGATGAGAATTCTACATTATTACTTTAATAACAATCATTCTTTAAAAAGTATTGACGTCGCCAAAATAATGGATGAAGTTAAAAACTTCGCTGATATTACTTCACGAGATAAAAAACAAGATAAGCGTGAGGTCTTATTTAAAGATGGTGCTTTCAAGGTTTTTGATCAATATTTAATTGAGATAGTGGCAATTATTATTTCTAAAGATCTGACTAATTTAGAACTTAACTTTTATGCTTATAAGAAATTTTATTTGAATAACTTAACGAAAGCAGAAGTTGAGCAAATTTTACAGTCAATAAGAGATAATAATTCAGAAGTTTTAGAAAGCTATCTTGTTAAATATTTTGATGAGAATTTTGAAAGGAATAAAGAATTTGAGAAGATTCCTTCAAGAAATTGCAAACTCATCAAGGAAATAAATATCGAAAAACAAGTTAAACCAAGATTTGAAAAAGCAAGTAAGGACAAAGATGACGATAGTGATGAGACGTCTTTAAACTATGGGAGCCATATCCACTCTTTACTTGAGACAATCTCTTTAACTAACCCGGATTTTACTTTCATAAAAGATAAAAGAGAATCTAAACTTATAAGTGGAGCAATAAAACTTCTAAATACTTTTAATCTTGAAGATTACAAGATTTTTAAAGAGTATCAGTTCCAAGACGACAAACATTCAACTAAGGGGATCATTGATTTACTTTTAGTTGGTAAAGATGAAGCAATTGTCATCGATTATAAATTAAAGAATATTGATGATGAAGCCTATAATAAACAACTTAATGTTTATAAAGATTTCGTTACTAATTCCTTTAATTTAAAAACTAAAACTTATTTGCTATCAATCATTGATCAAACTATTAAAGAAATTGATGGCTAAGTTTACTAAAATAATTCAGCCATTGTTTCTTCTGATATTAATACAAACAAATTTGCTAAATGTTGGATTTTTGCAAAGAAAAATTTCAAAAAATTGTGATTTTATACTTAATATACTACGTATATTGATTTTAAAAATATTTTTGAAAAAATTTAAAAAGTGATTTAAATTCTACTTTTTTCCTTTTTCAGCACGGCGCTTGTCGTTAATATCCTTCATGACTTTTTCATCGATTAAAGTAATGTTATGTTCTTTAGCGTATTTTACGCATCCATTTAAGACTGTCTTTAAAAATACTCTAGGAACTTTAACGAGCATTGCGCATGCTTCATCCGTAAACTTTACGCTAGGATCAATTCTATCGGCTGCATATCTAACCGAAGAGACGCTATTTGATTGAACATCAGGTATAGGGCACTTTTTAGCTCTTTTTGATTTTGTATACCAAAAATATGTTGAATCACGGTATCCGTAATCGACTGGTACATGTGGGAAATCGCTTGCTTTAACACCATTAACAAGAGCATTGTAAAATTTATCTTTCATTAAAATCTTGTCAATTTTTAATATAAAGTGACAGCCAAATTTAGAAGTTACGCCATTGAAGTTTCTATATGGGCCTTCAATTCCATCTAGTTGCCCAACCTTGTCTTTATCTTCAAAAGCGCTTTCAAGTGTATCATCCCAAGTGCATTCAAATACTTGATAAGCTTTCTTAATAACAAGTGGTCTATTTTCTCCTTCAGCTAATCCTTTTTCGAGTTCAAATGGACAATTTGCCATTTTTTCTTTAGGTGTTTGACCAGGGAAACCCAATTTAACGGTTTCTTTGAAGTCATTATAAGAATCTTCTAAGAAATTTAATGCACATTTTCCTCTTTTTAGAAGATTTTGAGCGGTGTTAGAAGAGTTTCTACATTCTAAAATCATCGCATAATAATCTTTTCCAGCAATGTAATAAGGGAAGCAAAGAGAATAAGCACCTAGTGTAGTTTTGCCTTCATCATCGACTGTTGAAATAAGAATTGTTGGCATTGGGAAAAATGCGCTGGTTTGATAAAAGTTATCGACTATACGTAAATCTTTAAAACTTGACATGATTTGTACCTGGCCTTACTTTAAAATTGTGAAATTATTTTCTCTTGTTTTCAACGAAAACTAAGAGAATATGCTAAAAATATAGACAAATCCTAATATTTCTTTAAAAGCCCTTTTTATACCATTTGCAACAAAACTTGCTGGTTTATATAATAATGAGCAGTCGGGTTCATAGCTCAGTTGGGAGAGCGCCTCGTTCGCAACGAGGAGGTCGCCAGTTCAATCCTGGTTGGATCCACCATTAGCTTAGTACGCTTATAGTGTGTTGACACTATAAGGTAATCATATTAGATTTCCGTTCTTTACGGAGTATTTATGGGGTTTGCTCAAAATCCCTTTTTTATTAGGAGTTTGAAACATTGCGATGCTGAGATTATGGTTTCTAAAATAGCCTATTTTATTGTAGCCTATTTTTTAATAGGTTAATTTACTATCTTTTAATAATAATTGACGAATTTCGTTTAATCTAAGTTATTTTAATTTTTATTGGGGTTTTGCAATGAAAAACTACAAAATATCCATTAAATTAAAAAAATAAACTTGTGAATAATGATTGTTAAGTAATAGATATTTGGGATATAAAAAATACGATGGTTATCGCATGTTTGGCTGTACGTATTTTCAAGGCTCTAAAGATTAATCGTGGCTTTT
>CALVMF010000045.1 GCA_944342125.1 uncultured Bacilli bacterium | reverse complement strand
TCAATAAAATATTTAACAATATTAAAGCGCTTATCATCGTTTAAAACTCGACAAATCGAATTGACTTTTGGTATGACTTGCATATATAAATCATCTTCATTTAATTCAGGTATATCTGAGTTTTTTAATAAGCGAAAAAATTGTTTGTAATGGTTTTTATTAATAATTTTTAAGCCTTCTTTAACAAATAAGTGGTTATAAGCAAGTAATGGCATGGAATCGCTTAATAAAGATAAAGTTGCTAAAGAAAATAGATATTCATCAAATCTATTTAAATAAATTAAAGAAAAATAAAAAGATACGGCTCCAGCGCTAATATTATAAGGGCCAAAAGCATCATATTCAGGATGCATTATATATTCGGTATTTGGGACTTTTTCGCCGATTTGATGATGGTCTAAAATTACTACGATAATACCTAAAGAATTAGCGTAGTCGACTACCTCATTTAAAGTTATACCATTATCGACACAAATAATAATCTTATAACCGAGCTTAAAAAATCTATCTACATTGTCTTTTGTTAGACCATATCCATCATATTCGCGACTTGGAATATAATATCCAGGTTTATAATTTTGATTTGCTAAACATTTATAGATTATCGATGTCGACATTATGCCATCACAATCATAATCGCCATAAATTAAGATTTTTTCGCTATTTTTTATAGCATTAAAAAGAAAATCAGCAATTTTCTTGCCATTTTTAAAGATGTCTTTGTTTGGTAAATCATCAAGAGTTTGCTCGTTTTCATTGAGCAAATCTTGATAATCAATCTGATAAAAGTTTAATAATTTTTCTAAGAACGAGTTTTTCATATTTGGACCAATAAACTAATCATTAATATCAATAAAGATAGCTTCTTGTGGTCCATCATCATATACAGGTTTGTTAGATTTTTTATTATTTGATCTTGTTTGTCTATTTTCTGCCATTCTCTTACCAAGTTTTTCAAAGTGTCTTGCATAGAACATTTGAATTGGTAACTCTAATGCTTTAATAAAGATAACTAATAGGAACATTCCAACTAATATCAATAATAATGTATTTTTATCGAAAGCAGGCGTAAAGAAGAATGAAAGAACAATAAATGCGACTAGCATCATATTAATCACGATATAGTTATATAGTGAATTTCCAGCATAATCGTATTTTTCTTCTCTACTAGATAATTCTTTTAAGTCATGCCTATTTTCAAGATAAGCTAATCTTTCATTTGTAAAGAATAAGTCTAAAATGATGTAAGCAATAAATGAAACAAGCAATAATCCCAAAGTAATTTCACTGCTAAATGGACCTCTAACTAATGAGAAAATTCCAACTACTGAAACTAATGTTGTTGCTCCTACTGTTAAGGCAGTTAAAGCTTTTGAAGGACCAAATCTAAATAAGAAATAGAATAAAATAATTGCAGTTGATATTGCGGTTGAAATAGCTACATACATATTAACTAAATCATCAGTGTAATTATATGAAGCATTTACTTCTGTTGTGGCTGCATAATTTGAACCAACATAATTTTCAATGCTAGTTGTAATAGCTGCACTTATTCCATTAGCCACCGTAAAGGTACTTCCATCGTCATTTTTCACATAGTAATTAGTATTACTTGTATTTAAAACATCTAAGGCAGAGCCTAAATCGACAACAAAATAGTACTCTCTATTTGTAATAGGGTTGGTATCGCCATAGACATATTCATAATAGAAAGAATTAACATCCATTTCACTATCAAAGACTTGCTCTTGACCTTGCTCATCGAAATAAATTTCTCCGAGTGCTTTTTGAATATTAATTTCTTGAGTGTCAACATTATAGTTGTCGCTTGCGTTACTTAAATCATATCTTAAAACAAGCTTTGAATTAACTTCACTACTTGTAGCATTATAAATATTGCCGTTCATTACTTGAAAAGTTGTAATTCCAACAATACTAGCAACGAGTAAAACTGCTGCGATTATTCCAGTAACTTTAAATGTTGTTTTGCTACTTCTTTTATTATAAGCATCAAAATAAGTAGGTTTTTCGCCTTTTGATAAATCAGGCACCATTTTCTTTTCAATACCGAAAAGTTTTAAATGATTTTGAGCAAATTGAGAATTGTAAAGTAACCAGCTTACTGCTCTAAAAATAATTCCGACAGTGATAACACTAATTACACTTCCAATGATGAAAACACCACCAAAAGATGTCGTAAATGAATTAGGAATTAAATAAGCACAAAGTCCAATAACAGCGCCAATTACAGTAAAATCTAATAAGTTCAATAATGTTTTCTTGTTAGCGTCTTGATAAGATTTCTTTAAATTTCGACCTAAATATATATCTTCTTTAGCTCTATGCAACCAAATTGTGCATCCTATTAAAGAAAGCGCTGCAACGGCAAATAAACCAATAATTGTTCCAATATTGAATTCGTTTCCTAAAAAGTTAAATAACGCCAAGCTTCCTGTTACATTTGCTCCTGTAATAACAAGAGGTAATAAACCCGATAAGCCATAATTTAATAAAGTAAATAAACTTACAATTACAACAGCAATAATTGTGCATATTAAAACTGTTGAAATTTCAACGTGACCTGCACGTTTAATGTATTCAATGAAAGGAGAAACTAAATTTTCGTTATTCTCAATTTGTGATTGATTAATTAAAGTAACATCAAATTTATAATCGCTTGCATTTAGCTTATCAGCAAGTAAATTTGCTTTTTTATAAGCAAGTCCTTCGTCGGATTCAATTGCGTTATAAGTTTGATAACTTGTTGTTACGTCTAAAGCGCCATCTCCGTTTATTGCGCCTAAGTTGTAATTTGAAAAATAAATATATTCGTAAGTTTTAGCTTCTTGTTCTTCTTCACTTAAACTTGAATCATAATCCCAAATAAAACTTGAAGGATTTTCGACATTAAAATAAGTGAGAACGTAGTTGCTAAAATTCTCATCAGTGATATTGCCGTTTTCGTTATCAAGTAAGCCTTGTAAATTAAGGCCGTTTAACCAATTATTAACAACGAAAATAGCTTTATTAGGATCAACTTTTTCGACCTCTTCAGTTTCGCCATCTTCAGTAGTTGTCGAACCAGTTGATGTATCTGTAGTTGTTGATAAATCTTCTGCTCTTGAAATTTGCTTAAAGTGATGAGCTTCACTTGTGCCAGTGTCTACTGTTCCGCCACTTTCACCACCACTGGTATCACCGCCAGTATCACTATCTCCGCCAGTTGTATCACCGCCCGTATCTTCTCCAGTGCTGGTATCGGTATCTGTATCGCTTCCAGCATCTGTATCTGCGTCGCTGCCTTCTTCACCTTCGCTTGCTTCTTTAATACCATCAAACATAGTTTTGAAGTTATCAGGATTAGCAAGTTTAACTACAACATAAGGATAGTTATCTTTATATTGTACAGTTGCACTTCCTTCTTCAAAAAGTTGATTGTTTTCAGCTGTGGTATTGTTGTTATAAACATCTTCTGCGCTATAGCCCAAATTGTATTCTTCATCTGCATTTTTAAACATTAAAGAATTAGAAAATGTGAGGTATGAAATAATGTCTTCATAGTTTTGATTTGAATCTTTAAAGGTTAAAGCAAACATATTATCTGCATAACTTTCTAATTGATAACTTGATACTTCAGCTAAGCTTAACCTTTCCTTAATAACATCTGTAACTTGCTCTAAAGCAGTTCCATCACTTTCGTTATAAGTCAAGTTTCCACCATTTGTTAAAGTTCCTTCAGAAAAATCTGCACTTAATCTTTTATCCGAAATCTTAAAAACAAATCTGTTTGATGAAGAAAAATCACTATTGCCATTTACAGAAAGTAAAGTTGGAACAACTCCAACTAATACGCCTGTTAATAATGCGCCAGTAATTGATAAATATCCGATTAATCTTTTCATAACATACCTCAAGTTTATAAATAAAATTTATAAAGTACTTGATAATATTACTACATAAGCCTATAAAAGACAAAAAGTTTTTAAGCGAATTTTTCTGGATAAAATAATCAATTTTTGGCTTAATCTCGGATATTTTTATAATAAAATTCTTGACCTTTTTTCGTTAACATTCTCCCCCTTCTTGTTCGCTGAATAAAACCAATATTAACGAGGTAAGGTTCATAGTTTTCTCTAATGTTTACTACGTTTTCATTAAGTACACTTGCTAAAGATTCAAGACTGACTGGTTCGCTTAAAAAGACCTCATAAAGTATTTTTATTATCTTGCGATCAAAGTTTGTCAGTCCATAAGAATCTATTTTAACAAACTTAAAAAATTCTAATAAAAAGTCTAGATTTGCGGATTTTTTTTCAAAATATAGCATATAATCTGATAATCTTTTTAATAGATTATTCAAAATTCTTGGATTGTTTTTGACTCGTTTTATAAATTCGAATGAAACTTCTTTAGACTCAAAATTTACATCAAATTTAGGTGCATTTAAAAGAGCAATATTGTTTAAATCATCCAAACTATAATTTTCAAAGTGAAACTTAATTACAAAGCGATCTCTTAAAGGCACGGAAATATATCCATCTAAAGTTGTTGCTCCAATAAGGGTAAAGTGAGGTAATTTGACACTAATTACTTTAGTTTTTTCTGAACTTTTATAGTTGATATTGATGATAAAATCATCCATTACAGAATACAAAATTTCTTCTATTTTTTTATCCAAGCGATGTATTTCATCGATAAAAAAGATTTCATTTTCTTTAATTGAAGCTAATATTTCTATTAAATCTTGAACAGATTCAATCATTGGTGCATTTATTACTCTAATTTTTGACTTCATCTCTTCAGAAATAACATAGCTTAAACTGGTTTTACCCATTCCACTTGGACCAACAAGAAGAATATGATCTAAACATTTATTTTGCTTGTTTGCACTATAAACATATACTTTGAGCTCATCAACAATCTGCTTTTGCCCAAAAAACTCATTAAAAGACTTCGGTCTTACTTTTGATAAAAGTTCATTGTTCATTATCTTTTAACCTCACTATCACTTCTTTTAATGCGCTACTGCTATCTAGATTTCCTTCTAAACTATTTAAAATAGGGAAAATTTCTTGAGCTTTATATCCTAGATTAATGAGCGCATCAAAAACATCAGGATAATTGTAGTTATATCCTTCTAAATTTACGACTTTATTTTTGAGTTCATAATATATTCGATCCGCTTTTGCACC
Organism: uncultured Bacilli bacterium; assembly: GCA_944342125.1. GTDB lineage: Bacteria > Bacillota_I > Bacilli_A > RFN20 > CAG-826 > Onthovivens. The sequence goes on along the minus strand of CALVMF010000045.1, from coordinate 4,099 downwards.
AATCGAACCTATTTTTTGAAGTCCATTTAAATCTTTGTTTTTTATAAGAGTAATAAGACCATGACTTGTAGCTTTTTTAAGTATATTAATTGCTGTTTTTGGTCCGATACCATTTATTTTTATTAATTCAGAAAATAGAAAACGGTCTACTTTATTATTAAAACCATAAAGCGCTATATTTTCTTCACCCTTAAAAAGATGAGTGTAAATTTTTACTACTTCATTTACCTTAAAAAATGAATTATCGATAACATTAATTAAAAACGCAATTTTAAAATCTGTCAGTAAAGAGATAGTATTGCTTTCACTATCGATAACTGTGCCTATTAAATAATCAAACAAATTAAAATTATACGGAGATATTATTCGTAGTACTCAAATTCAAAATCGGCAAGTTTTACTATATCACCGTTTTGAGCACCTAATTCATGTAATTTTTTGTCGATTCCAATCTTATTTAAATAGGTTAAAAGTCTTAACATTCCTTCGTCAGTCGAGATGTTAATTAAATTGTAAGTTCTAATTACTCTTTCGCCTACAATTTCATAATAACCTTCTTTTTTCTTAATAATTTCAAAAATTTCGTTAGTTTCATCAAGGTTAAAGACTTGTTCTTTGTCTTCTTCGCTATAAACTGACCAAGTTGGCGCATCTTTTAGAAGCTCAACGCATTTATATAAAACCTTATCTAAGTTTTCTTCTGCGATGCAAGAAATAGGAATAACATCTTTTTTAACTTGCTTTTTAAATCTATTTAATTTTTCAAGCGTTCCATCTTCATCCATCTTCGAAGCCACTATAATCTCCGGCCTATCCAAAAGATGCATTCCATATTTTTTTAATTCATCTTTAATATCTAAATAATCTTGATATGGATCTTCGCGACTCATATCAACCATATGTACCAAGACGCGGCATCTTTCAATATGCCTTAAAAACATTAAACCAAGTCCTTTTCCTTGACTTGCTCCCTTGATTAACCCAGGCATATCAGCTATTACAAAACTATCCTCTCCGATTTTTGCTACTCCTAAATTAGGAACAATCGTTGTAAAAGGATAATCACCAATCTCCGCCTTACAATTAGTAACGCAAGATATAAAGGTACTTTTACCTGCATTTGGAAGACCAATTACGCCAACATCAGCCAAAAGTTTAAGCTCTAATATTAAGCGTTTTCTTTCACCTGGGAGTCCGTTTTCAGCTATTTTTGGACATTTATTTCGTGAACTTTTAAAAGCTGAGTTACCTCTTCCGCCTCTTCCGCCTTTACAAATAAGATAGGTTTGTCCATCTTGCGTAAAATCGCAGACATATTTGTGATTTTCTTCTAAAAAGACAACAGTACCAATTGGTAAATCGATATAAATATCATCCGCTGCGTGACCATATTGATTTTTAATATCACCATTTTCACCATCATCGGCAATAAATACCCTTGAATGACGATAATTGACAAGTGTACCAGTGCTTTTAGAGCATCTTAAATAAACGGAGCCACCTCTTCCACCATTTCCACCGGCAGGACCACCTTTTGGAACTCCTCTTTCTCTTCTAAAAGCAATTCTTCCATTGCCACCTTTTCCACTTCTTACTTCAATAATCGCTCTATCAATAAACATAAAATATTGTCTCTTTAAATGAAAATCACCTGCCCAATTGAGCAGATGATTTAATTTTGTTGTTAATTAAGCAGCAATTTCATAGACGCTTACGCGTTTTCTATTTTTGCCAACTCTTTCGTATTTAACGATACCAGTTTTTGTCGCAAAAAGAGTATCATCTCTACCTAACTTGGTGTTAACACCAGGGTAGATTCTTGTTCCGCGTTGTCTATAAATAATCATTCCTGCTTTACAAAATTGTCCATCGCTCAATTTGGCACCAAGTCTACGACCAGCAGAATCTCTACCGTTTTTAGTACTACCGACACCTTTATGGGATGCGAATAATTGTAAATCAAGTTTAAACTTTAAAATCATAAGCCCATCCTTTCTACTTAATCTTAGAAACTGATATATAAGATTTATAAGAATCTTCGATAGTCATTAATTGAATTAACATAGTTTTCATTACAATTGAATCAAATTCATTAATATTTGTTAATGTATCAATCGTTAGATTACCACTATTTATATCAATAGCATAATTTTCTGAATTCGATAAGGCGTTTGAGCCACCAATTAATATCGCACTTACTGCCGAACAAACTATATCTTTTCCCTTAGGAGCAAATAAGGCATGTCCTTCGGCGTGAATTTTTATAATCTTACTATCTTTTTCTAAATAAGTAATTCTAATCATTTACTTTGAATTAATACTTGTAACAGTTAAGCAAGTATATGGTTGTCTATGTCCGATATGTTTACGGTAGGTTGTTTTAGCCTTGTATTTGTAAACGTCGATCTTTTTACCTAAACCTTGCTTTTCAACTTTAGCGACAACTGTAGCACCTTTGATTGTTGGATTTCCAGTAACTAAAGTTTTGTCAGAAATCATTAAAACATCATTAAATGTGTAATCACTTCCAGCTTCAACGTTAAGTTTTTCAACAAAAATCTTTTGTCCAACTTCTACTTTAAGTTGCTTACCGCCAGTTAAAATTATAGCGTACATCAATATAAGCCTCCAATTTTTTAAATAATTACTCGCTCTTAAGGTAATTCATACGAATTTTAGGAACCTTTTTAATGCGGTTGTACCAAAAAATCGGTTACAACGCTATTAGTATACTAGTTTTCAAAATAATATCAAGAATTAATTAGTGATTGTAGACGGGATAAGCTTTACTTCCATTGGAACTTATATCCGCCAGGTAATTGTATTGTTCCATCTTCGCTATAAAATAATTTATAAATAGCGACGGCAACAACTGCAATACACATTACCGCCATAACGGCAGCTAAGGTAATTGCTTCACCACACTGGATAGATTCAAGTTCCGACTTAGATAATGGAATCTTATCTACCATATTAAAACCTCCTTTCACTATATTAGAAGGAGGTTACTTTCAATTTTTTTAAAAATTTAGGAAAGTTTTTTTATTTTTTCCGAAATTTCTTCAAATTGGCGCTTATAAGACTCGTATTTTTCTTTTTCTAAGTCAATTTTTTGTTTAGGTGCCTTTGCTACAAAGTTAGGATTATTAAGCAAGCCTTCAGATCTTTTTATCTCGTTTTTAATTTTATCCAGATCATTTTCAAGTTTTTTCCTTAGCTCTTCCTTATCGACATTATCTTCAATAAATAAAGTTATATTCTTTAAGATAATATTAGTAGCTTCTTTTATATCTTCTTTTACTATATTAAATGATTTAGCAAAAGAAAAACGGACAAGATATTTGCTTAATTCGTTAAAATTAAAGTCAGATTTTAAGGAAATATCTAATTGATAATTAGGAACTAATGAATTTTTAACTTTGTATTGTCTAATTGCTTCAATAGCTTCTTTTAAAGCATCAACTTTTTTAATTGAGCTAGTGAAAACAAATTTTTTATCGTATTCAGGATACGATTCAAGCATAATTGAGTCTTTATGCTCTGGTAAATTGAGATAAATTTCTTCGCTAATAAATGGAGAGAAAGGATAAATCATCATTAAAATTGCTTTTAAAGTGTATAAAAGTGTAAATAACGTTCCTTCTTTATATGAATCTTCATCTTTTAATGTGACTTTTGTCATTTCTAGATAGAAAGAGCAATAATCATCATAAACAAAATTGTATAAAAGATTGCTTGCGATGCCATATTCATAGGAATCCATTGATTTAGTTATCTTTTTAAGTACGTTTTCTAATTTAGTTAGAATGTATTTATCAACCAATGAAAGCTTCTTAAGATTAATATCCTCAAGTTTAGGTGATTTATAATTCTCTGGGATATTCATAAGAATATAGCGAGCACTATTCCAAATCTTGTTTAAATATCCGTTAGCAGCTTTAATCTTTTCTTCGCTATAACGCATATCTTGACCTGGAGAAGCTGTTGTAGCTAAAAAGTATCTTAAACTATCAACACCAAATTCGTTAATAACATCAATTGGATCAACTCCATTGCCTAATGATTTAGACATTTTTCTACCTAAAGAGTCACGAACAAT
>CALVMF010000044.1 GCA_944342125.1 uncultured Bacilli bacterium | reverse complement strand
ATAACTAAAAATATCCCAACGCCAACCCCAATAAATATTTTTAATAGCCAAGGATTAATCGCGCTTTCTAACATATCTCCCAAAACTGTTAAATCGGGTTCGGCGATAGTAATCATGGTCCCAAGCAAAAAAGAAATAACAATCATAAAGACAATTGATTGCTTTTTCGTAATGCTGGCACCAATATATTGACCAACCTTGCTCATTGATATTTCGCTTCCAAAAGAGAAAGTTGCCATTCCTAATATTAAAAAAATTAAGCAAATTAGGAAGGTCACTAGCATGTTTGTTGAAATCATGCCCGAAGGCATAACTTCCGAAAATTGTAAGCCGAAAATAACAATTACAATTAAAGAAATCGGTACAACACTGATCGCCGCTTCAAAGAGTTTACTCAAGGCGTCCTTAAACATGTTTTAATTATAAATCAATTGTCAAGAAAAAAATAGCACTTTTTAAAAAATTTTTCGCAATTTTAAGATTTTTCTCCGCAAAAGTTTACTTTTTTAATTATTTATTAATATTATTAACAGCTAAATAAATCCGTATTATTTAAAATATTAATTCACTTTCTAAAAAGTGAATTAAATTCATCTGGCATACTTGCTTTTAGCTTATAAATTTTACCATTAATTGGGTTTTTAATATCGAGTTCATAAGCATGCAAACATAGTCTATTTATTGGATTTTCTGGCTCACCATATTTGTCATCCCCTAAAACAAAGTGACCTAAACTTCCTAAAGTTACTCTAATTTGATTCTTTCTACCTGTAAAAATATTTACATCTAAAAGCGAATATTTATCGTTAGATTTTATGACCTTATAATCAGTTATACATTTTTGAGCTTTCTTGTCTTTAAAAGAAGATACATACATTAAATTAAGTGCATTCATTCTTAAATAATTAACAATGTGCATTTCTTCTTTTTCCATTTTGCCTTCAACAACTGCGTAATACCCTCTTTTCAAAACAAGTTCGTTCCAATTGTCTTGTAGTTTATCTTTAATATTTTCGTTTTTAGCAAAAATTAAGACACCACTTGTTTCTTTATCTAAACGATGCACAACATAAATTCGATTGTGTCTGTCTTTTGCTTGAACATAATCCATAACCATTCGATAGGCAGTCGAAGATTTTTCTTTATCGCTTGCTACACTTAATAGACCATAAGGTTTATTAATTGCAATGATGTTTTCATCTTCAAAAATTATTGGTAAATCTTTTCTAGCTTTCTTTCTAATTGGTTTTTTAGAAATAATCAAACTATCCCCTTTGGTTAACTTAAAATCAAATTGACTGACTGGAGCGCCATCAATTGAAATTAAATGATGCGATAAAAGAGACTTTGCGTTGTTTCTTGAAAATTGTAGCTCCTCGATTAAATAAACTAAAAGCTCGCTATCTTTTTTAACTATATATTCTTTAATATCAAGTTGCTTTTTACTTTGATATTCTTCTAGCGTCTTCCCTTTTAATCTTGTTTTTAAATTTTCTTTATAATTCTTATTCATGTTCTACTTGAGTTCTACTTGCTTCTTTAATAAATCCTAAAAATAACGGATGTGGTTTAAGAGGTCTAGATAAAAATTCAGGATGGAATTGACAAGCAATAAAGAATGGATGATTTTTAAGCTCGATAATTTCGCAAAGTTTAGTTTGTGGATTAATCCCACTAAAAATCAAATTTCCATCGCTAAAGATTTCTTTGTATTTATTGTTAAATTCATATCTATGTCTATGGCGTTCCCTAATGTTCTTTTCTTTATAAAGTTCATAGGTCTTTGTGCCTTCTAAAAGTTCACAATCATATTCACCAAGGCGCATCGTACCACCCATCTTAATTCCTTTATATTGGTCAGGTAAATAATCGATGATGTTATTGGTACAGTTTTCATCGAATTCCGTTGAGTTAGCGTTTTCTAAATGTAAAACATCTCTTGCATATTCAATTAAACTGAGTTGCATACCTAAGCAAAGTCCTAAGAATGGTTTGTTATTGATTCTTGCGTACTTTATAGCTGCGATTTTCCCTTCAATTCCACGCTTTCCAAATCCGCCAGGCACAATAATTCCTTGAACATCGTTTAAATATTCGCTCACATTATCATCATTTAAGTTGTCACTATTTACCCATTTTATTTCAATGTTTTTATCGATGTCGTAGCCTGCATATTTAAGAGATTCAACAACCGAAATATAAGCGTCGTGTAAAGAAACATATTTTCCAACAAGAGCAATCTTAATTGATTTTTTAAGTCTTTTAATTTTTTCAATAAGTTTAATCCAATCGCTCATATCAGCGTGATCTTCACATTTTAGATTTAAATGTTTAACAATTAAATCATCAAGGTGTTGCTTTTGTAAGTTTAAAGCGACTTCATAAATAATTGGAACATCTTTAACACTAATAACCGCTTCATCGCTTAAATTACAAAAAAGAGCAACTTTTCTTTTTGATTCAATATCGATATTGGTTTCACATCTTAAAAGTAAAGCATCAGGTTGAATTCCTAATCCTGTTAGCTCTTTAACGCTATGTTGAGTAGGTTTAGTTTTTATTTCGCCTGTTGTTTTTAAATAAGGAACTAAAGTGTTATGAACATAAAAAGTATTTTCATAGCCAAGTTCTCTTCTAAGTTGTCTAATTGCTTCTAAAAATGGAAGCGATTCAATATCACCAACCGTGCCACCGATTTCAACAATACAAACATCAGTATCATCTTTTGCTTTAAAAGCTTCAAATAATCTATTTTTAATTTCGTTTGTAATGTGAGGAATGATTTGAATTGTGGCTCCTAAATAAACACCTTTTCTTTCTTTTTCTAAAACGGCGCTATAAACTTTTCCGCTTGTGACGCTACTTTCTTTTGTTAATGAGGTGTTAATGATTCTTTCATAATGCCCTAAATCAAGGTCAGTTTCGGCTCCATCTTTGGTGACAAAAACTTCACCATGTTGATAAGGAGACATTGTGCCTGGGTCAATATTTAAATAAGGATCAAGTTTCATTGAAAAAATATGAAGTCCTCTTCTTTTTAATAATCTACCAATGCAAGCGGCACTGATTCCTTTTCCTAAACTTGAAACAACTCCACCTGTAACAAATATAAACTTCATTTTTTTATCCATAATCATCACCTCAACAAAATTAGAAAATATAAAAAAGCGCCCTTATTAATTCTATATAAATAGACCTGCTCTTTCAAAACATATTTATTAAATTTCTCTTAAAAAGAAAAGAGCCTTCTTTTAAGATAAGATTTGTCGTTTTTGAAGGCTCTTAAATGTTCGTTTTTAGATAAAATACTTAAGTTTTGCGGGGAAAACTATTTTTTTAACATGTCCATTGCAAGACATGCGCTACCAATTATTCCTGCGTCATTTTTAAGTGTTGCAACTTTAATTTCAACTTCAGGAGTATTTTTATATCCATAATGGAACTTCTTACAATAAGCGATAACTTTATCGATTAAATAATCGCCTTGATTAGAAATTCCACCACCAATTAAAATCGCTTGTGGTCTAAAGATGTTACAGAAATTAAGGATACCTTCGCTAAGATATTTAACATAGGTATTGATTACTTTATTTGCGGCTTCATCGCCTTTTTTAGCGCATTCAAAGCTTGTAAGACCACTGACATCATCGATATTGTGTCCACAATAATCCCACATCATCGAATTTTTATTATTTAACATCTCGCTTTTTGTTAAAGCAAGTAAAGCACTTGCACTGGCGTAAGCTTCAAAGCAGCCTCTTCTTCCACATCCACATTCATGACCATCAACAACAATTGTAGTATGTCCAAGTTCAGCACCCTTTCCTTCGACACCTTCAAAAAGTTTATCGTCAATGACGACGCCTCCACCAATTCCTGTTCCTAAAGTCAATAAAATGACGTCTTTATAGCCTTTTGCAGCGCCAAATCTAACTTCACCTAAGGCAGCAACGTTAGCATCATTCGATAAAAAGATTGGTAAGTTTAGATCTTTTAAATAATCTTTTAAAGGAACATCTTCAACATATAAATTACATGCATAATCAATCGTCCCTTTAACAATATTGACAACGCCAGGTATACCAAAACCGATTGCAAGCACTTCACATTCAATTTCTCTAGCTTTATCAATCATCTCATGCATTAAGTCTTTAATATCTTTTAAAAAGCCTTCTTTACCTTCAGTTTTACTGTTAGTTTTTCTGGTTCCTTTAACTAAAATTTTACCATTATCATCGACTAAACCAGCTTTAATTGACATTCCGCCAACATCAACCCCTATATATACTTTTTTCATAAATTTGTTTAAAACTCCTTATAAATATTTTATCTAGGTCATTTTTCATTTTCAATTTAATATACGTACTTATTTAAGGTAATTTTCAAATTATCTCAGTGCTTAAAAAATGGCTTTTAACTATAATATTTATATGAAAATTTGGCTAGACACTGATTTAGGTGATGATATTGATGACACCCTTGTATTAAAAGCTTTATTAACCAATAAAGATATCGAAATTCTAGGAATTTCGACCGTTTTTAAAAACGCACCTTTAAGAGCTAAAATGGCAAAATATATTGTTTCTTTAGCAAAAAGAAACATCCCAGTATATGCTGGAAAAAGCATTCCAATCAAAGGAATAACTCCAGTTAACCCTGATGAAATATTTTGTCAATATGGCAAGGAAATAGGCGAACGAGATAAAGAAACGCTTAAAGAAACAAGTAGCGATTTAGCTAGTTTATCTATGATAGATGCTTTAAAAGATAATAAAGACGCAATCATTCTAGCAATTGGACCTCTAACAAATATCGGGAAAGCCATTCTTTTAGATAAAGAAAACGTCTTAAAAAATCGCACCTTATTTTATATGGGTGGCGATTATAAAAGAAAGCATCCTGAATGGAATTTTGAATGTGACATAGAAGCTGCTAAAATCGTCATCTCTTCTTCTTTAAATAAATACGCTATCGGTTTAGAAGAAACCGAAAAAACAAAATTAACAAGCGAAGAAGAAAAGTATTTATTAAGTTTAGGAAATGATGCTTTAAGTGATTATCTTAAAACTACAATTCATCGCTTTAAAAAATCAACAGGCTGGCCAATTACTCCTCACGACTTTTTAGCGCTTTATGGACTAGAAAAAGTTAACGAACTTAAATGGATTAAGGCTGATATAAATTTTGTCTTCCAAGACACTAAACCACAACACTGCTTTTTAGAAGTTAAAGAAGGCAATCAATTAAATTATTTAAACTCATTTGATAGAACTGATTTTGTGAAATATTTATTTGATTCATTAAGTAAATAAATATCTTTTAAATTTAGAAAAATCAAAAAATATCGAGGTTTTGCAGGGTTTTTACTACAAAATTAAGGTTTTTAGAAACTTTTTTTATGATTTAGCAAAACTATTGCTTTAGATTTTGCAAAAGTTTTAAAAGTTATTTAACTTTTTTTCTCATTAATTCGTTAGGATTTGAGTAGCTAGTTTAATTATCATCAATTTGTTTTTAGCTCAATTTAGCTAATGCTGAATCAAGAATTATCTCTTTTCGCATCTTTAATATTTTTTTAAGAAAAACTTTCTGTAAATCACTTGCAAGTTCTACTTCGTCAATCAATAAATTAATTTGATCAAGGTTTATCTTTGGAACTATTCTTTTTATCGCTTTGTTACAATCTTCATACTCTAACGAAGTTATTATTTTAAAGTAATTGCCACGTTTTCCATTGAAAAGTATCGCTGAAGTAGGAACATCATAAACTCTAGCATTCATCTCTGCTTTCGAAGAAATGATTTTTTCAATAAAATCATCATCAATTTGAGGGAATAATGCTGAGCCACAGTCAAAAATAGAAGCAATTTTCATCTCATCTTTTTCTTGATTGTATAAAAATCCCCAATTTCCGTTATCTCTATCAGGGTTTCCAATAAAAGCATCAACAACAAACATATTCCATAAATGGTCTCTTAACTTGTTTGGGTCAACAACATTTTGCTCTTCAAATGTATCAAGAATATCTTTTATCTCTGTTCCATATCCATTTGAAGCTGAATCTATTATTTGGTTTTTTACAGAAGCAAAGTCGATAAATGAGGTATTTGAAGATGTGAAATCCTTGCAAGCAACTACGTTTCTAACTTTTCCATGATATTTATATATCCCTAAAAGTGTTTCTTGCGCATTTATTCCAAGCATATTAAAAATGTGACAACCAAGATATTCAGAAAGACAGCTATTTGTATAAGAAAGATTAGGATTTTTTAAGTTGCGTAGTGGGAATTTAAGCATATAAAGATTATCGCTATAAACTATTGATAATTTACTCCCATTGGCTCCATCATAACCTTTCTTTCGTAAAGGCAAATTTGTAAAATCAATCATCAATTTACCTCCTAAAATATCTGTTTCTTAAACGATCTGCTACCTCTTTTGAAATAAGATTCTCTACTTCTGCGACATTAATTGAACTATTTAGCTGGTCGCTATAGCAATCAATTAAATTACTATTTGTTCGAATAGATTTTCTATATTCTTGAATGGAGTCATATAAAAATGGTGGCAATATTGTTTTTGCTTCCTCTTTTTCTAAAGACAACAATTCTTCAATAGATACATTTAAAGTTTTAGATATAGCTAACAAGGTTTTACCTGAACAAGCTAAAATATCGGTTTTTCCAGAAGCAATATCAGTTAAAGTTGTTTTTGGAACTCCGCTTTTACAAGAAAGAGAATAAACCGTAATCTTTTTGTCCGCTAATAAATCTAAGAATGTCATACCATAATTATATCGGTAAATCGACATAATAACAATTATTTTTGTTGTTGAATCAATTAATAAAACACTTAAATAAAGTTTTTTAGCTCATCATAGTTTAGATAAGCACATTCACTAAATTCTTTTTCACCATACTCTTAAACATAACTAGAATATAAACATTGATTATATCTACTTGAACTTAATAAAAGCGATTAACAGAATCGCCAATTATAAGCCAGCAACTGAATTTCTTAGACCTTTAAAAATAAGATCAAAATACATTTCTAATCTCTTGAAATTTCTCTCTTCAATCTCTTCTTCTTTAAATATTAAAGGAACCGAAATTACTGCTACTTAAGATTCAAAATCGGAATCAGAGATATTTAAAGTTATAAAATCAAGTTCTTATTTTCTTGTTTCCTTCGCTAAACAAAAGTGGATACATCAAAATCCCTAATTTAAATTTATAAGTTAAATTGTATATAGCGACCTGATACAAATCAGAATTTTTAGCACTTTTTAATGATAGTAAAAAATGAATATTAATAAAAGGAAGGACACGTTTATTAACTTAATTTTAACTATTAGAAACTACTAATTCTAAAACTAAGAATAATCATAGCTAAACTACTAGACGGCTTCTTTTTTAAAAAATGGGTACAATTTGGTACTTGCTAAAAGCATCCTTTAAAGAAACTTTATATTTTTAATAACGAGTGACATTTATTGATGATATCTTTAGCAATTGTAACATCGATTTTGTTTTTTATAGCGACATTAATCATATCTTCATCATTAATTTCTCTACCTTTTCCATTAACTGATGTTACATGTTCGCCGTAATATGTCTTTCCTTGAGTAATGTCGTATGCAGGCGCTATACGATACATTTTTTTCGCTTCATCAAAAACAAAGGAAAAATTCTTTGCATGGTCATCTTGATTGTCAATTAAGACGTTAAAAACCATTCTTCTATACATCTCAATTATGTCTTTATCGTTATTGGTTAATATTCTTGTAAGTTTAATTAAGTCATTATAGTCAAGACAAGGTGCTCTAAAATCACATTCCAATAAGGCAGCTACGCTAATCATGTGTATTTTGCGATTATTTTCACGATCAAATCGTTTAATAAGGAAAAATTTATTCCCTTTTTTTGATGTGATTAATTCAATTTCAGGAATATCGATACCAAATTCTTTTGCTAAAGACATATATTTAAATTCAAGTTCAGCTATATTTTTAGGATCAAATTTTGAAGAAAACTTTATTATCCAATCTTCTCGTTTATATTTAATAAGGGCTTTTGGCCTTGTTCCACCACTAGAGCCCGCTAAAGAGAATAAAGTATTTATATCTTTTACATCTTTTGAATTTAAAAGATCATTACATTCTTTTTGTATCAAATCAAAATCAATTTTTTCGTAAGTTTCTATTTCGTGAAGGTCTGGAACGTACTCTAACATTCCCATTCCTGAAGGTCCTACGTAGGCTAAACGTTCTAAAGATGATAGTGAATTAGAATCTATCCCTTTTTGTCTCAAAAATCTATTAAGTACTAATTCTCCAAAACTATCAGGTAATGAATCAGCAAATACACCAAATAATCCCCTAAAATATGGTGATGAAGAAATAAAAACTTGATTTGTTAAAGGAAGCTTAAAAGGATTAATAGGAAATCCTTTTTTTAACCAGTTTTCACTATATTGAAAAGCAACTTTTTTTTCTTTTGTTAAAGCTAAAGTGCCTACTTTATTCTTTTCAGCAAAAACATCAACTCTATCGATCATTGATTACTTCCTCTATCGATTTATACTCTTTACGTTCTTTAAAAAGATTATCTAAATCATCATATAGTTGTAAAGCTAAGGCTAGCTTAACTAAAGAAGCTAAAGATATATCGCCAGTTTTTTCAAATCTTCGAATAGAAGCATAGCTAACTCCAGATATTTCAGATAATCTTCGTTGGGAAATCTTTTTATTTTTTCTAATCAAAACAAAACGCTTGGCAATTTCTAATTGCTTTTCATAATAGGTAACAAATTCTAATGGTTTCTCATACATATGCTAATATTTTAGCATTTTTTATAGATTTTTGCCATTAATTGATAATATATTAGCAATTATTTTTTACAAATTTTTCTCAGAATAGCCACAACTTTTAGTAATAGTTGTACCCTTAAAATTCGTTTATAGGCTATCAATTAAGGTAGGAGCCAAATAAATCGGTTTGCTTTCAATCGCTTGATCATTGGATATATCTTTTTGAGCGAACAATATTCTTCTTGAAATTATATGTGAGTATCTTTGAATAAATAAATCTATCGATATATAAGATTTATAATTTTCTTTTGCAAAATTAGTGCGATTGTTGTCTTGCCTACACGGCGTGCTCCTTCTAGTAAGACTGCATATTTCCCACTATAATTTTCCTTCCACCTTTTTAGTTTTTCCGTTACTTTTCTTTTGAACATATTCCATTTCCTCACAAACTTTATATTCAAAAAGTTCCGTTTCCTCAAACTTTTAATGAATTTGATGTCCTAAAAAGGAAATTTATTAAAGCTTTGAATTACTTTTACTAAATAAGTCTTAACTAAATAAACTTAATCGTTGTTGTCTTTTGCATCATGAACAACAATTTGAGGATATGGAATTTGAATGTTATTTTTCTCAAATATTATTTTAATTTCTCGATTGATATCTCGTTG
>CALVMF010000043.1 GCA_944342125.1 uncultured Bacilli bacterium | reverse complement strand
ATGTAATTCCTATTAAGTAAGAACTTATAAAACTTTTTAAGGGAACAAATTCGTCTTGCTAAGCTTCTTTCGCTTTCTAAATTTCCTCTATAAGTCTCATGTTCTAATCTTTCACTCATGAAATTTCTAATTATGTTTTTATCAATGTCTAGTAAATCAATACCTTCTTTAGCAAGAAAATTTAAAAATAAATTCACATCAAAAGTATAAGATTTGACCGTATTAATCGAATAATTAAGTTCAAATCTTAAATAGTTATAAAACTCTTGTAAGTAATCAATTTGTTCCATCTTGGTATTTTTTAAAAGCTTCGATTGATTCTAATGCGCGTTTTCTTACGTTTTCTTTAGAATCTTTGTTTGCTTTATATACAATACCAAAATTAGCATTCATTGGGGAAAAATTGTTCGCTCCAGTATGGGTAATATAGCGAATTAAAGCGCCTAAAATAGAGTAAAACGATAATTCTTTAAAAGGTTTATTTTGTAATCTTAAATCCAAATAATAAGCTGCTAAAAGTCCACTCGCTGCACTTTCGACATATCCTTCAACTCCACAAAGTTGACCACAAATGAATACATTTTCAGCTTTTTTCATGCTCAAATCTGAATTTAAAACCTTAGGAGCAAACACGTAAGAGTTTCGATGCATTAAACCATATCGAGCGAATTTAGCATTTTCTAAACCTGGAATTAAAGAAAACACTCTTTTTTGTTCACCATAGGTTAAATTTGTCTGGAATCCGACCATATTAAAAAAGTCGCCGATTAAATCATCTTGCCTTAATTGAACAACTGCGTAAAATTCTTCTCCATCTCGCTCTAATCCTTTTGGTTTTAAAGGACCAAATCTTAATGTGTCAACACCTCTACTAGCTATAACTTCAACTGGTAAGCATCCTTCAAAATATTTAGTGTCAAATTCATGTAAAGGTGCTTTTTTTGCGTTAATTAACTCATTATAAAAACGAAGATATTCATCTTTATTCATTGGACAATTGATATAACCTTCTTCTTTTTGCTCATATCTTCCTTTAATAAAAACTTTAGAAAAATCGATTGAATTTTTGTAAATGATTGGTGCGCTTGCATCAAAAAAACTTGATGATTTTTCTCCTGAAATTTTATTTATCTCTTGAAGCAATTTTTCATCAGTTAAAGGACCCGTGCAGATTAAAGTATACCCATCCTGAGGTTCAATTTTTTCGACATTTTCGTAGGAAATTTCTATATTTTTGTTAGATTTAATCTTGTTTGTGATGTAACTTGCAAATAAAGTTCTATCAACTGCTAAAGAATCGCCTCCTGGTACTTCACTATGTCTACTTGCTTCCATCATTAGTGAACCTAATAGATCAATTTCTTCTTTTAAAATGCCACAAGCGTTATCTTCTTTTTTGCTTTTTAAAGAATTTGAACAAACTAGTTCACCAAAAAGATCGCTATGATGAGCAGGGGAATTAACTTTTGGTCTTTTTTCAAAAAGTTTAACTTTATAACCTTTATTAGCTAGATAATTTGCTGCTTCACAACCTGCTAAACCAGCACCGATAATCTTAATTGTTGACTTCATTTTTATCGAATTTTTCGACGTGTTTGCAGTTAGGATAATTTGAACAACCCCAGAAGCGACCTCTTCTTGAGAACTTGACAATCATTTTCCCGCCGCATTCAGGACAAACCTTATCGATTTTAACTTCTTCTTCAATTGGTTCGACATAACGACATTTTGGGTAATTTGAGCAACCAATAAATTCTCCGCCTCTACGGTTTTTTCTAATTACAAGAGGTGAACCGCAATTAGGACAATTTCTACCCACTTCTCTTGCAGGCTCTTTTTCTTCTTTTTTCACATATTTACAACTTGGGTAATTTTCGCATCCAACAAATTCGCCATGTTTTCCATTTCTAATAACTAAGTTTCCACCACATACAGGGCATTTTTCGCCAGTTGTTTTAAGTGGTTCTTTATACATAGTATTCTTAACTTCATTAAAATGGTCGATGAATGGATAATAAAATTCTCTTATAACTTCAAGTTCTGATAATTTTCCTTCACTGATCTCGTCAAGATTTGTTTCCATTTGAGCAGTGTATTCTGTGTTCATTAAGTCTTTAAAATATTTGCTTAAAACATTGCTAGTTAAAACGCCTTGTTCGGTAGGTATTAAAACTCCCTTTTCACTAGTAATATATTTTCTAGTTAAAAGAGTTTGAATTGTCGAAGAATATGTTGATGGACGACCAATACCTTTTTCTTCCATCATTTTAACAATTCGAGCTTCACTATATCTTGCTGGTGGTTTTGTGAAATTTTGATTAACTTGTGTATTTATTAATTTATAAACGCTATTTTCTTTAAATTCAGGCAATAAATTTTGTTCGTTTTCATCAAATTTAATGACATTATAGCCATCAAAAATAACTCTAGTTCCTTTAAGTTCAAAGTTAAGGTGCGAATTTTCAAAGTAAATTGTTGTTACTTCGATTTCTTTATTGGTCATTAAAGAAGCGATCGTTCTTTCATAAATCATTTTATAGAGTTTATAAACATGATCTTTAACAAAAGGTTTAACTTTTTCAGGTGTAATTTCTAAGTTTGTTGGACGAATTGCTTCGTGTGCATCTTGAGCATTTTTAACGTCTTTCAATGCTTTTTGACCACGATAATACTTCTCTCCGAAGCGATTAATAATATAATTTTTAGCTTGGTCAACAAAAATATCTGATAATTTTGTGCTATCAGTTCTTATATAGGTAATAAGACCAACTAAATCGCCATCAATTTCAACACCTTCGTAAAGTTGTTGAGCAAGAATTGTGGTTTCTCTAGTTTTAAAACCATATCGCGTGAAAGCATCTTGTTGAAGAGTCGAAGTTCTATAAGGTTCTTTTGGTGATACGCTTCTTTTTGATTTATTAATCGAATTAACTTTTACATCTTCTTTTGTATATTCAAGGACTGTTGCAGCTTCTTTTTCGCTTTTCATCTTTGGATCTTGACCATCGATTTTAGTTAATTCAAGTTTATATTGTTTATTATTTTCTTCAATATAGGTGTCAAGCGTCCAATATTCTTCACTTTTAAATTCATTAATTTCTTTTTCGTGCTCAACAATCATTTTTAAAGTGACACTTTGAACACGCCCAGCACTTTGAGAGCGAATTTTAGCTTTTAAAAGTGATGAAAGTTTAAAACCGATTATACGGTCGATAATTCTACGCGTTTCTTGAGAATGAACTAAATTTAAATCAATTGTGCGTGGTTCTTCAATCGCTTTTTGAATACTATTTTGAGTAATTTCGTGAAATTCGAGTCTTTTTGTAGTTTCAATAGGTAATTTTAAAACAGTAGCTAAATGCCAAGCGATAGCTTCTCCTTCTCTATCAGGGTCGGTTGCAAGAATTACTTCATCACTTTTTTTAGTAAGTGCAGTCAATTTTTTGACGATATCTTTTTTACTTTCATCTATTACATATGTTGGTTTAAAGTCATGATCAACATCGACTCCAAATCCACCTTTACCAGAAATAGCTAAGTCTCTTATATGACCAACACTAGCTTCAACGACATATTCATCGCCAAGATAGTGACCAATCGTTTTACTTTTTGTAGGGGATTCAACAATAACAAGCTTCATTTCTTTTTTCTCCGTTATGTAAATATAAAGAGCATTTTAAAATTTGTCAAAGCAAAAATATTGGCTTAAATCCCCTAATATATCTTATATATTAGAAATTTCAGTTCGAAAAATATTTCGATCTAAAAAACTGCCAATTTTCTTCGGTCGCAGGCACTGTGACTATAATTTTTTTGTTCTTTCCTGTTAAATTCGTACGTGGTTTAACCGAAGTAATTGTTAAAAATTCATCATGATAAGAAATTTTAACAACATTATTAAAATCTCTATCTTCTAATGAATTTTTGCTTATTTTATATATTCTCATCAATCTTTCCTCCCTATTTCATACATGATGTCGTTAGCGCTTTCTACTAAAAGTGCACCATCTTTAATTAGTTTATTGCACAAACTTTTTGAATCTCTTGGAAAAGGAATGCATCCTACTGGTTTTCCACAATTTAAAGCATAATTTACGGTCGTCGAACTTCCACTTCGATCATAAGCTTCCCCAATTAAAAGAAAATCAGAAATTGCTGCTACAATTCGATTTCTAAAGACAAATTGATCTGGTTTTGGTTTAGTTAAGTTCGGATATTCAGAAAGTAACAAGCCACCATTTTCAACTATACGCTCATATAAATCCTTATTTTCAGAAGGATAAACATAATCGATTCCATTTCCTAAAACAGCGATTGTTTTAAGCCCATTGTCTAAGGCAGCTTCATGAGCTGCGCGGTCAATTCCTTTAGCTAGACCAGAAACAATAATCGATTCATCTGGCAAACTTTTTACGATTTCTCCTACTGATCGCCTGCCATAATCAGAGGCGTTTCTACTGCCAACAATTGCGATATATTTTCTGCCAACTGTGTTAGTAAGTAAACTAATGTCGCCCTTATAAAAAAGAACGATCGGAGGACATTTTAAACAATTTAGAAAATTTCGAGGATATTCGCCTGAAGTTAAATATAGGTAATCCGTCGATATTTTTTCTGAAAAGTTTTTAACATCCTCATCGCTTAAAGCAATCTTTTCTTTTAAAATTCGAAACTCTTCGTTCCAGTTTCCATCGCATTTAAAAGCGATTGCTCCAAGTATACTTTTTGCTGTAAAACTCATTAAAAAATCTCCTTTCATTATCTAGAAGGAGATTAATATTCATTTTTTTTAAAAAATTGAGAAACTTTTTTTAATTTTCTGAAATTTCTTTATTTTTTAAGAGTGATTTTATCGGTTCATAACTTTTTCGATGGAAATTTTTAATTATTCCATATTCTTTTATTATTTCAATATGTTTTTTAGTTCCATAACCTTTATGAGATTTAAAGTTATATAAAGGATATTTTTTGTCGTATTCTAAAAGGAGTCTATCTCTTGTAACTTTTGCTAATATCGAAGCTGCTGCGATGCAAGAACATTTAGCATCGCCTTTAATAATTGGTACAACTTCACAAGATTCGTTTTGAAGTTTCATAGCGTCGGTTAAAATTAAATCGTAATTTACATTTATTTTTTTAATTGCCTCATGCATTGCAAGTTTAGTTGCTTCAAAAATATTGATTTTATCGATTGTTAAAGCATCAACAATCCCTATTCCATAGCTTAAAGCGTTATCTATAATTTCCTCAAAAAGTTCTTCTCTTTGTTTTGGTGTTAATTTCTTTGAATCGTTAATCTTTTCATTAACATAATCTTTTTTTAATATGCAAGCAGCCGCAACGACTGGACCACAAAGTGCCCCGCGCCCTGCTTCATCAACTCCAACTATAACTTTTACTGTTTCACTATAAAAATTTGACTCAAAATTTAGCATATTCATCAATTCTATCTAAACAAAACCTACAAATTTGACCATTTTTAAAGTCGTTTAAAAACTTAATTTTTGCTTGTTCGATGTTTAACGCGCCATTTTTAAGCCTTGGCATGTGTTTATTAGCAATTATTTTAATAAATTCTTCATTTTTTACTTCTTTTAAGCGAGTTAAATCGTAAGTTTCATCAAGATATTTAAGTAAATATCCTGGATAATAAGTTTTTAAAAAGTCAAAGGCGTAGTTGATTAACTTTTCAAAAGGCAAAATATCTTGCCTGATTGATCCAAGTAAAGCGAGTTTAATTCCTTCTTCTTCATTTTCAAATCGAGGAGTTAAAATTCCTGGGGTATCCATTAAAAAATAATTTGCAGAAATTTTAATTAAGTTGACGTTACGGGTAACTCCAGGAGTATTGGCAGCTTTAGCCTTTTTAACGCCACTTAAAGAATTAATAATTGTTGATTTTCCAACATTTGGCACTCCAACAATTATTCCTTTAAATAAAGAATTTTTTATTCCTCTTTTTAAATTTTTAACTCTTTTTTCCTCAGTTAAATACATTAAATGGTCTTTAAGCTTACTTTTTAAGTCACCTTTAGAGTTTAAAGATATGCAGCGAATATTTTCACGTGTAAAATATTTAATCCATTCAGGAGTAAGCTTTGGATCGGCTAAATCTTCTTTGTTTAAGATATAGATTTTAGGTTTATTCACAAACATTTTAATCAAATAATCATTGGCGCTAGAAAAAGGTGCGCGAGCATCTAAAACAATAACGACAAAATCGACCATTTTTAAATGGTCTTCAATGCGAACATAGGCTTTTTTCATATGCCCAGGAAACCAATGAATATTTTTTTGTGAATTGTTCTCCATATCTTCAAAATTATAAAAAAGTGATGGAACAATTTCCACCACTTCTAGTCACATCAATAATATATTTATTTAATAAAATTTTATTTTTTAAGAACTTCTTTAATACGAGCAGCTTTACCGCTACGATTTCTAAGATAGAAGATTTTGCTTCTTCTAACTCTACCAATTTTAAGTACTTCAACACTAACAACGTTTGGTGAATGTACTGGGAAAATTCTTTCAACACCGATCTTATCAGACATTTTTCTAACCATGAATGTTTCACTAACGCCATGGCCTCTTCTTTCGATTACAACACCTTCGAAAGCTTGGATTCTGGTTTTTCCACCTTCAACAATTCTAACGTTGACTTTGACAGTGTCACCAGCTTTAAATGCAGGGAAATCGGTTCGTAATTGAGTTTTTGATACTTCATTTACTAAATTTGTATTCATTTTTACGACCTCCTTAAGTTAATTCGTTCTCTTAATGTTCTTATAAAGTGACCATTTACATTGGAACATTCGTAGCACTTCTTCGAAATGCTTAAAAATATTAGCATAAAGCAAACAAAAATCAAACATAATTTATATAAAATTATATCTGTTAAGTAAAAATACTTGACAGGTAATATGATTTCACATATCATAATCGGGCAAAGGAGATTTTAATTATGGCAGTAAAGATTAGATTAGCTAGAGAAGGAAGACACCAATTACCTTTTTATAGAATTGTTGTTGCTGATAGCAGATACACAAGAGATGGAAGATATATCGAAAATCTCGGTACTTATGATCCAAAAAATGGTATTAATGGTGCAAATTTAAACGAAGAAGCTACCATCAAATGGCTCGTTAGTGGCGCTCAATATTCTGACACTATTAAAGGTATTTTAAGCGCTAAAGGCTTAATTGCTAAAGCTAAAGAAGAAAAAGCTAAAACAGCAGTTAAAAAAGTTAAAAACGTATCCACAGCAGCTAAAAAAGAGGCTAAATAAAAATGGATTATAAACAATTAATTCATTCTATTGTTGATTCATTTATTTCAGATCCAGAAGCACTTTTAATTCGCGAAGTTCAAGATGATAATGAAAAGTCTGATTTAACTTTCTTAATTTGTGCTCCTAGTCAAGATATCGCTAGACTTATTGGCAAAAAAGGATGCATCGCTAATTCAATTAGAGATATCGTTTCTATCGCTGGTAAGTTAGAAAATAAAAAAGTATATCTTAAATTTGAATCATTTGAGGGAGAAGAAAAGGCAGGAGAATAATTTCTCCTTCCTTTTTTATGTCTGAATATGAAAGAGTATCTATTAGTTTGTAAAGTTTTAAAACCTGTTGGATTAAAAGGAGATTTAAAAGTTTACACTTACACTACTTTTAAAGATATTAGATATAAAAAAGGAAGTAAGCTTTTTTATAAAAATGGTGAAGATTATATAGAATTAACCGTTAAATCTTTTTACTCAAAAGGCGGAAATCTTGATGTTATTTCTTTTAAGAATTTAGACGCAATCGATAAAGTGAATTTTTTACTTGGCAAAGAAATTTACGCTTTAAAAGATGATTCTTTATTAAACGAAAACGAATTTTATTATTCAGATTTAACGGGTTTAAAAGTTATTGATGAAAACAATAATGAGTTAGGTAAAGTCACTTCTATTGAAGAATTTCCTGCGCAAATCACGCTTAAAATTCAAAAAAACTCCGCAAAAAGCCACTTTTTTGTTCCTTTTAACGATTTCTTTGTAAAGGAAGTTAACATCAAAGATGGTTTTATAAAAATCCATCTTATTGATGGCTTATTATAAAAAATGAAATTTAAAGTTTTAACTCTTTTCCCTGAAATGTTTACTTCATACTTTTCATCTTCAATAATGAAAAGAGCGATTGGAAAAGGCTTAATCGATGTTCAATTTATTAATATAAGAGATTATACAAAAAACAAATATAATCGATGCGATAATAAACCTGTAGGAGGCGGAGCAGGTTTAATAATGCAAGTTCAGTCAATTTTTGATTGCTTAAAAAATGTTTCAACTCCTTCTACTCATAAAATTATATTAACACCACGAGGCAAAACTTATAATCAAGAAAAAGCCAAAGAACTAGCTAAAAACTATGATGAAATCTTAATTTTATGTGGGCATTATGAAGGTGTTGATGAGCGCGTTTATCAATATTTTGATGAAGAAATTTCAATCGGAGATTATATTTTAACAGGTGGAGAAGCAGCTGCAATTTGCTTAATAGACTCTATTTCACGTTTAATAAAAGGCGTAATAACCGAAGAAAGTATCGATATAGAAAGTTTTGATAACAACCTTTTAGAATATCCTCAATTCACTGAACCTTATGAATTTGACAATAAAAAAATTCCAGATATTTTATATTCTGGAAATCATGAAGCTATAAACAAGTGGCGTTTAAAAGAATCACTTAAAATCACTAAAGAAAAGCGTCCTGATTTATATGAAAAGGTAGAAAAGACTAAGCAAGTTCAAAAATTAATTAAAGAAATTGAAAGCAATACTGAACTTCCAAAGTGGGAAAAAGACGCACTAACTAAAGGTAAAAAGTTTATTAAAGAATGAGATAGCACTTCATCTTCTTTAATATTTATCTATTTATACTATATATAAAAGATTTTATAGATTTCTAATTTTATAAATTAGATAGTTATATACTATTAAAATCCAAAATAATTTATCTTAAAAATGCCAATTTAAAATTTTTTTACCGCAAAATAAAACTTTTTTTAATTTTTTTTAAAAATTTCAATAGTAACAACCTTCTATATAGTGAGGAGGTATTTTAAAAAGGAAATTTTCCCATTCCGCCACCAGGGAAATTTAATTTTCCGTTTCTGCCACGCATTTGTTTCATCATTAATTTCATTTGATCATATTTTTTGAGCACTTTATTTACATCAGCATTTGTCTTTCCGCATCCATTTGCGATACGTACTTTCCTTGAATTTTTTAAAATTTCAGGATGTGCCCTCTCTTCTTTGGTCATCGAATTAATAATGACTTCAAAATTTTTCATTTCTTTTTCAGCCGCTGAAAGTTGGCTTTCGTTTACTTTTGGCATACCAGGGATAAGTTTTAGCAGTCCGCCTAATGAGCCAAGTTTTTGAACTTGTTTCATTTGCTTAAGCATATCATCTAAAGTAAACGTGCCTTCCATCATTTTTTGAACGCTTCTTTTGGCATC
>CALVMF010000042.1 GCA_944342125.1 uncultured Bacilli bacterium | reverse complement strand
CTTAGGAGGCGACCGCTCTATCCAGTTGAGCTACGTGAGCATGTAATAAAGTTTAAACTTTCTTTACATAAAATCAAACAATGATAGCTGGTCGTTTTCTCTTAAGTTATCCAAAACATGAAGCTGTTTTAATTGTTTCATGTTCTTTTCGGCAAGTTTCCCTCTCTTCTTTAAATCTTCTTGAGATTCAAAAGGTCTTTCTTTTCTAGCTTTAATAATTTCATTTGCAGTATTTTCACCAAGTCCATCTAAAACTTTAAAAGGTGGAATTAATGCTTTATTTTCTTTATCGACTACAAAATTAACCGCATCACTTCTTTCTATATCAATATTAGAGAATTTATATCCTCTTTCACACATCTCCAAAGCAACATCAAGTGTACGCTCAACATCTTCTTCTTTAACTGATAAAGCGAGTTCAACATTATTAGATTTTCTTCTTGAAGAGAATTCTTCAAGTTTATTATGAATTGCATCGATTCCTTTAATCATCGTTTCAATATCATATTGATCTGAACGCAAACTAAAGAAAGTAGCATAAAATTCAAGTGGATGATAAACCTTGTAGTAAGCAACTCGAATCGCCATCATGACGTAAGCACAAGCATGTCCTTTAGGGAAAAGATATTTAATCTTTGAACAGCTATCGATATAGTAATCTGGAACTTTATGTTCTTTCATTAAAGTTATTTCTTCTGGAGAAAGTTTTTTGCCTTTTCTAACTTTTTCCATGATGACAAAAGCTTCATGACCTTCAATTCCAGTGCTTATTAAATAAGACATAATATCGTCTCTACACCCGATAACACCTCTAAGATTTGTAATCCCATTATTAATTAAATCTTGAGCATTGGAGTTCCAAACATTAGTTCCATGTGAAAGACCAGAAATAATTAAAAGATCGCTAAAAGATTTTGGTTGAGTTTCTCTTAGCATTTGTCTAACAAATTGTGTTCCAAATTCAGGAAGACCAAGCGCACCATTATCTGGTTTCATGTATTTATGTTCTAATTTAAGCGCTTCATCTGAATAAAAAACCGACAATACTTTTTTGTCATTAAAAGGTAAAGTTCTACAATCGATCTTAGTTAAATCGCTCATCATTTTTAAAGCTTGCGGGTCAACGTGACCTAACATATCAAGTTTTAAAATTGTGTCGTGAATTGAGTGGAAATCAAAATGGGTTGTTTTCCAGTTTGCATCAGTGTCTCCTGCTGGATATTGAACAGGCGTAAAATCATAAACTTCATAGTCACGAGGAATAACAACAATGCCACCAGGATGTTGACCAGTTGTTCTTTTTACACCTTCGCAACGATGAGCTAATGCTGCCGTCACTGATCCCTTAACGTTATTAGGATTTATTCCTAGATTTTCATAATATTTTCTTACATAACCATAAGCGGTTTTAAATTGAACTGTTGAAATCGTTCCAGCTCTAAAAACTTTATCTTCACCTAAAAGAACTTTGGTGTATTGATGAGCAGTTGCTTGATAATCAGTTGGGAAATTAAGATCGATATCAGGAACTTTTTCGGCTTGGAAACCTAGGAAAGTTTGAAAAGGTATGTTTTGACCATCTCCTACCATCTTAGTTCCACAATCTGGACAAATCATTTCTGGAAGGTCATAACCAGATTTAATCTCTTCACCATCATAAAAAATTACTTTTTTACAGTGTGGGCAGCGATAATGTGGAGGCAACGGATTAACTTCAGTAATTTTGGCCATAGTAGCAGCAAAGCTACTTCCAACAGATCCACGACTACCGACTAAATATCCATCTTCATTCGATTTTTTAACAAGCTCATAAGCAATGTAATAAATAACCGAATATCCGTTTTCAATAATACCTTTTAATTCGGTATCTAATCGGTTGCGAATAAAAATCTTAGCTTCATCAGTTGAGTTTTTAATATCACCATACAATTCAAAAGCAGTTTTATAGCAAAGTTCACGAAGTAAATTTTCACAGTTATCGATAGTTGGTGTAAATAATTCTGGTGGAATTGGCCATATTTCTTCGCAAAAATCGGCTATTTTGTTAGTATTTTCAACAACGTATTTATAAGCAACATCTTTTCCAAGCCATTCAAAAGCATCAAGCATTTCTTTAGTTGAGCGATAATGTTGGTCTGGATTTTCAAAATAAATTCCATTACTTTGCATGTTGCTTCTTTCATAGCTCATCAAAGGATGCTTGATTCCGCCAACTGCTTCATTTTGAATATAGACATCTCGCACAATTTTATCTTCAGGATTTAAGTAGTGACAATCGCCTGTTGCAACTATCATTTTGTTATACTTGTTAGCAGCCTTGATAATATCGTAAATGTATTTTTTTAAAGAATCTTCATCATCAATTTGATGCATGTTAATTAAAATTGAGTAGTTATTTAAAGGTTGTAGTTCAATATAATCATAAAACTGAATTACTTCTTCTAACTTTTCTTGGCTACGATTAGTTGAAGCATAAAAAACTTCGCTATTTAAACAAGCTGACCCGACAAGTAAATTGTGACGATATTTTGTTAATAAGCTTCTAGGAACAAAAGGATGGGCACCCATGTGTTCAGTATGAGCGAATGAGACTATTTTATATAAATCTTTAAGACCATCTCTATTTTTCGCAAGAACTGTCACGTGATATGTATTTCTGTAATGTTTTAAAGAAATTTGTTGAATTGGTAACTCTTCTAACTCTTTAACATAAACCATCTTTTTATCGTGAGTTAAAATATTTCTTAAAGCAAGCCAACAATTTGCTAATACTTCAGCATCATAATCAGCTCTATGTGCACTTTCACTATCGTAATTTACTTCAAGTCTTTTTGATAGAGCGCCTAAACTATGTTGCGTATTTTCTGGATAAACAAATCTAGAAATAGCTAATGTGTCGATTGCAGGTTGCTTAAAATAGCCAAAGCCATTTACTCTCATTGCTTCTTTAATCATGTTGTAGTCGAATTCAAAGTTATGAGCAATGATTACTGAATCGCCAAAAAACTCTAATATTTTTGGTAAAACTTCCTTGATGGTTGGTTGATTTTTAACCATTTCATCAGTAATATTGGTAATTTCTTGAATTTTCTTTGGAATTGGCATTTCAGGATTAATTAAAACGTCCATTCTATCTACAACTAGACCATTTTTAATTTTAACCGCACCGAATTCAGTGATTCGATCGTATTTAATGCTTAAACCAGTTGATTCAAGGTCAAAACAAACATAAGTTGCATCATCAAGTTTAATGCTCTCACTATTGATTGCGCCTCTATAAAAATCATCAATCATATAGAGCTCGCAACCATAAAGCACTTTTATACCATATTTTTTAGCGGCTTGTTGAGCTTCAGGATAAGCTTGAACTACTCCATGATCTGTTAAAGCAATTGCTTTATGACCCATATGTTTAGCAAGTTTACAATAATCACTTATCGAACTCACTCCATCCATATCGCTCATTTTGGTATGAAGATGTAATTCAACACGCTTATTTTCTTCTTCATCGTTACGCATCTCATCATCTGGGAGCATATAAAAATAATGAGCCATTACATAAATATTCTTCCCAAAGCGATCTAAGCCAACCTTACCTTTAATACGGATATTATTACCAACTTGAATGGAATTAAAACTTTCTGGAGGCATGCTTTTAGCATTTGATATTAAAGTAACGTAAATTGCAGCGTTATTTTTACGCTTATCAGCCACACCAATACTTAAAATGGTGTTTCCGTTTTTAGAAAGTCTTGGATCTTTTTTCTCAAAAACATAGCCATTAAAGTCGACAGCTCCACTATTTGAATCTATCGCTTCAATTTCATAAAATTCATAGTTTCCTCTTTTAAAGATATCTTTTTGCGAGCGTTCATAAAGCATGTTTTTATAGTTTTCTTCTATTTCTTTTATAGCAATTTCTTCAGCTTCTTCTTCGACTTTTTTATTTTCACTTTGAATAACTTCTTTCGTAATAAGAGGCTTTTCTTCGACCACTTTTAAAGGTTTAATTTCAGCCATTTTGAGAGTTATGTTTGAAGGGTAATTGATAAAAGAAAGCAAGATTTTAAAGTCTTCATAGTGACGCTTAAAAGAATCAAAAGAAGCTTGATTATGAGCTAAAAAGAATAATTCACCATTTTCATCAAGCACTTCACCTCTTATTTCAACGAAGTCTTGATTGAAAAAATATTCCTTAATTAAAGATAAAATATCGCTATTTTGCGGAGTTTTTTTATAAATTATATTAAGTTCGTATTTATAATTATCGATGTGTTTAAGACCTGTTAAAAAAGCATCGAGCTGTTTATATTTCCAAGGTGTATCTTTATTAATCGTAAAAATAAAAGTATTAGAGTAATACTTACTTTTTACTATCGACTCGAAATCTAAATCATAATTTTCGATATCATTAATATTAATGGATTTTAAAAAACGTTCAGTTCTTTCTTGCATATCTTAAAATAATCCGATGATATCTTTAATAAAAATAGCAATCATTAAAGCAAGTAATAGACCAAGTCCAACATAAGACATAATAGCTTTAACTTTAGTAGGGACTTCCCATTCTTTAAATTCACTATTTTCTTTGTTAGTTTCTTTACCTATTGTTAAATTGACATCTTTATTAGCGGTAACAATTTCAGAATTAGTTATATTTTGATTTGAGTGGATTTCTAAAGCAGGTTCGGCGTTTGTGTTTTCTGGTTTAACTTTTTCATCCTTATTCTTCGTTTTGTATTTAAGTTTTCTAATTCCATTTACACTGCCTTCTATAATCTCAACAAGTATTTGCCATCCATCAAGACCTGGGAAAGGTAAAAGATTAAAAAGTGCTAAGTTAACACTGAGGACACCCCAAGTAGATAAATATGAATAGAAAGGGTTATTTTGCAAAATCGTTGTCGTTTGAGAGAATATTGCAATAGGTCCACCAAGTTGATCCCATCCTTGACCAATAAATAAATTGCCAAGAGCTTGACTAATTAAAGTTGTCGACTCTGCCCATTGCTCTCCAGCTTTACCAAAAGCCTCCCAACCATACCAATAATCATATTTATAAAAGCTAACATTTAAAGGATTAAATGCACTTTCATTACTTGATAAAGTAATTTCACATGGATAAAGAATTAATTTGTTATCATTATCACGATTATAGCTTGGTGCAACATTTGGAGTTGTAATAGTGTCTCGACTAGTAGCGCTAGCAAATAAGGCCTCAATTTTAAATTCATCGCCTTCTTTATGAACATAAGAAACTGGTCGATTGTTTTCCATCAATGGAGCGCAATATTCTGTATCTCCAATTTTTGTTCCATCTGTTTCATATAAATAAATATTTTTTGAAATATCGGTATCGTTAACGCCACCAGTTAAAGCAAAAGATAAAGCAGCGATATATTTTTTATCGCTTTCTCCACTATCAAGAGTAAAATAGCCTTCATTTAAAATGTTTAATTCGTTTAAACCATTTCCTGTAGCGCTTTCTGAGCTTACAAATTTTTCCCCATCATAAACAAAAGTTGTTGGAACGAGTTGATCGTTATCGTCAAATTTTACTGTTTCATCAAGAGAAACAATTCCAGCATTATCATTAACTACATACCAAGAATTTGGAATAACTTGAGGGAAGCAAGCTGAGCTAATAAAGAAAATAATGTAAGCTAAAACAAAATTCATTATGACTCCAGCTGACATAATGATTACTCGTTTATAGCGCTTTATACCAGTTAAGGTTCTTTCTTTAGGGACGTTGATGCCTTCAGGGAGAGCTTCTTCATCATCTTCTCCGACCATCGAAACATAACCACCAAGCGGTAAAACGCCAACTGAAAAAGTTGTTTCACCCTTTTTTCTTTTGATTTTTACGATTTTTGGTCCAAATCCAATTGAAAAATCAGCGCAATAAACCTTAAAAGATTTTGCTGCGATAAAATGCCCAAATTCATGAATTGTAACAAGAACTCCTAAAGCAACAAAAAATAAAATAAGAGAAAGCAATGTATTCCGATTAAATCCCATTTATTTATTTTCCTTTTTCGATTAATTCTTCTGTTAATTTTCGTACTTCTTTATCGGTTTTAACTAAATCCTCAACACTAGGGTTTTTGATAAAAGCATACGTAGACATAATTTTATCAATAATTTTATTTATATCTAGATATTTAATTTTATGATTTAAAAAAGCGTTAACTAAAACTTCATTAGAAGCGTTTAAAACTGCTCCTGAATTGCCACCTTTTTTAAGCACAAAGTATCCGTAATTTATTAAAGGAAATTTCTCATAATCCATTGGATAAAACTCATATTTGCCATATGTATTAATTTCAACATCTTCAAAATATTTTCCATTATCTGGCTTACCTTCAAAAAGAGCATATGAAATAGGAATTCTCATATCGCTTGGTCCAACTTGAAGATATATGTCCCTGTTTTTAAAAATAACCATCGAATGAACGTGACTTTTTCTATCGACAATTGGCTTTATTTTACTAGCGGGAACATTAAATAAATAATGAGCTTCAATTATTTCAAAGCATTTATTCATCATTGTAGAGCTATCGATAGTTATCTTTTTTCCCATTGTCCAAGTTGGATGCTTTAAGGCGTCTTCTGGAGTGATATCATTAAATTTTTCTTTATCTAATAAGAAAAATGGACCTCCACTTGCCGTGATTAAAATTTTATCAATATCTTCGATTTTTTTATTGTAAAGACATTTAGCAATCGCAACATGCTCTGAATCGATAGGATAAAGTTTAGCGTGTCCATTTTTTAAAAGCGAATTTACTATTTCTCCTCCAACTACTAGGCTTTCTTTATTAGCAAGACAAAGAATTTTATCCAGCTTTAAAGCTTTTATGGAAGGTAAAAACCCAACAAATCCAATTAAAGCATTAACAACCATGTCAGCATTTGAGTCTTCAATAATTTTAATTAATCCTTCATCGCCAAAATAAGCTTGCTTTTCAGGGTGTCTCAATAAAAATTCATCGTAATCTTTTTCGTTTTTAAAGCAAAAATAGTTGAGATTTGCGAAGTTTTTTATTAAATTCTCAATATTTTCAACTCTATTGCCAGCAGAAACACCAACAAGATCAAACTTGCCTTTATGTTTTAACAAAACATCGATTGTTTGACTGCCAATCGATCCACTTGCTCCTAAAAGTAAAACCTTTTTCACTTTAATAAATTCCTGTAGACATAAAATTCCAATTAAGAGCCATAACTTCGATAAATAAAGACATCATAATTGAAACAATTAAAATTGAATCTAAACGATCTAAAATGCCACCATGACTTTTTAGAGCCGTTCCAAAATCTTTAATTTTGTAGTGTCTTTTAATTGCTGAAAAAATTAAATCACCAAAAACTCCAAAAATTGGAATTAAGATACTTAATATAATTACATTATAAAAATGCTCGATATCTAAAATACCTGCTAAAATTGGGACATCGCATAAATCAAGAATTAAAGCAAATAACGCGCTAAAAACAAAAGAAATCACAATTCCACCAACTAAACCTTCATAAGTCTTTTTAGGTGAAATTCGAGGACTCATTTTATGCTTGCCAAATAATACACCAATAAAATAAGCGCCAACATCATTCATGCAGGTGCCAAGAAGCATATAAAATATTAATAGCATCGATTGACCATATTTAAATGAATCAGGTGCAGTATAAAAAGTCCAGGCTTTTCCCCCGTTAACAAGATATGAATAAGTAAATGGAGAATATCTTAAAAATAAAATAGATTGGAAGCCAACTGAAACAATAAAAAGCATCACAACAAAATAAAAGGCATCATGAATGCTGAAATTTTTATCAAAAATGACATTAGCAAACAAAAATAATGTACATATAAAGAAATTAGTTAATGAAATTCTTGGACCTTTAAAATCGGTTGATAAATCAAAATAAAAATCCGTAGGGTTATCAAGATAAGCTACAATGTTATTTTTTAAAATGACCCAAGCAATCAGAGCAAACATCATAAAATATGCAAAAACGTAGATAACATTAGAAAATTTATGCTCAATTGATTGAGGTGCTTTGATTATTTCGTGGCAAGCAATAGAGCTAGCTAAAATTATCAAAGCCGCAAAAATATAATTTCCAACGACCATACATGGAACGCATATTAAAACAAGAATCACTCCAACAAGGATACGATTCTTCATTTTAGATTTTGCATCTAAATTTAAATTATTAAGATAGTGTTGTTTTTTAAAGTTTAGTTCGTTTCCTTCACTACTTGCTTTACTTTTTTCAACACTATCTTCATTTTCAAGATTTTCTTTGTTTAAATTTTCATCCATCTTAAATTGACATTATTTCAGTTTCTTTTTCTTTGATAACTTCATCAACCTTCTTAACAAATTGATCAGTTAATTTTTGAATGGATTCTTCTTCTTTTTTAAGCGTATCTTCAGTATAGTTTTCATCCTTTTTAACTTTTTCCATTGCATCACGGCGAATATTTCTAACTGCAACTTTGCACTCTTCACCATAACTTTTAGCTTTTTTGCTTAACTCTTTTCTTCTATCTTCGGTTAAAGCAGGGATGATAAGTCTAATTTGTTTACCATCAACAACAGGATTAATTCCAATTTCACTAGAATTAATAGCTGCTACGATGCTTTTAATATCGTTTGTATCATAAGGCATAATTAATAATTGTCTTGGTTCAGGAACCTTGACAGCTGCGATTTGATTAACAAGCATTTTTTCGCCATAATAATCGCAATATAAATTATCAAGTAAAGCAGCATTAGCTCTACCAGTTCTAAGCGTATTAAGATTTGCTCTTAAAGACTCGACTGATTTCTCCATCTTTTCTTGAATTTCATCTAAAATATCCATACTATAACTCCCTTTTAATAGTTGTACCTATATTTTCACCTTCAATAACCTTAAAAAAGTTATCGGTAGATTCCATTGAAAAAACTCTCGTCTCAACATTTGAATTTTCTAATAATTCAATTGCTTCCTTGTCCATTACTTTTAAATTAAGTTCGAGAACTTTTTTATATGTTGTTTCTTTAATAAAATGAGCGAATTTATTTTTATTTGGATCAGCATCATAAACACCATCCACTCCATTTTTTCCTGCTAAAATAGCTTCTGCTTCCATCTCTAAAGCTCTTTTAGCAACTGTTGTATCGGTAGTAATTTTAGGTCTACCAAGCCCACCAGCAAAAAGAACAACTTTACCTTCTTCAAAGGCTTTTTTAGCTACCTTTAAATCATATTTAGGAGCAACATCTTCAACAGATAGCGAGCTCATCAATACATTTTCAACATTAAGTTTATTTAACATGCTAGAAAGTGCTTTTAAATTAATGACAGTTCCTAACATGCCCATATAATCTCCATCGATTGAATCAATTCCGGCTTCTTCAGCAATTCTACCTCTAAAAATATTGCCAGCTCCACAAACTACTCCAACTTTTACGCCACTTTCAGCTATTTTTTTAATAAGTTGTCCTAAGTTAATAAGCTTTTTAGCATCTAAAATCAAACGAGAATTTTCATCTTCAATCGCTTCGCCGCTTATTTTTAAAATGACTCTTTTGTATTTAAAATTGTTCATGCGGTTATTATATCAAATATAGGTGAAAAAGTATCGAAAAGGTGAAAAATAATGCGTTAAAGTCCAAGAAAAAACCACCTGCAATTAAGCAAGTGGTTAAGCTTATCGTTTAATTAAGCAGCTTGTTTAGCGACTTCAGCTGCGAA
>CALVMF010000041.1 GCA_944342125.1 uncultured Bacilli bacterium | reverse complement strand
ACTTTAGTTTTATCAGCATGTTTCATCCTAGGTCATTTATTCGGAAGTATTCCAAATAGCGTCATAATAGGAAAAGTATTTTACCATAAAGATCCTAGAGATTATGGTAGTCATAACCCTGGTGGCACAAATGTAGGTCGTTCAATCTCTAAAGGAGCTGGCGTAGCTACAATGGCACTAGACTTTTTTAAAGTCATAATTCCAGTTTTAATTACTTTTGCAATCTTTACATATTATGAGCCAGCCGTTAATTTGATGCTTGGAAGCGATAGAAATTATAACGTTTTTGGTCAAGGAAACACCCTTGCTGAGTTAACTTATTATTTAGTTGCTTTAGGATGTATGATTGGACACGCTTATAGTTGCTTTCTTAAATTTAAAGGTGGAAAAATAGTTTCTAGTTTTGCTGGTTTAATACTTGCCATTTCTTGGACTGCTATACCAATTTTTGCTGCAATATTTTTTATCTGTTTAAAGAAAACTAAAATTGTTTCAATCACTTCAATTATTACTACAGGACTCATTACTTTATTTTCATGGATAGTTTATATTGTGCTTGCTACTTGCGGACCTACAATTTCTGGTTATCTAATGTTCTCTGAATTTGGTCCTCATGTAAGTATTTATATGCCAATATGTTTCACTATTGGATACATAATTTTAGTGTTTAAACATAGAGGAAACCTAGTTAAATTAAAAGAAGGAA
Source organism: uncultured Bacilli bacterium (assembly GCA_944342125.1). Classification (GTDB taxonomy): domain Bacteria; phylum Bacillota_I; class Bacilli_A; order RFN20; family CAG-826; genus Onthovivens. Next base: position 9,095 of record CALVMF010000041.1, on the reverse strand, counting down.
AAGAAAACAAAATCAGTTGGATGAAATAAGCACTAGTAAGAAATTAGTAGTAAACTAGTAGTTTTTCAGTAGGTTTTAGCCAATGTGGATAACTTCGAAAAATGAATATGAGTAAGAAAAAAACGCGATTGTTATCGCGTTTTTCATTGACTTTTGATATTACTACTTCTTTTGCTTATTCACATTATTCATGATTTGTCTAATTTGAGCTTCACTAGGTTTTCTGCCCATTTGACTATACAAAGCACGAATCATGTTTTCATTAATTGGTGGATTTTTTTCAAGTTGTCTTTTGAATATATATCTTGTGACAAAATATCCAATAACTAAACCAGCGATTAAACAAAGAATGCAATAAAGTGCTACTTGCCAACCTTCAACCATATATCTACCTATTAGGCTCTACCATCGTAATCGCCAGTGTCAGTTCTTACTAATACATCATCACCTTCATTGATAAATAATGGTACTCTGATTTTTAATCCAGTTTCAACGATAGCGTCTTTCATTGCTTTGTTAACAGTATCGCCTCTAACAGCTGGTTCGCAATGTGTGATTTTAAGGGTAACTTTTGCTGGTAAATTAACACCAAGAATTTCATCTTCATAAGATGTAATTTCAACTTCTTGATTTTCTTTTAAGAATTTAATTTCCCACTCTAATCTTGACTTTGGAATTTCGACTTGTTCGTAGGTCTCATTATCCATAAATACTAAGAAATCACCATTATCATAAAGATAATTCATCTTCTTTTTATCAAGTCTAACTGTTTCAACTTGATAGCCACTGTTAGCGCTTAATTCGGTAATTGCACCCGTTCTTACATTCTTGACTTTAACTTTAGCAACCATTTTTCTCATTGCAGTTTTGTTAAGTAAGATATCAAGAACATAATAAAGATTTCCTTCTTCTTCAAAATAATTTCCTGGTCTTAATTCTGTAACGTTCATTAACTGTTCCTCCTATAGATTTAATAAAAAACTATTAGTTTCTTTTTCGTGTTTTAATGTAGTTTCATCTCCGTGTCCAGGATAAACTTTTAAGGAATCATCTAAATTAAGTAGCTTAGATAATGATTCATTGATTAATTTTGAATTTCCTCTTGGCAAATCCGTTCTACCAATAGAACCTTTAAATAAAGTATCACCAGTAAATAAGGCGTGTTCTTTTTCACAAAGTAAACAAACACTTCCGTCTGTATGGAATGGTGTTGAAATTACTTTGAATATGTAGCCATTATGAAAATCAATTTCATCTTCATCATCTAAATAATAGATATTGTTAATTTTTAGTGAAAAATCTTTTGTATCCATATAATGCGAACCATTAAGTTTTGGATCTTCTAATAGTTCGACATCTTTTTCATGGATAAATACTGTACAGGAGAATGTTTCTAAAAACTTTTTGATTCCTCTAATATGATCAAAATGACCGTGAGTTAAGATAATTCCTGAACAAGATGTAAAATTTTCCTTGATGTAATCTATAACTCGATTTTGTGTAGAGCCTAAATCGATTACAACACATCTACCACCTTTTTCACCAACAACATATGTGTTAGCACTAAATTCATTTTGATCAGTTTCGAATCTAAAAGTTTTTACCATAGATTATTATTTCTTTTCTTTAAAAACTTGAACTTTTTGGCAGTGTGGGCAATATTTTTTCTTTTCCATTCTATCTGGATGTAATTTTTTATTTTTACTTGTTATATATTGTTCTTCCCCACAAACTGTGCATTTTAAGATAATGTTATCGCGCATAATAAAAACTCCTTTCGCAATGCATACGTGATTTTATCACATTTGAATAGTCACTTCTATACATTTTCACTATAATTGAATTATGAAATCTAGAGAAAAAACAATACCTGTAAAAATAGGTGACCTTCAAATAGGTGGTAATAACGAAATAGTAATTCAATCAATGTGCGATATTAAAACTTCTAATGTCGATCAGGTCGTAAAGCAGATAAATGAATGCGCTCTTTTAGGAGCACAAATGATGAGAGTGAGCGTTTTTGATGAAGAAGACGCATTAGCTATAGCCAAGATAAAAGAAAAAATATCTATTCCACTCGTTGCTGATATCCATTTTGATTATAAACTAGGAATACTAGCGATTGAAAACGGCGCTGACAAAATTCGTATTAACCCAGGCAATATCGGAAGCGATGAAAAACTTAAAGCGCTTCTTGATGTTGCAAAAAAATATGATATTGCAATACGTATTGGAGTCAATAAGGGTTCGCTTGAAAAGGATTTAATTGATGCTAATTTAAGCGAAGAAGAAAAACTTGTTGAAAGCGCAAAACGATATATCAAAAAATTTGAAGACTATGGATTTAGGAAAATTGTCGTAAGCGTAAAAGCATCTAATGCCATTTTAACTATAAAAACTTATAAATTAATGGCTGAAAGTACAAATTATCCATTACATATTGGCGTTACCGAAAGTGGCTATGACGAAGTTGGAATAATTAGATCTGTCAGCGCTCTTTCACCACTTATTTTAGATGGAATAGGCTCAACAATGAGAATTTCTCTTACACATAATCCTCAAAAAGAAATTAAAACTTGCGTAAGACTGTTGCACGACTTAGGACTTTATCCAAACTACCCTACTATAATTTCATGTCCAACGTGTGGCAGATGTATGGTTCATAATACCGCCGAAATAGCTGATAAAGTGCTTGATTATCTAGTAAAAACTAAAAAATATATAACAGTCGCAGTCATGGGTTGCATTGTTAATGGAATTGGCGAAGGCAAAAACGCCGATGTTGGAATAGCAGGTGGAAACGGAATGTTTTCTATATTTAAAAATGGAAAAGTTTTAAAAACCGTTACACAAGAAACCGTTCTAGATGAGTTATTCAAAGTTATTGATACTTTCGAATAAATAATCTAGTTCATCATAACTATTGTTTTTTATTATTTTGTAAAGTTGCATATAAATTTTTGGATTAACTTTAGACCATTTTAAAATTAACCTCACTCCCTTCTTTTCTAAAGTCAAAATAAGGTTTTTAAAATCAGAAGCCAATTTTTGAGGATTTTTATTAATTAATTCGTCGCTTTTTATATGAAGTTCAACCATGTTTATCTTATCTATAAACTCCATATCTTTTAAAATTTTTGAGAGATCTTTTAGATGAATTTTTATTGAATATCTGACACTTATGTTGTTTTTGACGTTATCTTCAAATTTATTAACTTTGTTTTTTACTGAACTATATTCTTTAAAATCTTTTGTGCCAAAGGAAACATAGAAGTTAATTTTAGAATCATTTAAAAGGACATTTATATTATTTTCAACATCCATAATTGAGTTTATTGTCTTTAAATAATTTCCATTTGAATACTGCAATATAAAATTTCTAACACCATATTGAATACTAGAAATATACTTATTAATTACTACTTTATTACTAGAAATATACTTATAATCAACTAAACTAGTAATATTGTAGATATTTTGCATTTTAATAAAAATAAAATTAGGTAAATAATTATTTTGCTTGAAGCGTAAAATCGTAGCTAAAAAATCTTTTATTGTTCTGTTCTTCTTTCTATATTTGACTGACCTATAATTGTCATTAACTACTAAAAAATCGGGCTCAAGATAATTTAATAATCCGAAAATATATTCAAAATCACTAAAAGAATTAGCGTCTATCTCACACCCTGTTAGATTATTAATTTCGTTCATTAAATGCTTCTTGTTTATAGCGCTCAACTCTTTGACGGCGAATATCTTTCCTAATTATCTCTCTACGATGCTTTCTTTTAACCTTATCGATTGCGGTTTTTACCTTTCTTTTATAGCCAGGTTTTACTTGTTTACCCATCGCCATCGATTTAGCTTTTTTGATTTCTTTCTCAAGATCAGAATCAATATTTTTTTTATGTTTAATGTTTTTTACTAATGGAATGTCTTCTTTAAAACCATCTTTTTCAAGTTTCAAATATTCAACTGTTAAACCATCTTTAATTAGTTTTAAAGGAATATTTATAGAATCATTATCATAAAAAGAATAACAGTCACCATTTTTTCCAATTCTAGCTGTTCTTCCAGCACGATGATAATAATATTCGATATTGTTTGGTAGACTAAAGTTTAATACTTCTGAAACATCGCTAATATCCAATCCTCTTGCTGCTAAGTCAGTACAAACAACAATTCTAAATTCATCGTTTTTTATTCTTCTTAACATTGAACGACGTTCTCTTTTTTCTAATTCGCCACTGATATACCCACTTTTAATACGATTTTCAGCTAAAAATTCATAAATTTTCTTCGCTTCTGACTTAGAACTAGCAAAAACAAATAAAAGATATGGGTTTTTAATTTTTATGAAATCCAATAAAAGTTGATACTTATCTTTATGTTTAGTATTTACAAAATAATGTTTTACATTTTTTGCTGATTTATTTTCTTCATTAACTGTTAATAAATAATCTGGCGAGATGTATTTTCTTAAAAAATCGTTAACGTTATTTGAAATTGTTGCACTAAAAACTTCAATTTGTATCTTATTTTTATCAACAATCTTAAAAATGTCATTTATTGTGTCAATGAAAGTTTTATCTATTAACATGTCTGCTTCATCTAAAACGATTGTTTTTAAAGAACTCAAATCAATCTTGGCATTATTAAGCAAATAACTTAATCTTCCAGGTGTTGCAACAATGATATTGGCACTATTTTCAAACGATTTAAGATCTTTAGTAAGGTCTTTACCAGCAGAAAATAATTTTACTTTAAACTTATTGAATGGTTCTTTTGATAATATTTGAACGATAAAATCATAAGTCTGTTGAGCTAATTCTTTTGTTGGATCTACTATTATTGCTTGAATGTTATTATTGTCTTCTAAATTATTGATTATCGGAACAATAAAAGAATGAGTTTTACCACTTCCAGTTTCGCTTTTAGCAATAATATTTTCGCCTTTTAAGGCTTTTGGAATAACAAGTTCTTGTACTTTAGTTAAATTTTTATATCCAAGTTCATCCAAAATGTTTAATAAGTCTGTTTTTAAATTGAAAGCTCTAAATTGCATGTGTAAATTCTATATAATTTATGCCACTTTTTCATTAAAAATGTTAAAATCATTCTATGAATATCGAAATTATTGAACCATGCGGTTACTCAAAAACATTAAGTAATTTATTAGAAGTTGCAAACAAGGCGCGTTATTGCTTTCCAAATTCTAAAATTGTTTTGCTTGGAAACATTTTAAACGGCGAACAAGTCAAAAATGAGTTATTAAAATTAAATATCTTAATAATTGACATACCTTACGAAGGATTTGAAGATTACATTAAAACAATTGATGAAAATACTGTTGTAATCACTTCACCTTATGGAACAGAAGAAAAATTCTTCAAAATATTAAAAAAGAGAAAAATTGTTTACTTTGATGCAACTTCACCTAGTACTTTAAATAAACTAGATTTAATCAAGAAAGCAAAATTCTATCAAAAAATTATTTTTGTTGGAAACTTAAACACAATTGAAGAGAATTTTTTGGCTAATTCTACAAATCATAAATTCTATTTTTATGATATGAATAATGAATCAGTTAATAATAATTTGGTTTTCTCGAAAAAGTTTAATAAAAAATCTACTCAAATTATTTATCAGAGCGAATTAGCAAATTATAATCTATCGTTAGCTTTACACAAGTTAAAGAATTATCTTCCTGAAGCCCAAATTAATCACACAATAAGCGATGAAAATTTTGAAAAGAAAAAAACATTGCTCGATAAGATTAAAAACGATGATGTTTTATTAATTGTTAGTAGCAATAAAAAAAGTGATAAATACATCGTTGAGTACTATCACTTAAATACAGTTCATGTTTATTACGCTACAATTTCATCAGTTCAAGAAGCGATTAATCTAAACATCAGAAAGGATAGAAAGATTTATTTGATATCTGATGGAAGCGTTTCTAGAGAAAAAATCGATGAAATCTATAATTATTTTAAATACAAAGACATTCAGGGAGAACTTCTTGATCAACAGTCAAAACCTGCAATTCAGAATTTATAGACAAAAGAACTTCTTTAAATTGCTCCATGAATATTTTTTCGATTTCATGTGGTAAATCAAGATAGTTATAGTGATTTTGAACCACAGCTCTTCTTCCGTGATGAGGAATGTCACCACTTATAAAAATATCGTAGCCTTCTTGCTTGGAGTTAATAAAACTTCTCCAACCACCTCCACCAATTAAGGCTACTTTTTTTATTTTTGTGGTTCCGTAGTTGAGTAATAACCCATAATTAACATTAAATTTTTCTTCAGCAAATTTACTAAAATCATGAATTTCCATTTCGTTTGGCAATATTCCGCCTCTTGCCATTGGCTCGGTTTCTAATTTCTTTATATCCATTAAACCGAGTTTTTTAGCTAAAGCATCGTTCATTCCCCTATTTCCAGAATCAAAATTAGTGTGATAACTATATACAGGAATATCTAAAGCAATCGTTTTGTCATAAAGTTCCTTTTTTAAGGGATCGTTTTTTAAAACTTTAGCACGTGTCCCAAAAATAAAAGGATGATGAGAAATAATTAAATCAATTTCTTTATCTAGATTATTATCAACAATATATTGATATACATCTTCATCATAATCTAAACAAAGTAGAATTTTATTGGTTTCTTCTTTAATTTTGCCGCATTGTAAACCAACATGATCATAACTTTCAGCTAAAGATTTTGGGAAAAATTTAGCAAGTTTTTTAAGTAAAACTTTAGTTTTCATATAGAATATCCTCGATTTCTTTAATTTCACGCTTTAGTTCAGTTATTCGCTTCTCGTTATTTATTTTGTCAATAATCTCTTTACATTTTAATAACTTTGAATTGTATTTTAATTTAAATTCTTCAGTTTTTTTATCTAAGTTAATTGGCCCATATTTAAGTTCTTTATCGGTGTAAGATTTCTTGACATTAGATTTTTGAAATTTTTCCAAATCATAAAAAATCGAATCTTCGTAAACGATTTCTTCTTTTACTATATTAAAACCTAAATTAACAAAAAATCTTCTAATCTCATCTTGATTGGTATGCGAATCGACTATAAAAGTGTTTATAAAATCAATCTTATCAAGATTAGCTTCGATTATTGATTTTATTGTTGAATAACCCATACCTGCTAAAATAACTGTTTTGTAATTTTCGGTTAGATTTTCTAAACCATTTCCTAAAATGCATTGAAAATTTGGTTTATTTATAGTTTTCACAGTTTTAGAAAGATTTTCATAAGGTCCCTGCTTATTTTCCACACCTAAAACATTGGCTTTAAAACCCTTTTTACTTAGCAAAAGCAAAACAAGACCATGGTCGCTTCCTATATCAGCGACATCATGGCCTTCATCGATAAAACCAACTATTTTGTTAAGTCTTTTAGAAATCATTAATTAATGAAGATCGTCTAATTTTTTAGTTCTAGTAGGGTGTCTTAATTTACGAATAGCTTTTGCTTCGATTTGTCTAATTCTTTCTCTAGTAACACCAAATTCTTTACCAACTTCTTCTAAAGTTCTTGGGCGGTTATCATCTAAGCCATATCTTAAACGTAAAACGCGCTCTTCTCTATCAGTTAAATCGTTCATAACACTAAATAATGCGTCACGATTCATTGATTTTCTGGTATATTCAGTTGGTGAAATGCTTTCCTTATCTTCAACAAAATCGCCTAAATGACTATCATCTTCTTCTCCGATTGGGCTTTCTAATGATACAGGTTCAAGAGCTAAAGTTGTAATTTCTCTAATTCTTTCAGGAGTTAAAGCACCTTCCATTTTTTGAGAAATTTCTTCGGCTGTTGGCTCTCTTCCCAGTTCTTGAACAAGTTGTCTTTGAACTCTAGTAATTTTGTTGATAGTTTCAACCATATGAACAGGAATTCTAATTGTTCTTGCTTGGTCAGCAATAGCTCTTGTAATAGCTTGTCTAATCCACCAAGTTGCATAGGTTGAAAATTTAAAGCCTTTTTTGTAATCAAATTTTTCTACAGCTTTAATTAAACCTAAATTTCCTTCGGAAATAAGGTCTAAAAATTGCATGCCACGACCTATATAATGCTTTGCTATTGAAACAACGAGTCTTAAATTAGCGTTAATCAATTGATCTTTAGCTTTATTGTCTCCTGCAAGTATTCTTTTTGCAAGTTCTGTTTCTTCTTTTGCTTTTAAAAGAGGAACACGACCAATTTCTTTAAGATATTGCTTTACACTATCGTTAACTTTAACTTCACTTGATTCGATGTTTTCTAGATTATTGATATCGATATTACCTTCTTCTGCGTGATTTTCATCAGCATCAAAATCATCAAATCCATCATCTTCTTCATCCATCATAGATTCATCAAAATCTTCAGGCATATCGGCATTATCAAAATCATCATCCTTGCTACCTGCGACTTCATAGCCAAGACTTTTAAAATGCTCAAATACTTTTTCGTAATCTTTGTCGGTTAAATCTAGATAAGCGGTTTCATCAAAAAATTCGTCTTGATCGATAAATTTAGTATCTTTGTTCTCTTCCTCAAATTTTTTGATTATTTCATCGAGAGTCAATATCTCATCTTTGTCATCAACAGGTGTATAATCATTCAAATTCATTTCATTTTGTTCGTCTTGTGTTTCATCCAAAACAACATTCTTACTTTTTTCAGATACTTTTTTTGCATTTGTTACCATGTTAATTCCTCCTTTTCTTATCATCCTCTTGTATGATAGATTTAACTTTTAACAAACAACTTTTTGCAAGCTCAGCTTTTTCTAATTCGCTTCTATTTTGCGATGAAGCGTTATAAACATCATATGTTTGATTTTTAACTCTTTCCTTATTTACAGTATCAACAAGATCTGCAAATTGGCTTTCGCTACAAGGCGGGATTTTTTCTTCTTCAATAACCATGTCACTGATTTGGGATAAAATTTTATCTTTGTTTTGACTGGTACACAGTTCACTTGTTAAGTATGACATTAAGCCTTTTACGTCATAATTCTCTTTATCGTGCAATGTATAAATGTAATCTTGGATTACATTTGCAATTTCTCGATAAATCGGCGTAG
>CALVMF010000040.1 GCA_944342125.1 uncultured Bacilli bacterium | reverse complement strand
AAAAACTTAGCAAAAAGTCTATATTCGTTAAAGTGAAAGGCAAACGATGTCATTATTGACCCTATTTGGGTTGAAACCATCGAATTTTATCTTCCTTATATTTCAGCAGCAATCAATGAAAATCGTAAGTTTATTAGAAATAATGCTGAAACTGTTCCTATTGAAAAGGCTAAAAAAGTAAGTCGTGAAAGCGTTATTGATTTAGCAGCTAACTCGCAAAATATAAGAAAGATTAAAGAAGATAACGAAATTGAACCTTCTAAACTTTTAATTGTTGAAAAACTTGACGATTATACAGTCTATGAAAATAAATTTTTAGTTTATCTTCTTAAGATGCTTAAAAGCTTTATTGAAATTCGTTTTGACCGCATAAAAGAAGCTAAATCGCTTTTTGAAAGCGATACCCAATTAAGCGATAAAATTAATCTTTATCGAAATAACATCTCTTATTCGATTGAAATAAAAGATGAAAGATATCGCGATTTAAACTTAGAAGAAAACGATAAAAATCTCGATTTAATCAAGCGAATTAGAAATATTGAAGTAGTTGTTAATCAACTTATGAGAACTAGCTTAATTGAAATCGTTTCAAAAGCGCCTTCAATCAGACTTCCAATTCAAAGAACTAACGTTTTAAAAAACGATGTTAACTTTTCTAAATGTTTAGCACTTTATGAATTTTTGAGCAGTTACTCTAAACCAGGCTATGAAGTTAATCCAATTGAAACTCATAAAAAAACTCTTTCGGATGAATTTTTAAACTATTTTTCAGCTATTCCAACTCTTATTGCTTTTTTATCTTATGCTGAAACAAAAGATGTTTATCCTCTTTACGAAGAAGAATTTAATAAAGAAAAAGAAGAACTAAGAATAATTGAACTCGAAACATGCATGAAAAAGATTCATGAAATGTTTGGAGAAGGAAAACTTGATCATCGTTTAATTTATAACTATATCATCAATATGGAGCATGAAAGAATCAAGCTTCAAGAAGAAATTGCTTCTTTAAAAGTTGAACATGAAAACGAAATTAAAAAGTTAAACGAAGAGAAAGCCATTGAGATTGCTAAAATTAATCAAGACCACCGTCAAGAGATTTTAAATCTTAATAGTGAGCACGCAAGTGAAGTAAAATTACTAAACGAAAAATATAATGAACTTGATAACACATTTAAAAACGAAATGAAGCTTTCAAGCGATAAAATAAATTCATTAAACGAAGCAATTAGTGAACTTAATGGTCGAGTTAAAGGTCTTCAAATCCTTTTAAATCCTAAGATTGATTTAGATGATTTAAGCGAAGATTACTTTAATCAACTTGAAATGGAAAAGAATGCTTTTGATAAATATTTTGCAAGTAAATGGAAGCTTGTTAAAAAAGATATGCTTAAAAGAAGAAAGAAACAAGCGATTGCAGAAGTTAAACAAGCTCGTATTGATAAAGTAAGCGATAAAGCAAATAAGAAAAACGAAAAAGAAATGCAAAAAGCTGAAATTGAAAAGCAAAAAGCAGAAGAAAAAGCCTTAAAAGAAAAACTAAAACTAGAAGAAAAGAATCGTCGATTAGAAGAAAAAAGACTTGAAGCAGAAAGAGAAGCTAGACTTCAAAATATGCTTGATGAGCATTTAAATGATTTTGATATAGATGATTTAGACGAGGACGAAGAAGACGATGGATAAGCACAAGAAAATTAATAAAACTATTTTCACTTTATCGATAATTGAAGGCATCCTAATTATCTTCTTTTTAGCTTACCTTTTAACTTATTCTATCGTAGTTGGAGGAGATGCTCTTTATATTTCTCCAGTCTTATTTATCGCTTTATTCTTTATGGTTCTTATACCAATTGGTTTATTTTTATATTATCTTGGTATCAAATTTAGAAAAAGAAACCTTTATAAGTTTGAGCTTGAAGATGTAACAATCGCAAAAATGAGTAAAAAACTCGATAAAAAGCAAAAAAGAAAGAGATTTTCTGATCTTTTAGAATTAGACGTTAATGAGCCTGAAGTAGTAAAAAATATCACTTTCGATGAAGTCAATTCTTTAGAAGCTTTTACAAATGCTTTTAGAAATTTCTGCGCTTCAAGAAAAAAACTATATTATGCAATCGATGATATTCGCTCATTTATTGCAAGTTTATTAACAAGTAAAACGATGATTCTTCAAGGTATGTCAGGAACTGGAAAAACTTCAATCGCTTTAGCTTTTGAAGAATTTATCGGTAATCCAACAACAGTTATCGCTGTTCAACCAGTTTGGAAAGAAAGAAGCGATTTACTTGGCTATTATAATGAATTCACTAAAAAGTTTAATGAAACTCCTTTATTAAAAGAGCTTTATCGCTCGAATTTTTCTGATCAGATTTTTATCATCGTTTTAGATGAAGTTAATATTGCTCGTATTGAATATTATTTTGCTGAATTTCTTTCGCTTCTTGAATATCCAAACATCGAACAAAGAACAATTGAAATTACTAATGACTCGTGGCCTAAAGATCCTAAACTTTTAATTGATGGTCGTATGCAAATAAAGAGAAATGTTTATTTTTTAGGAACAGCAAATAATGATGAATCAACCTTCTCAATTTCTGATAAAGTCTACGATAGAGCGATGATTATGAACTTAAATAAAAAGGCAAAAGAGTTTGAATCTATAGATCAGGGTCCTATTAAAATATCCAACGAAAATTTTGAAAACCTCGCAAAACTCGCATTAAATACATATTCTAATTATGACAAAATCGATGAAATGGCTAATAAACTTAATAAAATATTGATTGAATTTTTCCAAATCACTTTCGGTAATCGTATGATGAATCAGCTTAAAAATTATATTCCTATTTATATAGCTTGTGGTGGAGAAGAGATGGAAGCTTTTGATGATTTTGTTTATAAAAAAATCTTAAGGAAATTAGAAAATAAAGATGCTTTAAAGGTATCTAATGCCATCTCTCCATTTATCGAAGAGCTAAATAAGATTTTTGGTACTAATGAAATGAAAAAATCTAAAAAGTATTTAACTAGATTTGAGGTGAAATGATGCGGAAATTTTTAAGGTCGAGAAAATTTTTATACTTTAGTTTAGGTTTAGTTTTTGCCTCAGCAATTGCTGTTGCTTCAATTTTTGCTTATGCAGCAATTGGTGACGTTAAACTTATGAAGGAAAACGTTATCATCACAACTCCTGAAGTTGATATTCTTTATGATGGACAAGAACACGTATTTAACAATCAAGAGATTAAAATTGAAGAAGGTCATTTAAATGTTGGCGACTATATTCAAGTTAGTGAAGAAGAAAAGCGCTACACCAAAGCTGGAACATATACAAATAGAATTAACGTTAAAATTTTAGATTCTAATAACCAAGATGTCTCTTCAACTTACAATTTAAAAGTTAAATATGGAGATATAAGAATCAGTCAAAGAGAACTCGATATTTCGGTTAAGGATGGAGTTAATTACGCTGGAATTGAAGATGGGCAGACGCTTACTGATTCAGAAGTTAATTGGGGAAGAGATGGGCTTGCTAGCGGAGACACTGGCACAGTAAGAGTAAAGAAAAAATATACTGATGATTCACGTACTACCTATGATTTTCAATTTTATGGTTTAAAAATTACAAATTTTAATGGAGAGAATGTTACTGATTGCTATACTCAAATAAAACATTTAAATTTGCTTGATCGTCCTGATATCGATGTACCTTGGATCGATTTTGATGATCTCCCACCTTTTGATTGGTCGGGAATTGATTTTGATTCGCTTGATGATTTACCAATTGGAGATCTTCCTTTTGATCAAATCAATGCTCCAGTAATGGATGTTAATGCATCTAAACCTGGAGTTTACTATTTTAGAGGTCAATCTTATGGTAATTATGATGTTGCCTCTAATACTTTTATGACTGCTCAGCCATATTATTTAAATTATTCTTCATATAACCCAAATCAATACATGACAAATATTGAAGCGCAAAGATCAAAAATTGGAAGCGCTGAAGTACATGTTTCTTATCGAGAAGGTCTTTTTGGAACTGACTATGACTTTGTTCCTTATTTTATCGACACCGATCAAAAGCAAAGCAATGACATTTCATTTCACATGAATCAGTCCAATTATACTGGTGAGTTTGATTACCTTTGCTATCCTGACATTCCTCAACTAGCTTTAGATGAAATTGAATCTACTTCTTTTGATGATGCCTATTTAAGTAATGAAGAAGAAAATTATCGTGATTTTGTTTATTCGCAATATTTAGATATCGATTATTCTTTACAGAACAATTTATTAAGATTTATTGATGAGAAAAATTTAGATACAAGTTCTGTATCAAAATTTGTTAGCTCTTTAACCAATTTATTTTATAGCGAATACGAATATAATCTTGAACCTTTTAGTGGTTCGTTAATGGAATTTTTAGAAGATGAAAAAGTCGGTAACTGCCAAAATTTTGCTTCAAGTGGAACCATGCTTTTTAGAGCAATAGGTATTCCTGCACGTTTAACAACTGGTTTTCCTTGCATTATTAAAGATCCTAGTGAAACCTTTACTGTTTATTCATTAACGTTTCACGCTTGGAGTGAAATCTATCTTGATGGTCATGGCTGGATTCCAATTGAATGCACAACTGGTATTGACAATCTATTTGATTTAGATAATATCTTGCCAGGACAAGGTGAAGATGAAGAAACTGACGAAGGATTAAATAAAGGTGATCTCGATGATTTAGAGGATGAATATGTCCCTGATGAAAATGATAATGGTAATACTAGTGGAATAACTCACGTTTACGATAATATGCCAAATAATTACAACTATCTATTTGATGTTCAAACAAGTAATGCAGGTTACTACTATTTAAGAGAAGAAAGTTACGGAAACTTTGACGCCGAAGAAAAAGGCTTTGATGAAGCAAATGTTTATGATGTTAACGACTATTATTTAAATCCAAATCTTTATATCTCTAATCAACTCTATAGTTATGGAACAAATTTTAATCAAGTGAATATTTATAACGAAAATCCTGAACGAGTTAATACTATAGTTCCAGCTTACGCTTCCTCAACAAGCTATAATTTTTCTCAAGTTGATGATGTCAGTTTTAAAAATAATGGCTCTACAAATAACACATATTATGCGATGGATTTTAATTATCGAGACAATATGTATTATATGGATAGTTACTTCTTTTCAGATTATACCTTGCAAGAAGCCGAAGAAAAGTATTCAGCCTTCGTTGAGCATAATTATTTAGAAGTTCCTTCGGTTATTAAATCGACCATAATGAATTTAATTGGAAATTATGTTCAATTTATTCCAATTAATAATCCAAGCGCAGTTATTCCTATTATTAGCGATTATTTATCAAAAGCAAGTATCACTTATAATCCTTTTATTGAAATTGAAGATTATGATCTTAGTTTTGAAGAGAGTGTTTTAGAGATTATTGAAAATAATCCTGCTGAATGCGATTCAGAATTAATTGCTAGTGCAGCAACCTTACTTTTAAGAAGTTTAGAAATTCCTACTAGATTAACTAAGGGTTATTTATATATCGCCGAAGATACAAATCAAGTTTCAATAAGCGATACAAACGAATACTATTGGAACGAGGTTTATATTAAAGGTCATGGCTGGGTAGTTGTTGACTTTACTCGCGATAGCGGGTTAATTGATGAAAAATATTATCACGGAAAGCAAAAATTAACTTTATCTCTTGAAGGAACAACAAAGGATTATGACGATCTTTATGTTGAAAGCACACCATACATTCTTGAAGGTGATAGCGCAATAAAACAAAATCATATGTATAGTCTTTCGTGTGAAGAGATGTTTAAAGATGCAGGAGTTCATCAGCCAAGAATCAGCTTTGAAGTTTATGACATGTCAAATAATTTCGAAAATGTGACTTATGAATATGCCTTGACTTATAATATAGGTGAAGTAGTGATTAACAAATTTACTTTGACTTACGATACAAATAGTCAAGCTGAAACTGCTTCCCCAGGAACTACCTTATCAAGTCAAATTATTAATATTCATGAAATGGATGCTTTAGAAGCAATGGGTATTACGCTTGAAGACATAGAATATGTTCCTACTTATTTAAAATATAGTGATTATGAAGATGGAATTACTTACGTTAAATCAACCGTTGAAATCGTTGCTATTTATAATGAATATGGCGAAAACATTATAAATAACTTCGATATTAAAGAAGGTACTATTGGAACTTTGGAGTTTAGATAATGCTTACACAAACTTATAACAAAAAGATTGATAGATTTATTAAATTCTATAAATTTGTTTATAGATACCGCGCTTTAATAATCTCTTTTTTAACTCTTTTAGGAGCAACTGGTGCTACGCTTATGTCTTTAGAAGGCGTAATTATTAAAGATTTAGTAGTACAAAATTCAGTTTATGGGGATATATATGATTTTAGTGCTGAAAGTTTATATAATAACGATGCTAGAATCCAATATTCTTTAAAAGGAAACGAAGCTTGGAGCTATGGAAAGCCTGTTAATGCTGGAGAATATGAAGCAAGAGTAGTTACGACAAATATATTTGGCGGTCAAAATTACTCTAAACCTCAAAGTTTTACGATTGCTCCAAAAGAAGTAACGCCTGTTCTTAAAGATAACTCAATTACTTGGGGTGAAAACGCCATTATCGATATTGAAGGATTAATTGAAGGCGATAAACTTGGCTATCAATCTTATTCTTTAGTTGACCCAACAAGCGACAATCCAACTTTAAGCTTAAATGAAAGTTCATTTATTATTGAAAATGAAAAAGGAGAAAACGTTACTTCTAACTATAAAATTAACTATTCCGCTCTTCCTATTAAAATTGAGCCTCGTGAAATTTCGATAAGTTCTTATTCTATTAAAGAATATGATGGAACAGCAATTTTAGCTGGAAATAATTTAACGGTAACTAGTGGTAGTTTAGCAAAGGGCGATAAAATTGAACTTGTTAAATCTAATTCGTCTTTAACAAATGTAGGTGAATTAACTGGAAGCGAAGCTAGTTTTGATTATCGAATTGTTAACGAAACTTATGGCGATGTAACAAAATTATATAGCGTTAATTTAACTTCATCTTTAGAAGTTACTCAAAGAGAATTGACTATTGATATTCCAGATTATGAAAAAGAATATGATGGTAAATCTCTCACTATTGATCCAGCAAATTATACGATTTCTGCAGGAAATTTAGCGCAAAATGACACTATTTTGTTAGAATTTAATAGTTACACCAATGCTGGAAGTTATGAGATTGAACCTTTAAAAGTATCTGTTTTAAATGACAAAAATGAAGATGTTAGCTCAAATTATAATATCAAGGTCAACACTGGAACATGCACCATCAATAAAAGAAAAGTAACTATTTCAACCGATAGTAAAACTATAAGTTACGATGGAAGCGTTCATGGATGGGAAGATTTTGAAGATGATTTAGCAAATCCAAGCTACGCTTATCGAGAAGTTAGTGAAGGAAGCTTAATTGATGAAGATGAGCTAGTTGTTACAACTGAATTTACAACTGGTACAAGTGATGTGGGATCTTACGATATTGAAATAGATTTTGATATTGTTAACAAAACCACAAAAGAATCAAATATTACTAATTATGATGTCACTAAAAAATTTGGTGATTTTGTTATCAATAAACAAGATTTAAATATAAAAACAAAAGATTTTACGGTCACATATAATGGTAATGCAGGGGATGATGCAATTAATTATTCCGATATTGAAGTAAGCGGATTAGCTCCAACTGATAAAATTGGTAATGTCACCCCAAATAGCTGGTCAAATCCAGAATATGGCGTCAATAAAACTTATCAAAATGTTGTTAGTGTTCAAGTAATCGATAAAACTACCGGTGAAGATAGAACCGACAACTATAATATTAATTACGATTTTGGAACGATCACTTTTTTACCAAGAGAAATATCTGTTTCAACTCCTGATGCTGAAATCTCTTATGAAAATTTTATAAGTGGTGGAGAAAAGCCATTTTCTAGTCCATCAATTAATTTAATTAACGGCACTTCTTTAGGCGTTAACGATGAAATTGAAATAACAAATTATGCTTCAATTTCAGAACCAGGAAGCGTTGAAAATATAGTTGAATTTAATATTATTAGAAAAGTTAATATTCAAGGTCAAATTATACAATACGATGTTACTAAAAATTACACAAAAACCAATACAAGTTATGGAACTTTGACTATGCTTCCAGAACGATTTGAATATCCTCTTTCTATAAATAATTATGGGCGGGGACAGGCATATGATTATGTGATTACTAACACTGAAGGTGAAGTGCAAACTATTTCAGAAAGCGGATATTATCATTTAACTAAAAATCAAACTTATTATTTTAATTGCTCTGTTTATGAAGGACACGAAATTGAAAAAGTTATATTACATTCCAATGGAGAACAGCTTTTAAATTATGTGGATGGAAAGGGTTATGAATTTGTTATGCCTGCATTTGATAATTCTACCATTGATGTCTACACTAAAGAAATCGAAGAAGTTGAACCACCAAATCCAGGCGGAGATGATGGTGAAGGAGAAAATCCAGGTGGAGAAGGTAATCCTGGAGGTGGCGAAACTGGGGATAATGATAAACCAGATGATACCGAAGATGAAGGAGCAGTTAATACAGTTATTGATTTAACTGGTGGAAGTGTTGGAGAAGGTGGATTAGATACAGATGGTAAACCAATCAATATTTTTAACTTTACACTTTCAGGTCACAACCAAAGAGTTTATTTTAGACAAAATGTCTATGGCGATTATAAAACTGATGGAACATTTGAATTAGCTCAAAATTATGAAGTACCTAGTGGAGATGTTAATCCTAATAATTATATTTCTAATTTAGTAAAAGCTGCTGGAGAGCCTACTTATAACATTACTGTCAATTATAGTAGTCCATTTAAAAAAGATATTGCACCTTTCTATTTTGCTTCAGCAAATAATCCAAATATATCGACTAACGATAATGAATTTGATTTAAACGGCCAAGCTTATAATCAATTTTCAATAGTAGATTATGATTATGTTCAACAACATAATGATGGAATAAGTGCGAGTGCGGATTCACTTGCTTTAAACGCTGGAAGAGAAAAATATCAAGAATTTGTTAGTCAAAATTATTTAAATGTACCATCAAGTTTAAAAACCGTAACTCAAAATATAATTGATACAAATTCTTTAAAGAAAGATAACCAATACTCGACAATTACTTCAGTTGTTGGTTATTTAAAATCAAGCGGTGGTTATTCTTACAATTTAAATGCTGAATATGAACCAGGTACTGATATTCTCGCTGAATTTTTAAAAACTAAAAAAGAAGGAATATGCTCTCATTTTGCTGGTTCAGCAACAATGATATTTAGAACGCTTGGTTATCCTGCTAGAACAGTAGGCGGGTTTACTTCTCAAGGTGAAAAAGATAAGACAAGACAAGTAACAGTCAAAGAAGCACATGCGTGGTGTGAAGTTTATATCGATGAACTTTCTTCTTGGGTCATAGTTGATCCAACTCCAAGTGCTAATATTCCTGGTGGAGGAGGTGGAACAAGTGGTGATAAGCCAATTGATCCTGATGAAGGCGAAGATCCAGATGAAGGCAAAGACCCTGATGAAGGTGAAGATCCTGATACTGGAGAAGATGGTAATCCAGATGATGATAAAGATCCTGAAGGAGGTGAAAAACCTGGGGGAGATGGAGATTTCCCTTATAATCCAGGTGAAGTAACAAGAGATGAACTTGATCCTGATATCAACTCGCTTAAATTCACTTCAAAGAGCTTAACCTTTGAATATAGCGGTGAAGCCTTACCAATTGAAGAATATGAACTAGTTAGCGGCGAACTACTTCCTTATGATAAGTATTATTGCACGCCAACTACGACCATTATTGATACTAAAAATGGTGATAAACAAATTAACTCATTTCATGTGCGAATTAGAGATACCAGAACTGGAGAAGATGTCACTAAGGAATATCAAGAATTAAATGATGGAAGTGGAATTATAAAAGAAGAAGGTTCCGTTATAGTAAAACAAGCTAAGTTAGATGCAATTTCCCCAGATCTTTCTAAAGCTTATGATGGAACTCCTTTAGTGTGTACAATCGATGATTTATTATTTGGCGAAAATAAATTAAAAGGTGAAGACAAGATTACAAAGGTTACGTTTGTTTCAAATTTCACTCAAGTAGGAAGCGTAGTAAATTTCTTCAAAATCAATCAAATTTCAAGAGGTAAGAATCCTAATTGTCT
>CALVMF010000039.1 GCA_944342125.1 uncultured Bacilli bacterium | reverse complement strand
CCAATTTTTATGTCTCTTAAATAGCGAACTTCACCTTCTTTTAAAGGAATTTCTTTAATAATTCCCTTGATTAAAGTTGTTTTTCCTATTCCATTATCTCCGATAATGGCTAAACGATCTTTGCCATATAAAGTAAATGAAAAAGGTGGAAAAAGCTCAAAATCATAACCAACGCTAACATTATTTAATTCAATTAAACCCTTATTTTTGAGGTTACTTCCTTCGATTTTAAATTTAATATTTCTATTTTCTTTTGTTGGTTTTTCGATGTGTCTTGCTTCGAGTTTCTCAAGTTTATGAACCCTATCTTTAGCTCGACCAACAAATCTTGGTTTAGGCATATAAAATTCAATAAACTTTTTTAAACGTGCCATTTCTTCCTCTTCTTTTTCATATTGAGCTAAAAGATTTTGATATTTAATTTCTTTTTCTTTTAAATAGTCATCATAACCCATGTTGTAGGTGGTGATTTGATGATTTTCTAAATCTAAAATCTTATTAGCAAGCGTGTTTAAAAAATAGCGGTCGTGAGAAATAAATAAAATCGTTCCATTATAATCTTTTAAGTAGTTTTCAAGCCATTCAATTGTTGAAATATCTAAATGGTTAGTAGGTTCATCAAGAAGCAAGACATCATAATGAATCAAAAGTAGCTTAATAAAAGCAATTTTCATCCTTTCTCCGCCACTTAATTGTTTAATTTTTTCATCTAAAAGTTCGCTAGGAAATTTAAATTTTGAAACATATTCTTCAATTCGATTTTTAATGTTAAAAGCACCTTCTTCGTTTAGCTCATCGAGAAGATTATTGTATTCTAAAATTTTAGCATCACTCGAATCTTCAGTTAACTCTTCAGCAAGTTTATTCAGTCTATCAATTTTCTTTTTTTCTTCTAAAAAGGGTAGCTCTAATTCCTGTCTAACAGTATTATTTACATCTTTAATTGCATCTTGATTTAAATAACCAATTTTAATTCCGTTTAAAATTGAAATGTCGCCAACTTTATCTTCTTTAGCAATTAAAGTAGGCTCTTCTTCTTTTAATATAAGCTTAAAAAGAGTTGTTTTTCCAACTCCATTTGACCCGACTAAAGCTACTTTTTCACCTTTATTAATTTGAAATGTTACATGGTCTAAAATCAGGTTTGTCGAATAATATTTGCTTATATTTGAAAATGAAATTAAAGCCATAACGATAATACTATAAAGTTAAGAAAATAAAATTACTACAAAGTTGTTAAAAATATGCCAATGCTTTTGCTCGTTAAAACATAAAGTTTTAAATGGGTATTTTGCAAAAGCAGTTTAAAATTCTTAAAATCTGTAGTTAAAATCAATATGATTTTAGTAAAAAAGCCTGCAAATCTAGGCTTTTTTTAAAATTTTGATTAATGGAATCTTGCGTAAAGATCTTTGATCTTTTCGTGAGATTCGTGTGATCTAATACAATCTGCAATCATTTCAGCGATTGAAATGACTGTGACTTTGTTAGAATCCGCAAATTCAGGATGCTCGATTGTATCAGTACAAATTACTTCTTTAATAAAGTCAGCTTTTTCAAATTTTTCTAAAGCGTTGTTATTAAATAAGGCATGGGAACAACAAATTAAAACTTCTTTTGCTCCTCTTTCTTTTAAAGCCTTTGCACCAGCAATAATTGTTCCACCTGTATCGATAATATCATCAACCATAATGCAAGTTTTACCTTCGATATCACCAACAATATTTGTTATTTCAGCAACATTTGGTTTTGGTCTACGTTTATCGATAACAACAATTGATGTGTGTGGGATAAAATTAGCTAAATCTCTTGCTCTATACATTGCACCATGATCTGGCGAAACGATAGCAATCGTATTATGAACTTTTGGATTAGAAGTGTCATATTTTTGATTGATATATTTAGCAAATAAATATGAAGGAGATAAGTTATCAAGTGGTACACCAAAGAATCCTTGGATTTGAGGTGTATGTAGTTCAACAGTCAAAACTCTTTTAACTCCAGCATGAGTAAATAAATCAGCCACAAGTTTAGCGCTAATTGGTTCATTAATATGAGCAATTCTATCTTGTCTAGCGTAACCATAGTAAGGCATGATTACTGTTACTTCTCTACAGTTTGCTCTTTTAACGCCATCGATAAAAATCAAAGTTTCCATGATTCTATCATTAACAGGTTTACAAGTGGATTGAATAATATAAATTTTTTTACCACGAACATCCGCTTTTGAAGTCGCAAGGCATTCTCCATCTGCAAAATGCAACACTTCACTTTTACTTGCCTCAATTCCTAATAACTCACAAACTTTATTTGTAAGAGCAACATTAGATGTTAATGAGAACACAAGAATATCTTTGATCATTTTTACTCTCCTTTTAAGCGAAAATATCTTACCATTAAAGGCAAGATATTTTCATTAAATATTTTTGAATTTTTAAAGTATCATCTGCTCGACTTGTCGTAAGGCAATCCTTCTGCTTTCGGTGCCCTCGATTTTTTCGAGAATATTGCTAGTGACAGTAATGCCAAGAAATAAGGAAGCATATAGTAAAATGCTCTTTGTCCAAAAACATTTCTATTTAATCCCCATTCTGGGTGAATTGATATAATTGCTGTAAACGTTGGAGCGAAAGCAAAGAAGAAAGCAAAGAATAATGAACAGAAAATAATATTAGTTGCTTTCCAGTTACCGAAAATTTCAATAGCAAGGACTAAGAATCCATATCCAAGTGCGTTAATTTTCCAAACACCAATTGGCATACAAGAGAATATAATGAAACCACCAAGAGCTGCAGCCGCACTACCAATTGCAGTTCCCATATATCTCATTTTATATACATTAATACCAACGCTATCTGCAGCAGCTGGATTTTCTCCACAAGCTCTAAGTCTTAAACCAAATCTTGTTTTGTTATAGACAAGCCATAATCCAATAATTGCTATAAGTCCAACAAATACCGAGAAGTTAAGACCTGATAACATGTTATCTATAAAGGCGATTCCTGTATTTATTCTTAATAATTGAGCGAATAGTTCAGTCGTAACTTCTTGAGTAGGAATCTCTCCTGGTCTAGTAGCGATATTAATTAAACTAGCAGCAGCAATAACTAATGTATTTAATGCAGTACCAACAACTGTTTGATCTGCTCTAAGCTTAATAGCAACGAAAGACAAGAAGAAAGAGAAAACAATACCAGCAATTAATGCAACAAGAGCTGCAAGAAGATAGGTAATTACAAGTCCACCAGTTGTTGCGACAAGAAATGTTCCAGCGCACCACGATAACATGCCTTGTAAGAAGATAACCCCAAAGAAAGCTCCAAGAGCCATCGCACCTTCTAAAGCGATATTAATAATACCTGCACTTTCTGAAAATAATCCGCCGTATGAACCTAGGATAAATCCTATTCCATACATTAAGAAGTAATTAAAGAAAGTACCTAAAGATGAAAGACTCATTTCTTACCCCTCCTTCTTAACAAGCTGCTTAACTTCACGATGGAAGTATTCTAAGTTCTCATTCTTTTCGTTTAGCTTAGTGAGAAGCATAATGAAGAATGATGAGAAAGCAGCAACATAAATAACGACGTTTTTAATTAAGTCAGTGTAATAGTTGTTATAAACACTATTAGAGACAACCTTAATGTTATTTTCAGCAGCATCCATAAACGTTAATAATAAAGATGAGAAGAAACAGCCGATTGGGCTATTTTGAGCAATTAAGCTAACTGAGATACCATTAAAACCATCTGCTAATAAGGTATTGCCCGATGAATCCCAAGTAAATCTACTTGGCATAACTGGATCTGAATAAAGCATATAGCCACAAATACCTGCTAAAGCTCCAGAAATAGTTAAAGCTAAAATTGTTGATTTGGTTTGATTAACACCAGCATATTTACTAGCTTCAGTATTTCTTCCAGTCATAGTTAACTCAAAACCAAATGTGGTTTTATTCAAGACTACCCAAATTATTGCAATAATCACAATGGCAACAATTATGCCAACGCTAACGCTTTCAATTCCTGGAATACCAAGAGAAGGCATTCTAGCAGCCACTGGTAAAGTTTTAAGTTCGGTTGGTGTCGTTGTCATTCTAAATTCTCTAGGAACGACAAGCGAGCCCATTAAACCAATCATATAATAAAGTATCCAGTTAAGCATAATCCCAGATAAAACTTCGCTAACATTAAACTTCGCTTTCAAAAACCCAGGTATAAAGCCAGCTGCTGCTCCAGAAAGAGCGCCGACTAGCATACACACAAACCAATTTGCTCCACCAAGTCCTGCAATAATTGAGGTAAAAGCTCCGATTGTAACTTGTCCTGTAATACCAATATTAAAAAGCTTTAATTTAAAAGCAAACGCAATAGCTAAACCTGAAAGCATCATAGGAATAGCGCTATATAATGCAATATCTAATGTTAATAAGGAACTATCTGTAAATGCCGAAGTTAAAAGCGCCCATAAACCAGCACCAGCATATTGAGGAGCTGCGCATAACATAACAATAAATCCGCAAAATATACCAATTAAAATTGAAATAATGGCAGCTATAAGTGCCTTGAATCCATCTCTTTTATTGCAATTATGGAAGAATATAGCACATGACCTCGTGCACTTTTTTATAGTTGTAACAAACTTATCCATCATTCATTTCTCCTATAAAATTGCATTCACATCGTCTCTTTTTGCGCCACTCATATATAGGCCAAGCTCATTAGGCGATGTCTTTTTAGGATCAAATTGACCAACGATTTCTCCGTTGTACATAACAAGAATTCTATCAGCCAAATTTAATACTTCTTCAAGTTCTAAAGATACAAGTAAGACAGCGTTTCCCTTATCTCTAGCATCTAAAATATGATGATGAATTGATTCGATTGCACCAACATCAAGACCTCTTGTTGGCTGAACTGCGATTAATAAAGGAGTTTCCCTATTAAGTTCACGACCAACAATTGCTTTTTGTTGGTTCCCTCCACTCATACTTCTAACGATAGAATCAATTCCTTTTCCGCTTCTAACATCATAGCTTTCAACGACTTTTTTAGCATATTCGGCTTTAGCTTTGTTATTAATAAAGCCATATTTTTGGAAAGTCTTGCTGTAGTATGTATCAAGAACAATATTATCTCTTAAATTAAAATCAAGAACTAAACCATGTTTATGTCTATCTTCAGGAATATGAGCTAAACCACGAAGATTACGATCTCTAATAGATAGTTGTTCAAGGTGAATGTCGCCAACTAAAGGTTGATCTTTAACTTCATTAAAAGGAATATAAGTAGGAAATTCTTTAAAATCTACAGGTTTTGCGGACTTTTTAAATAATTTTCTAACTAAATTAACAATGTAATTACATCCAATTTTTATATATTTTTCTAAGAAAAGCTTAGCGTATAAGCAACCAAAACAAATATGATACCAGACAAAGTTACAGCCAAATTTAACTTTATCAAGCACCATTTCAACAATGTTTGGTGTTTTATTAAGTTCGTTTTTCTCGATATATTCTTTAGCAAAGCTATTATGTAAAATAATTTCGCCTTCTTTTACTTTCTCTAAACCAGTGATTCCATAAATTAAATCCGTTTGACCATTGCCTTCAATACCAGCAATACAAACAATTTCTCCAGCTCTAACGTTAAAAGAAACATCATGAACCATCTCTTTTTTACGTTCGCTATTAT
This sequence comes from uncultured Bacilli bacterium, assembly GCA_944342125.1. Classification (GTDB taxonomy): domain Bacteria; phylum Bacillota_I; class Bacilli_A; order RFN20; family CAG-826; genus Onthovivens. The sequence continues at coordinate 5,313 of CALVMF010000039.1, read as the reverse complement.
AAACACTAAGATTATTAATAGTTAATACTGGATTCTTTGGTTTACATTTTTCTTTTTTGATTACAAGTTCTACGTCCCTTCCAACCATTAAGCGAGACAACTCTTGAGGATTAGTATCTCTAGTTTCAAGTGTACCTAAGCATTTTCCACGTTGTAAAACAGTTACTCGATCAGAAACCGTCATAATTTCGTTTAACTTATGAGAAATAAATAAGATCGATTTGCCCTCTTGAGCAAGTTTTTTCATTGAAACCATTAACTCATCAATTTCTTGAGGAGTTAAAACCGCGGTTGGCTCATCAAAAATTAAAATATTGTTATTTCTATAAAGCATTTTCAAGATTTCAACTTTTTGTTGCTGACCAACAGGCATGTCTTCAATTTTCATGTCTAAGTCGACATCAAAATTAAGTTTCTTACATAAGTCTTCTAATGATTTTCTCACTATTTTAGGTCTTAAAAAGCCGAATTTCGTAGGTTCAAAACCTAAAATAATGTTCTGCAATGCTGTGTAACATTCTACGAGTTTAAAATGTTGGTGAACCATGCCTATGCCGAGTCTTGTTGCATCGTTTGGGTTTTTAATTTTTTGTATTTCCCCATTAACAAGAATTTCTCCTTCATCAGGTTCATACATACCAAACAAAATAGACATAAGTGTAGATTTACCAGCGCCATTTTCTCCTAAAAGAGCATGAATTTCACCCTTTCTAAGAGTTAAAGAGATATCATCATTAGCTTTAATGCCAGGGAAAGACTTACTAATGTGTCTCATTTCTATAACGTTTTCAAATTCCATTTTGTCTCCCTTCCTTTAAAAAAAAGTTAGTAAGACCCCTTTTAAAGGGGTCTTACTAACTATAATATTCTCTTATTGAACTGAAGAAATATAGTTAACTGTACAATATTGAGGATCAACACCGAAATTATTTGCGCTTAATTCAGCATCATCATAATTTGAATTAACTTTGATTGTACCATCTTTAATTTTTTCATATAAAGCATGGTAATCATCTTCAGTGAAATTCTTAAATCCCCAGCACCCTGGATCTTTATCTTCTTCAGGAGTTGGTAATTTAACCATCTCTGATTGAGCACCTACTGTGACAACATTGCCTTGTAAGTCTTCTGACCATTGCTCACCTTCATTGACCCATGTTGTTAATAAAACTTGTGTTGCAAATGTTAGGTTTTTCATTGCTGAAGTTTTAATTGAACCTAATACGGCATCTAATTCATCTTTATTCTTTTCAATTGAAGTATCAGCATGTTGGTTAACATCAACGCCAATCCATGGAGCATAATTATTTGCTTTCGAAGCAGATAAAACCGATGTATAAACAGATCCGCCACAAGCAAAGATAATATCGGCTGCGCCTGTACTATACCAAGTATTAGCATAAGTTGTAGCTTCTGGAGTTCCTTCAAATGCGCCAGCATAGTAATATTGACAAGTAATTGGTGAATCTAAATTTAATTCTTTAGCAGCATCAGCGGCGCCTTGAACATATCCAGAACCATATCTAACGACAGCTGGGACAGCAACGCCACCAACGAAACCTAACTTTCTATAGCCATCCATAACAGCAGCATAGCCAGCTAAATAACCACATTGTTCTTCTCTATAAATAACTGATGTGATTCTATCGTTAAATTCGATTGGATTGTTATCATCATCTGTTTCAGCACAATCAAGAGCTAAGAAATAAACATCTTTAAAATCAGGATCGTTTAAAGTTAAGGAAATTGCACCTTGGAATAAATATCCAGGTAAAACTATGACATCAGCACCCCAGTTAGCGACTGATCTCATCGCAGCAAGTCTTGTTTGAGCGGTAAAACCACCAGATGGTTGGGCATACATAGTTCTAACTTTTCCAGTTTTTACTCCATCACCAGTAATTTTTCCACCACCATTAGCATTAGCAAATGCATTAACGCCTTTCCATGCTGATTCATTAAATGAGTGATCGTTTAAAGTGCCTGAATCTGTTACAAGACCAATTTTGAGAGCACCATCTTCACTATCAGTATATTTGTCTAAAAGCCCCTTTTTAATGGTTGTACTTGTACCGATGTCTGTTTCTTCTAATTCAAATCTTTCAACTGATGTCCAATCTCCATAATTTCCACCAATTGGATTATCTGTTGGATCACCACAAGAAGTTGCAAAAGAAGCAACAGCTAATAAACTAAACGCCATCATTCCAAGTTTATTTCTTTTCATTTTTATTCCTCCTAAGTAAGAAAAGACTCTTATAAATCTTTTAGGAGATGTTTTCTTCTACTAGTATTGCAGACGAATACTTGATTTGTGTAGTCCTTAATAGGCTTAAGGGTAGAAACGTGATTGCCATCTGTTAATCACTTATACAACAAATCCCAATAGATTTATCTCTTATATTTAATAATATATTTCTTCAATTGTTAACCACAAAAAAATAAAAATGTTAGAAAACGTTTTCTTATTAACACACTATTAAAAAACAAAACTTTGAGTTGAAAAGGAAAATTTATTATGTAAAATAGTTTTGATTTTCCGTTTTTCAGATATTAATACAATATTAATGAAATTTAGATTTAGTTATCTAAGAAACTAACTACGTCATTATAAACTTTAAGGTGGTCTTTTTCGTTTAATATTTCGTGACGCATATTTTCATAGATGATTAGTTTAGCATTTAAACCATATTTTAAATATAGTTTTTCTAGTTTTGTTAAGCCTTTACCAAAGTTACCGACAGCATCATCTTTTCCGCCAATTATTAAAATTGGTAGTTTAGGAGAAATCTGCTTAACGTTTTTCGATTTTTGAATAGACATTAAGCCTTTCATAAATTCTTTATAAAAACCATTGGTTGGTCTATAGCCACTAAATTCGTCTTCATCATACTTTTTAACATTATCTTCACTAAAAGATATCCATTCATTATTACTTTTTGCGTTTTTAACGCTCTTTTCATATGCACCAATTGATAAAGTATGAATAAAACCTGCTTTTTTATTGTAGTTATATTGATTTATGAAAAGTTTAGTAAAAATATAACCAAATTTAACAAGTGGATTTCTTCCATTACTTCCACATAAAACTACTTTGTCTACTATTCGAGAGTATTTTTCAATAAATCCTTGAGTTACAAAACTACCCATTGAATGAGCAAATAAATATACCTTTAATCCAGTGTCGCCTTTCTTTTTTAAGATAAATTCTTTAATGGTTTCTTGCATCTTGAAAAAGTAATCTCTTCCAGGATTACCGAGTTCACCATTTTTACCAATTCCTTGTCCATAGTGATCAATACAATAAACGGAGTAATTGTGTTTATTTAAAAAAGTAGCAAAGTCATCGTATCTTCTTGAATGTTCAGCCATTCCCGTAACGATAATAACTATTGCATCAGGATAATCAATTTCCCGACTAGTACCATATAAAACATCGTTATATCTATTTTTAAAACTAATCTCTTGCATCACTTCTCTTCACCCTCCTTTTCGTTATCAAAATTATTATATATCTTATTTCTATTCACCTTATTCCGACTAGGTCTAGAAACAATACCTAAAAATAGTGTTAAACAATATACAACAACAAAACAAGGATAAATTATTATGCCACTCATTAACTCTTTTCTACTTTTTGCACCAAGTTTTTTGTAATCAGACATAACAAGAAGGAAAGCTTGAAGAATGCCAGCAAAAGCAAAAAGAACACTTAAAGCAATCGCAACAATAATTCCAGTTTGTTCTAGCACTCCCATATAATAACTTGCGCTTTGTAAGGTTGTTTCAATCACGCCCGTCCCTGCTAAAGCAAGGTAAGTTATATCGTAGATATAATAAATAGGGATGTAGGTGCATAAAACTGCACAAATTACGCAAAAATAGAATTGAAAGAAAACTTCAATAAAGGAGAAATTGAATGTTGTAAAAAATTTCCCTAATAATCTAAAACCGTGTGTGAAAAATAATCTTGAGACTCCATAGCCCATTCTTTTATTTCTGGCATATGTGTCTTTAAAGGTTGAAGGTAAATCTTCATAAACAACTGCATCTTCAACAAAATGACCATATACTTTGTTTAACATACGGTTGGCAAGATATTCTGAATCATCACTCAGGCCTTCTGCATCGTAACCATATTTTTCAACTAAGTCCATAGCAAACATAGCCCCTGGTCCATTAATATGAGCAGCTAAATGGAAACGCTCCCTAACTCTACTAGCAAATCTAGAATCATAGGCATAATAAAGACCGCTAGCTTTTGTATATTTATTTTGAGTGATGTTAAGTGCACTTTCATATGGTCTACCAAGCTTAACACCAGCATTATAGGCATCATTCATTACATCTAAAAATTCATCATTTATGAAATTATCAGCATCAAGTCTTATTAAGAAATCATATTTTTTGTTTTGTTCTAGAATTTTTTTGAATCCGTATTTAATAGCATAAGCTAAGCGATGTGTTTTTGGATTAGGATCTGAATACTCAAAGACAGTTGCACCAGCCATTCTTGCAAATTCAGCCGTTTTATCGGTACAGTTATGAGCAACCACGTAAACATCATATAAGTTCTTATCGTATTTTTGCCTTTCGAAAATACGAGAAATTGTTCTTTTTATTACATCTTCTTCATTTCGAGCCGCAAATAGAATACAAATTCTATTTTTCTTTTCACTTTTCGGAAATTTCTTCTTTCTAAGCCATCCAAAAAGCATAAATATAATCTGAATCATAAAAGGTATGCCAATCAAAGTTAAAACAACATTATTGATAGCGTTAAGAATATTAAAAAGTTGTTCGTGCCACATAAAGACTTCTCCAAAAGTATAGGAATTTACCTTGTCTAATATTATATAAAGAAAAAAGTCAACTTTATATCTTTTTTGCTATTTCGTCGGGTTTTTGCAAGGAAAAATTAAAATATTTTACGTCCAAAACAATATTTTCACGTCTTTAATATGAAGCAAATTGCTTCACTTATATTTATAAAAATAATTGAGTTTTGCGGAGAAAAGTTGATTTTTATTATGTTTTAAGTATGTTTTGTGTTACAAATCAGTACCATAAAATAACTAGAAACCAACTAAAAAAATACTAACTAACTACTTTAAAAATATATGAGCAGTTAATTTTAAAAAGCTATGAAATCTTTTAAAATATTTGCATATGGAAAAACGGATTGCTGTTATAGATTTAAAAGCTTATTATGCAACATTTGAATGCATCGAAAGAGGTCTTGACCCTTTCACTACTCCTTTAGCTGTAACGGATACTGAAAGAAAAGGAGCAACCATTGTTTTAAGCGTTTCG
>CALVMF010000038.1 GCA_944342125.1 uncultured Bacilli bacterium | reverse complement strand
AAAAAAGAAGAAGCCTTGATGATAGGCGACACTGGTTTTGATGCTTTAGCCGCAAAAAATGCTGGTATAAAAAGTGTTTTACTTCGTTTAGTTCCGCGAATTTATGAGAAAAATAAAATGCCAGATTATTTTGTTGATTCTTACGATGAACTTTACGAACTTATTCATAAAATTTAGAAAAATTAAAAAAGTTAAACTAAATTTTTAAAAAAATGCATATTAATCACCCTCTAAATTATGAGGAGGGTAATTTATGCTTGAAGTTAAAACAATTTCCAAGTCTTTTAAAATCGATGAAGAACGCTTAGCACCGATTTTAAATAACATTTCAATCAACTTTCCGAATAAGGGATTTTATTTTATTGTTGGTAAAAGTGGAAGTGGCAAATCCACCCTGTTAAATATTTTAATGGGATTAATGAAGCCAGATGATGGCGAAGTAATTTTTAATGGGTCTAATGTAAGTTCGTTTTCTCAAAAAGATTTATGCAATTATCTTCGAAATGATGTTGGAATAATTTTTCAGCATTATAATCTTTTTGATTCAATGACTGTTAAAGAAAATCTAGAGATATCAATGTCGATTAAAGGCGTTGATGATTATAATTTGATGCAAAATTTATTAATCAAATATCATTTAGATGGAAAGCAAGATCAAAAAATTAAAAGTTTAAGTGGTGGAGAAAAACAACGCGTTGCTCTTATTAGGGCTTTATTATCTAAGCCGAAAATCTTATTTTGTGATGAGCCGACTGGTGCGTTGGACAAAGAAAATAGCCTCACACTTATGCAAGATTTACAATCTCTTTCACGAAAAATTTTAGTTATTTGCGTGAGTCACAATAAGAAACTTTATGAAGAATTTAACGATGGCTATATCGAGCTTTCTAATGGTAAATTAACATTTAACTCAATTTCTTCTAATAACGAAAACGACATTATAAAAGAAGAAAATAAAAATAAAGGTACCCTAAAATATACTAATATAATCAGCCGCAATAACATGAAGAAAAACAAGAAAATTAATACTATAAATGCAATTTCTGCGTGTTTTTCTATATTTGTAATGATAATTTCTTTATTTTTCAAAGGCGGGATTCAAAATGCGAAAGATAGCATGATACATAGTTTCCCAGATTATAATGTTTTTTCTGTTTCTAAAGTTGAAGAAGAGGAAATCGATAATTCTTTAATTAATCTAGTTAAAAGTTCACGCCCAGAATATGAAGAATTAGAATCTCTCACTCACGATATAAAAAGTTGTTTAATTTTTGACGATTTTTCATATTTTTTAAATGGAACTTCGAAAATAGTTGGCGAAAATTTATCATTAAGCGGATTTTCTTTAAAACCTTTTTTTGATGGAAAATTAGAAAATAATGAAATAGTAGTTAATAAATCTTTCCTTAATGAATTCGAAAAAGAAAATGAAGAAGAATTAAAAGAAGGTATGGAACTTACTATAAGATGTCAAAAGGAATATGTATATTTTAACGAAACTAGAAAAGAAAATATCGTTGAAAGTTTTAACAAAGTTATAAGTTTTAAGATTGGTTATATCGCCGATGAGTTTTCTTATTTAAGTACTCCGACAATTTATTATTCACCTATTTATTTAGAAGAAATCTTAAATACAACAGAAGCCACCAGATCAACAGCCATTAATCAGAAGAAAACTACGTTTTTAGATTTAATGAAATCGGCTGAAAATGATGATGCAATTACAAATTACAGCATGACTGTGATTGCCACAAAAGAAGAATCAAGAGAAAATCTTATAAAATTGATAGAAGAGGAAGCTACTGGAAATTTATCTTTTTTAAATAATGCTAATACGATAGTAACTTCGTTTTTAACTTTAAGCGATAGTGTTTTTCTAGGGGTCAATATATTTATCTTTATTGCCTTATCGACTTCGATTTTCATATCAGCATTTTTAAGTTATTCAACAAGTTTAAAAAATAGAAAAGAATCGGCTATTTTGACAGTTTTGGGCGCAAAAGCCAAAGATATTATTAAAATTTATGTTAAAGAAGAGTGGTTTTTTACAATTTTTGGTTTAATTTTTGGCATTGCTTTGTCGATAGGTTTTTCATATTTTGCTAATCAATTTTTAGCAGGATTTTTTGTTACAAAAACATTGATTAATCTAAATTATGTGACTGTTCTTTTTATCTTTTTATTATTAGCAATTTTAAATTTATCTATCGATTATCTTACGGTTAGATTTCAAAAACATAAAAAAATTTATGAGGAGCTTAAAGAAGAATGAAAATAGTTGTTAATAATTTAAGTAAATCTTTCGGCAACTTAAAACTTTTTGAAAATTTTTCATATACGTTTTCAGAAAATAAACTATATTCAATTGTTGGTGAAAGTGGGTCTGGCAAATCAACCTTTTTAAATATTTTATCTATGTTAGATGGTGATTTTGAAGGTGAGGTATTAGCTGATAGCGTTAACTATTCACTCCTTAAAAATAAGGATAAAGCAAATTTTAGACTTTCGAATTTTGGATTTATATTTCAAAATTTTAAGTTATTTGAAGAAGATACTGTAAAAAATAACATTCGCATCGTAGTTGATGCCTTACTTAAGGAAAAAGAAGAAGTTAAAATTCGCCGAATTAATGAAATTCTTGATGTTTTAGGTTTAAAAGAATTAGAAAATTCTTTAGTAAAAAATTTAAGTGGAGGCGAAAAACAAAGAGTAGCTATTGCTAGGGCTATCGTGAATTCTCCTAGTATAATTTTTTGTGATGAGCCAACTGGTTCGTTAGATGAAGAAAATACGATAAAAATCTTTGAAATACTACAAAAACTTTCAACTTTTTCGACAGTAATTATTGTTACGCACGATGAAGAAAACGCTTTGAAATATTCTAATGTTGTCTTACGACTTGAGAATTATAGATTTAAAGAGATTTATAATAGTTACGTTATTAAAAGCATTAAAAAATTGCCACTAATGATGTTTAAAAATAAGCAAAAACATGGAAAACTAACTTTTAAATTTATCAATACTCACTTTAAAAGCCTATTCAAAACTAGGAAAGTTCGTTATTTAATAAGAAACTTATTAATATCTGTTTCTTTAATATCTTCTGGACTCGCTGTAACTTTAACTAGTAGCTTAAATGATTCTATCTCTTCGTCATTCAGCTCAATTGTAAGTGATAATGAGGTGGTTTTAACGCGCAACAACGCTTCAAATGAGGTTTTGGATTATTATTCGACAAGTAAAAAGGACATTTTAACTTTACTTGCAAGGTATCCAAACGATATTAAAAGATATGGAGTAAATTATTTAGTCGATTTTGAGAATTATTTCATTAACGGAAATGATCTTTTTTCTGTAAATAAAAATGTAAAAAGAAAGTTTGGTGGATTCACAGCAAGACATTTTAACGAATTTATCCATATGGATGAAATTGATAGTTACGAGATCTATCCAAAATTGTCTGAACCATTAAATAGTGAAGAAGTTGTTTTATCTATAAGTTATGAACAGATGAAAGAGATATGCCTTGAACTGCAGATTTTAAGAAATTTTGATAGTTTAGGAGAGTATTTAGCAAAAAATCCTTATTATGTATCTCTTGAACTCGCAAATGATGAATGGGAATATAGCGATGAACAATTATTTAGAGTTAAAGGCGTGATATTTGATAACGTTAATAGGGTGTATCATACAGACAATGTTTTTAATGAAGCGTTGTTTGAAGAACAGATGCGCTTCCCGACATCAAATAGGTTAAATAAAGTCGAAGAGCATCCATGGGTTTTTAAAAAAGTATATTTTATTGAAACTTCAAGCTTTCAAAATAAAATTTTAAACGAACTTTTTTATGATGAGCGCTATAAAGAATATATTTTTGATGTAGATTCTGAAAAATATCGACCATTGACTTATGAATATAAAACAAGTGGCAACTATATTTATGTTTTCAATGCTTTTAAAGATGCTCTAGATTTAGGAGTTATAGATACCTTAAATTCATATGGATTTGATTATGAAAATTATTTCTTCTCAACTAATGCTGGTTATTTCAATAGTGGCACAAATTTATTTACTGGTTTTAACAATCCTACTTTCTTTTCTTTAGATGAAAACAAACTAGATTTTATTATTGATGCATATTCAAGAGTAGAAGCTGAGCAAATTTATAATATAAAAACACCTGAAAATGTCGTTGATGGATTTGCATTAAAAGCAAATTCAGATAACGTAAAATTTAAAGTTGTAAACGAACCATTAAAACTACAAGAAATTGTAATAAGTGGCGGTTTTGCGCAGATTTTAAATGAAAAAGACCTTTTAAATAAAGAAATTTACTCAACTATGCTTGTTGAAAGTGAGATGAATGGAAACATTTTAAAGACAAAATTTAAAACAATTAAATTGAAAATTAAGGATGTAATTAAAGAAGATAAAAGTGTAGCGATTTATCAAAACAGAGATTTTTCAATTTCTTTATTCCGCGATTTATTTAATGTTTCATCTTTTCGCTTAATTCCTAATTCTATTATTTTTACTATGGAGGAAAAAGTTGATGAAAGCGAATTAAAAAAATTAAATGGTTTACTTGCTGATTACAATTTCAAAAATCCTCTACTTGAAATTGAAAATAGTGTTGAAGAATCAACCAAATTTTTAAGATATATTTTATATGGCTTTAGTTTAATCAGTATAATTAGCTCTCTTATTTTGAGCTCCCTAATTACAATGATTAATGCGACCGAACAGAAAAACGAAATTGAGTTGCTTTCAATTCTTGGTTTTGACAATAAAGAAATTAGGAAAATGTTTTTAATTGATAATTTTTTAAATTCTTTAGTATGCGTTATTTCATCTCTTGCTGCTTTAATCTTTATTAATGTTTTTGTTGGAAAGGCAATTGGAGAACAAATTGGGTTAGAAGCGATAAATGTTTTCACTCCACTTTCAATTCTTGTAGTAATTTTCGTAGCCTTTTTGATTGTAATTACTTCTTCGTTTGCGATAAGAACACAAATGAAAAAGAATTGAAAAAGCTATTAATTATGAGTAAGTGTTTCGAGTAAAATTAATTAAACATTTTTTGCATGTACCTATAGTTTTATCGTTAAAGAACAAAAAAATTACTAGCTAGTTTATTCGTAAAATTTTAATCAGAACCCTCAATTAGATTGATACATTTAATGATTTTTATTATAAATTACTATATAATTACAAGGATTTTAGGAGTAATTTAATTTATGGGTTTAAAAGCGGGAATTGTAGGTTTACCAAATGTTGGAAAATCAACTTTATTTAATGCGATTACAAATAGTAATGTTGAAGCTGCAAATTATCCTTTTGCAACAATTAACCCAAATGTTGGAACAGTTGTTGTTCCTGATGAAAGAGTTGACAATTTAGTCAAACTATTTAATCCAAAACGAACAATCTATTCAACTTTTGAATTTTGTGATATTGCTGGTTTGGTTAAGGGAGCTAGCAAAGGTGAAGGTCTTGGAAACCAATTTTTATCTCACATTAGAGAAACGGATGCAATTATTGAAGTTGTCCGTTGTTTTGATAGTGCTGAAATTATTCACGTGGAAAATACGGTTGATCCAATCAGAGATATTGAAATTATAAATCTTGAGCTTGTTATGGCGGATTTAGACACATGCAATTCTCGTCTTGCAAAAATCGGAAATAAAGCTCGAATTTCTAAAGAAAAAGAAACAGTTGTAGAAGCTAATTTGTTAAATAGAATTAAAACCACTCTTGAAAGCGGAAAAGCGTTAAGAGGACTAGATTTTTCAGAAGAAGAGCTAAAAATCGCAAAAAACTTTAATTTTTTAACAATTAAACCAATTATTTATGTTGCTAATGTTGCAGAGTCTGATTTGAGCAATTTAGAAAATTGCAAGTACTACCAAGAAGTAAAAGAATATGCTTTAAAAGAAAATGCTCAAGCAATTGCAATTAGTTGTGAAGTAGAAGCGATTTTAGCAAAATCACCAAAAGAAGAAAAAGATGAGTACCTAAAAAGTCTTGGTGTTGATATGAGTGGTCTTGATAAACTTGCTCAAAGTGCCTATAAATTATTGAATTTATCGACATTTTTTACGGTTGGTGCTGATGAAGTTAGGGCTTGGACATTTAAAAATGGGATGACGGCTCCTGATTGTGCTGGAATTATTCACACTGATTTTAAAAAAGGGTTTATTAAAGCTGAAGTTTATACTTACGATGATATTATGAAATATAAAACTGAGCTTGCACTCAAAGAAGCTGGAAAGTTAAGAATTGAAGGGAAAGATTATGTTGCTAAAGATGGAGATATTTTCTTCTTTAGATTCAATGTTTAGTTATGAAAATCGGTTTTAGTAAAGATATACACGTTACAAAAAAAGGAATTCCTCTTATTTTGGGAGGGGTTAATATACCGTCTGAGTTTGGATTAGAAAGTCATAGTGATGGAGATTGTTTGATACATGCTATAGTTGAAGCAATATTTGGTGCTTTAAATGTAGGAGACCTTGGCAAACATTTCCCACCAAACGATGATAAGTTTAAAAATTATCCTTCAACTAACTTTCTTATTTATACTAAAGAATTGTTAAAGAAAATGGACTATAAAATTTGTAATATTGATTCATTCATTTCTTGTGAAAAGCCTAAACTTGCCACTTATATTGATAAAATGAAAGAAAATATTGCAGACTTATTAGAAATTGATATATCACTTGTTTCAGTTAAAGCGGGAACAAATGAAAAAATGGGTTATATTGGTGAATCTAAAGCCATAGAAGCTTATTGTGTTGTTTTATTAGAAGAGGTGAAATAAATGGGAGAAAAAGTAAGAGTTAGATACGCACCTTCTCCAACAGGGTATTTACATATTGGCGGAGCAAGAAGCGCATTATTTAATTATCTATATGCCAAAAAATATAACGGAGATTTTGTCTTTAGAATCGAAGACACCGATATTGAAAGAAATATTCCAGGTGCTGAAGAAAGTCAACTTCACGATTTGATTTGGCTAGGAATTATTCCTGATGAATCGCCAGAAAATCCTAATCCAAAATATGCTCCATATAGACAAATGGAAAAATTAGATATTTATAAGCAATATGCTCAAAAGCTCATAGATATGGGAGTTGCTTATGAATGCTATTGTAGTGAGGATGAGCTAGCCGAAATGAAAGAAGAACAACTTTCTAACGGCGTAAAATCTTTTAAATACAATAGGCATTGTTTAAATTTGACTGAAGAAGAAAAAGAAAAATATCGTAAAGAAGGTAGAAAGCCAACAATTCGCTTGAAAATGATGGAAAACCATATCTTTAAATTCAATGATTTGGTTAGAGGCGAAATTACTTTTAATAGCAATGATATTGGCGATTTTGTAATTATGAAATCAAATGGAATCCCTACTTATAATTATGCTGTTGTAATTGATGACCATTTGATGGAAATTACTCACGTTTTAAGAGGTGAAGAACATTTATCAAACACACCAAAGCAACTTCAAATTTATGAGTATTTTGGTTGGGAAGCCCCAAAATTTGGTCATATGACTATTATTGTTAATCCAAACGGGAAAAAACTCTCCAAAAGAGACCATGATATTTTGCAATTCATGTCTCAATATCGTGATTTAGGTTATTTACCTGAAGCTATATTTAATTTTCTCTTCTTATTAGGATGGACAAGCGAGGATAATAGAGAAATATTTACGAAAGAAGAAGCGATAGCAGCTTTTGATCCAGCTAGACTTAGCTCATCTCCTTCTATGTTTGATAATAAGAGATTGCTTTGGACTAATTCTTATTATATTAAGCATTTAGATGATGAAAAATATTTCGACTTTATTATTCCTTTTGTTAAAAAAATAGATTTCTTAAAAAATAAAAGTGATGATGAACTTAAGCGAATCGCTTTAATTTTTAAACAAGAAATTCACTATGGACAAGAAATCGTAGATTTACTTAATGAAATCGTGACGATTAATAAAGACTTAAGCGAAGATGAAAAAGAGATGATTAATAAAGAATCGAGTAAGAAAGTTATCGAATTTTTTAAAAAATCTCTGCAAAACCTTGATGAAATTAATGAAATTACAGTAAAGCAACTTTTTAGAGATACACAAGCAAACACAGGAATAAAAGGCAAAGATCTTTACATGCCAATCAGAATAAAATTAACGGGACACACTCATGGCATTGAGATGTTCAATATAATTGATATTTTAGGAAAAGAAGAGACTCTTTCGAGACTTTAATTTAAGTAGTAATTTATTACTTCATTATATATAATTTATGCGCGAGGAATAGAAAATGACTGAAAATTATAAAAACGAATCAATGGTAGATGTTGCTTATTCATATTTGAATGAGGTTAAACAAATTACAAGATTTGCTGATCTTTTTAATGCTGTTAGTGAAAGATTAGAGTTAAGCGATGCAGAAAAAGAAAATTTAATCTCTATTTTTTATACAAATCTTTCTTTAGATGGTCGTTTTGTAACTCTTGGAGACAATGAATGGGATTTAAGAAGCAATCAAACCTACGATAAAGTTCATATTGATATGAATGATGTCTATAGCGATATCGAAGAAGAAACCAAAGCTAATACCGATCTTGAAGAATACGATAAGGAAGAAATTGAAGCTGAAGGTTTAAAGGATGATTCAGAAGAAGAAACCGATGATCATCAAATTGATTATGATAATCCACCAAAATTAGATTAATTTGGTGCTTATATATTTAGGAGGAAAATTATGGCATTAGTTAGTGCTACAGAAATGATCAACAAAGCTCACGCTGGTCATTATGCAATTGCCGCTTTTAACATTAATAATTTGGAATGGACTAAGGCAATTTTAGAAGCTGTTGAAGAAACAAAAACACCTGTAATTCTTGAAGTTTCAGAAGGAGCCGCTAAGTATATGTGTGGCTTTAAGACCGTTGCTAATATGGTTAAAAATATTTACGAAGCCTTACACTGCACAGTTCCAGTTGCTTTACACCTTGACCATGGTACTTATGAAGGAGCTAAAGCTTGTATTGAAGCTGGTTTTACAAGCGTCATGTTTGATGGTTCACACTATCCTTTTGAAGAAAATTTAGCTAAGAGTAAAGAATTAATCGAATTAGCCCATGCAAAAGGTTTATCAATTGAATGTGAAGTCGGTGGAATCGGCGGAAGTGAAGATGGAGTTACTTCAGCTGGTGAAAAAGCCGATCCAGAAGAATGTAAAACTATCGCAAATTTAGGTGTTGATTTCTTAGCTGCTGGTATTGGTAATATTCATGGTATTTATCCAAAAGATTGGAAAGGTCTTGATTTTGATGTTTTAAAGAAAATTCAAGAAGCAACCAATGGAAAACCACTCGTTTTACATGGCGGTACTGGAATTCCTTACGATATGGTCAGAAAAGCAATCACAATGGGTGTCAGTAAAGTCAATGTTAACACGGAACTTCAATTAGTGTTCGCTGATGCAACAAGAAAATATATTGAAGCTGGTAAGGATTTAGATAAAGATAAAAAAGGATTTGATCCACGTAAGTTATTAAAGCCAGGTTGTGAAGCAATTAAAACTAAAGTAGTAGAGATTGTTAAAAACTTCGGTTCTTACGGTAAAGCTGCTGAATAATGATTGATTAATTGCCTTGCTTATGCAAGGCAATTTTTGATAATAAGAGGAGAATAACTATGTTTGATAATGAATTAAAATATATGATTGAAGCTTCTAAAATTGCCTCAAAAAATATAATGAATTATTACACTAAAGGTTTTCATACTGAATACAAAGAGGACGATTCTCCTGTTACGGAAGCTGATAAAACTAGTGATATTTTAATTAGAGATTTTTTAAAGAAATATTTTCCTACTTATTCTTTTTTAACAGAAGAGAGCAAAGATGATAAGTCAAGATTAAATAATGATTTTGTTTTTATAATCGATCCACTTGATGGAACAGAAGATTTTGTTCATAAAGATGGGCAATTTACTGTAAATATTGCTTTATGTTATAAACACGAAATTGTCGCTGGCGTTATTAACGTTCCTGCTACAAACGAAATTTATTATGCAACAAAAAATAAAGGTGCATATAAAATTGATCAAAATGGAAATTTAAGCAAATTACATGTATCTGATAAAGTTAATGATTTAACTTGTTTTACAAGCGTTTATCATCTTGCTCAAGTTGAAATTGAAACTATTGAAAAACATAAAGATAAAATCACTAATGTTATCAAAAAAGGTAGTAGTTTAAAGGCTTGCTTAATAGCTGAAGGAAAGGGCGAAATTTCTTATCGCTTAACTCAAGGAACTAAAGAGTGGGATACCGCTGCTTTTGATATTATTGTAAAAGAAAGTGGAGGACATGTTTTAAAATTAGATGGTAAGCCAATGGTTTATAACCGTGAAGAAGTAAGAAACCTTGAGCCTTATATTATCGTAAATAAGTTAGAAAATATACTTTTATAGAAAAAACACCGCAAAAGTTCGTTAAAAACAAAAAAGCTAGACATTATTCTTGTCCAGCTTTTTTCATTGCTTCTTGAACAGCTGCTTTATCAGATGCTAAACGCACAGCTACAACCCCAGGGCATTCTTCCATTAAAATAACCTCAATGCCTTCTTCAATGTCATTATTTATCAGCGCGCATCCTTCACAAGCACCATGAATATTGATATAAACTATGCCATTTTCATAGGAATCAAAAGATACATCACCGCCATCTCTTTGAAGAAATGGTCTGATTTTATCTAAGGTTTTCTTTATCAATTTTATAGCTTCTTCGTTTTCCATAATTTTTACCGATAAATATAATAATAGGGTTATTTTTAAAAATAAAGAAATATACTTTATAAAAAATCCCTACTAAGATAAGTTGTTTCTTAGTAGGGATTGGCTTTTTACATTGGTGCTCGAAACCGGAATCGAACCGGTACGGTATTGCTACCACAGGATTTTAAGTCCTGAGCGTCTACCTATTCCGCCATTCGAGCAGAAATGTGTGGTGATCCACTGGAGATTCGAACTCCAGACCCCTTGATTAAAAGTCAAGTGCTCTACCGACTGAGCTAGTGGATC
>CALVMF010000037.1 GCA_944342125.1 uncultured Bacilli bacterium | reverse complement strand
GAAGCATCCATGTTAGTCTTATGATATAATCCAGTTAACAAACATTTATTGTCTAGGAAACTGGGTACCCATCAAAAGTGCGGTGTTTTAAAAATGAATCGTTATTTTAACTAGGCTCTTTTGGATAAAGCAATGAGTGTAATAATGAGGTTATATAAGCCATAAAGAGCTAAGACAACACCAAATGCTATCCAGCAGAATTCTGCCATATCTTGTTCTAATGCAACGAATAAGATACCAAGAACTAGTAAAATAACACCAATAACTAATTCAAAAATACCAGCATTATTTTTCTTAGTTACAAATTTGACGATTGCATCTAAACATAAAAGACCGCCTAAAACAATCAAAGCAATGTAAATGAAACGTTGCATTAGTTGAATAAGTGGAAGGTAATCGCACATTGTTGCAATACCAATACCTAGTAATATACCTCCTGCAACACCAAACATCATTATGAAAGATTTGGTATCATAAACGCTTCTAAACAAGAAAAATGCACCATAAACTACTAAAGCAATTCCAAGTAAATACTTAATAATGTCTGGTTGAATAACTGAACAAGCTACTAAAATGCCAACAATTATAAGCAAAACATTTTGGATAATCTTCAAAGCTTTAGCTTTTGAAACCGACTTGTTTGCCATAAACTTTAAATCTCCTTTCATAGATAATTATACTCTAAAAATTGAAATGAATATTCATTTCAATAGAAAATAATGAAGAGAATAATATAATTTAGTTATGTTAGTTAAAAACGTTATTGAATGTATAGGAAATACCCCTTTAGTTAAACTAAATAATATTAAAAAAAGATTTAATCTTTCTTTTGATATTTATGCAAAACTTGAAAGAAGTAATCCTAGTGGAAGCGTAAAAGATCGCGCCGCAAAATATATTATTTTAGATGCTTTAAAAGAAAAGAAAATTAATGAAAATAGCATAATTTGCGAAGCAACTAGTGGAAATACGGGTATATCTTTAGCGATGATATCAGCTTCATTAGGTTTAAAATGCATCATATTTATGCCTGAAAACGCCTCTAAAGAAAGAGTGTTGATGATGAAAGCTTATGGCGCTGAAGTGCGTTTAACTCCTAAAGAAGAAGGAATGCAAGGCAGCGTAAGAAGATGCGAAGAATTTGCTTTAAAAAATCAGAATGCATTTTTAGCACATCAATTTGAAAGTTCAAGCAATCCAAAAGCTCATGAAGAAACGACTGCTTGGGAAATTTTAAAAGACCTTGATGGGAATGTTGATGTTTTTATTGCTGGAGTTGGTACAAGCGGAACTTTAATTGGAACTGCTAAAACCCTAAAAAAGTTTAAACCTGATGTTGAAATTATAGGAGTTGAGCCAAGTGGTTCGCCACTTTTAACAAAAGGAACTACTGGACCTCATCTAATCCAAGGTCTAGGACCAAACTTTAGACCTAAAATCTATCAAGACGATTTGGTTGATACAATTATCGATATTCGTAACGAAGAAGCTTATGAAGGAGCTCGTCTTCTTGCCCAAAATGAGGGTTTACTTTGTGGGATTTCTTCAGGCGCTGCTTTAAAAGCTGCTTTGAATCTAGACCCTAAAAAATATCAAAAAAAGAATATTGTTATTGTTTTACCAGATAATGGAGAAAGGTATTTAAGCGTAAAGAAATTATATGAATGAAATTAGTGTAAACGAATTATATGAATCAATGGAAAGAACTTCCAAGAAGAATGAATGGTTAAAACTTGACCGTGAAGAGCTGATTAAATTTTATAAAAACGTCAGATCTGCGATGTTTTTAGATTTTTATGAAGAGAATTATTCTAAAGCCGCAATCGATAAATATATTGATAAAAGTGTTTTGAATCTCAAGGAAGCATTTAAGAATAAATTCTTTGATTACAAAGACTCTTTAAAAACTTTTTATACGAAACTACCTGAATTAAGAGAAAAACTATTGTTAGATATTAAGGCGATTTATGAAGGAGATCCTGCTTGTGATAGCTATGTTGAAGTTGTAACTGCCTATCCTGGTTTTTTAGCGATAAGTTGCTATCGAATTGCCCACGAACTCTATTTACTTGGCTTAAAATTCCCAGCTAGAGTGTTAACTGAATATGCCCATACTAGAACTGGAATTGATATTAATCCTGGTGCTGAAATTGGAAAATCATTCTTTATCGATCACGGAACAGGAATTGTAATCGGCGAAACTACTATTATTGGAGACAACGTAAAAATTTATCAAGGCGTGACACTTGGCGCATTATCATTAAAGGATGGTCGTTTATTAAATGGGAAAAAGCGTCATCCAACAATTGAAAATAATGTAACTATTTATAGCGGATCTTCTATATTTGGTGGCAATACTGTTATTGGAGAATATTCTGTAATAGGAAGTAATGTTGAAATAACTAAATCAGTAGCTCCACATACAACTGTCAGAGGAACATGTTTAGAAAGTAAGAATAAATAGACTTTAATGTTTAAGATATTAGTAGAAAGATTTTCATTTGGAGAAACTATTTTTAATTTTTGAGGTAAAAAATTCGGCTAGAGATAAAAAAGTATTGATTTATTTTAAAGTTTTGGTGTATAGTAATTGAGCGTCTGAAGTAACGCTTATTTTGGGCCTTTAGCTCAGCTGGTTAGAGCGCACCCCTGATAAGGGTGAGGTCGATAGTTCAAGTCTATTAAGGCCCACCAAAATTTAAAAAAAGCTTTACTGGGCGTTTAGCTCAGTGGGAGAGCGCTTCCTTCACACGGAAGAGGTCATAAGTCCGATCCTTATAACGCCCACCAAGAAATAAATTGCCTTCTTAGCTCATCTGGTAGAGCAACTGACTTGTAATCAGTAGGTGGCTGGTCCGAGTCCGGCAGAAGGCACCACAATGAGAAATGCGCGATTATTATCGCGTTTTTTTGTTTTTGGGAAGACTTTTGGCCTTGGGTTTAAACTGATGTACTAAGTAGAAATCCTACTAGTTGGTATAATTTTGAAGTAAACGACTCCGTAAATAAACGCAGATTTTACTTTAGGTAAATGGATTTTAATATTTTTTTATCTTAATTCAATATAGATTCATCAACTTAAAAATCTTTTATTCCAATATAAAGAATTCCTTTTTCGTCATACCAAGGCACAATATTATCTTTTGTTGGATATTGAAGAAGAAGCAGATCACTTATTGAAGAAACAAAGCAAACACAGTTTAATTAGTCTGGGTGTAGATGCTTCCAATCAAAAAACCACATTGCGAGAGTTACAATGTGGTACGTTTTAGAAAATTTACCATGTATTAATTGGCTTCTTTTTCGCCTAAAGTAAGTTCTTCTTTATTTTCTAATTGATTTAAGCTTTTAAGCGACAATATAAAGCCACCTACAAGTACGACCACAGCTGATAACCATGCAATTGGATCAGCCATACAAGTCATGATGAATGGACCTGGATTTGCGTATAAGTCAAGTTCGGCAGATATTTGATCACAAAACGCAAGTGGAGCAAATAAACATGTTAATGTTCTGGCTAGAAGTTCAGCAATTCCGCCAACAAAAGGAATAATAGGTTTTTCTAAACCTTGAAGTGAGCAACGCATAATGTATAAAGTTCCTACAAGTGGGAAGAAAGGTACTGTACATAACAAGGATATTCGACCTAGATATGCGTTTTTCTCGTTGATATTGTTTTCAGGATAGAAAATTTTCATGAAAGTATTATCGATTAAAAGTAGTAAAGCGATTGAAAGTAAGAAAACGTACATGATCATAAGTAAAATTATCGATGCTTTTAATCCTTTTTTGATCCTGGTGATGTAACGAGCACCTAAATTTTGACCACAGAAAGATAGCATAGCTGTTCCAAGCGCATTTAATGGTGTCATGAGGAAAGTTTGAATCTTATTTGAGGCGCCATAAGCAAGTTGAGCAGGGCCATTATCTAAAATAACCCCACTTAAAGTTGTGTCAAATTTAACAATTGTTGATTGAAGAGTAATTAATCCAATTCCTAATATTGAATATTGAAGAGCTAAAGGAATGCCGAGTTTAAGATGTTCAAAATAAAATTTCCAACCTAAATTGAAATCTTCTTTTTTAAACCTTAAAAATGGATATTTGATGAAACTATAAATGTAACATAAGGCAGCAGATACACCTTGAGAAATGATAGTTGCAATTCCTGCTCCAGCAACACCCATATGGAAAACCATAATAAATAAACACGCTAAAGCGATATGCAAAACACTAGATGCGATAAGAAAAAGCAGTGGAGTAATAGAATCGCCAATTGATCTTAACAAAGAGCAAACTTGGTTATATGCAACTTGGCAGATAGTACCTAAAAATATAATAAGGATATAGGTTTTTGCAGCTTCATAAGTTGCTCCACCTGTAGTAGCTGATAAATTGACAAGTGAAAGCATTAGATCAATTAAAGCAACTGAAATTACGGTCAAAATAATCGAAATTATTACACAAAGTATAATTTGTGCTAAAAATGATTTTCTTACTCCATCTGGATCGTGTTTTCCTTGTTTAGTTGAAGAAATAACGCTAAATCCAGCAGAACAGCCAAAAGCAAACTGAAGAACGATGTAAGTTAGTGAACCGACATCATTGATTCCATTAACTTCACTTGCTGTTAAGCTTTGTCCAACAATTATTGCATCTGTTAAGGTGTAAATTTGTTGGAAAATGTAAGAAATAAAGATAGGAAGCATAAAAATCAAGATAACTTGATAGATGTTTCCTTTTGTTAAATCGACTGGCGCAAACAACTTTTTTAACATAAGTTAAACCCCTCAATTTCTGTAAGCGCTAATATTTAATCATAAGCAAACTATATGTTAAAGTCATTTCTAATATGACTATTCTTTTTTTAAAAAATAGAGGAATTAGAATTTAAGAATTAAGATTATGGGAAAGTTAAACACATTTATAATGCGTAGAAGCAAATAGAAATGAGATTAATTAAATATGTTTTATAAAGAATTGAAATTGAAAAAGTTGAGTTTTAAGAACTTACAAAGGATAAAAAAGTGGACTTTTGCGGGGGTTTTTGTAAAAATTTGCAACAAAAAAGCACCAAATTGATTTCAGGTGCTTTTAAGAAAGATTAGGAAATCAATTAAAGAGAGAAAGTGAAACAAGCGTTAGGATTGTCGAATTGTTCGTTTCCAACCCAAGTTACAGTTTTATCAGTTAAGTTATACAAAGCTGACCAAACAGTGCAACCATTTCCGTCGGTCTCCCCATTTACTTTATCCCAATTTCTTCTTCCAACAATTTGCAAAATTTTTAACGCTTCGGCTTCATCTTTAACCACGCCCTTAGCATTTGTTCCATCAGGATTTATCATCTTTTCGATTTCATCGTAACGATCTTTGCCTTGTTCATCTTTTCTAAACTCTTCGTTTTCGTAATAATTAGGAGTGACTATGAAGTTTGTAATATATTGGAACTCGTTTTCGGCTTCTTTAGAACCTAAAACCGCATCATCATCGTTATAGTAAACTTTTAATTCACGTGTAGAACCATCTTTATCATCGTTTGATCTTCCATCTTGCTCAACCCATTCAAGGATTGCACTTTTTCCTGATGCATCAGCTATCATATAGTGGAAAGAAGTAGAAGCAGAGTCATGTAAATCGTATTTTTTAATCATTTCAACGGCACTTTCGACGCTATCTGCGTAATCCAAAACCATTCTAAGCATGGTTGTAGATGTAATGTCAGGCTTATCAGTGTCTTGGTTGGTTGCAACAACCTCATAATGGTATTCTTCGCCTTCATCTTGAATTCTGTCTCCTTGATAAGACATATAAATACCACAGCTTACGCCTTTTTCATTGACTCCATCAAGTGGAGCATAAGGCGCTGCGAGCGTAATTAATGTATTTAATAACCCATCAATCTCTTTGCCTTCAGTAATTCCTAAAAATTGTAAATCTACACTAGAAATTGAAGAATATCTATTTCCACCTGGGTTTGTATGTACAATCATTGAAGTTGTTTGTGTAAAATCGTAGTTTCTTCCAAAAAGTCTATCTCCATCTTCGGTCACACAAGTAAATGATGAGCAACCTATAGTAGGAGCTTTCATTGAGATAGGAATAATTCCTTTTGTAATGTTATCAACAATAAAGTTTATTAATTCAGTATCGTTACTTGCACCGCCTTCTTCGAGAAATTTATCAAAATAATAGCCACCGCTTACATTCATCTCATAAACTGGACCTGCTTTTATATCGTAATTTGCTTCAGTTATTTTTTTAATTGAACAAACTGAAGAAAGTTCGTTTCCCCAAAGTGCACCGACCGTAATTCCTAAAGCGGCTACGATAGCAACAACGCTACAACCTGCAATTATTAAACCCTTCTTTAAAGGTTTCATTTTCTTTTTACTTTTTATTTCTTCTTGGTTTTCGTTAACATTTTTAACTTCGTTTTCTTTATCTTTTTTCTTAAAACTAAACATAAGTACCTCCCAAAAAAGACAAAATATTTTGAAACTATTTATCTAATTTGTCAAGAAAACCTAATTTTTGCGTAAAAAAAAGAAATTCTAACGAATTTCTACTACTTAGGAAGGATAAGTTTTGTGATCTAACCGCAGAATTAGGAATTTATCCTAACCTGTGTCGTGTTAATACAATTAAATCACTCGACTATAAATATACACCACATATTTAAATAGGCAATATGTTTGCTTCATAATTTACAATATATTTACAAAGTGTTTATCTTTTACTTATTTTTTGTAATTTTTCAGACAGTATTTAAAGATGTTGCGAGCGAAACTTAGCAAACTTTTGAAAAAACTTGTTAATTATTTTTCGTTGACAGAAGCAAAGTTTACCGATTTAATCGTATGCAGGAGAATTTTATGACAGTACTACAAAAACAAATTAACAAAATGTGTTTAGCAGCCTTATTTTTGGCTTTAGGATGGTTGATGCCTTTTTTAACTGGTCAAATCGCTGAATTTGGAAATATGTTACTTCCAATGCACATACCAGTAATGCTTGCAGGATTTATTCTAGGACCTGCTTATGGTGCTTTGTTAGGATTTATCACGCCATTAACAAGATCTTTAATCTTTGGAATGCCACCAATCCTTCCTACAGGACTTGCGATGTGCTTTGAACTTATGAGCTATGGTTTTATTTGTGGTGCTTTGTTTCTGCTTCTTACAAAATACATCAAAAAATTCCCAACTATTGTAAATGTTTATATTTCATTAGTATTCGCAATGATTTTTGGTCGTTTAGTTTGGGGACTTGCTTATTTCTTATTTAATTTTGCAGTAGCTGATGCTGCTCCATTTACAGGAATTTTCTTTTTAACCGAAGCTTTTGCTAATGCTTGGCCTGGAATCCTTGTTCAATTAGTCTTGATTCCTGCCTTAATTCAATTATTATATTCACAGAAACTCATTCAAAATTTATTACCAAGTTATGCAAAAGTATTTAACAAGTTCGGATTTAACAAAGATCAAGGAAATAATAGCCAAGCTATTGAAGATAAAAAAGTCGATAGTAGTAGCAATTGATGGTAATTGTGCAAGCGGAAAGACAACGCTTGGAAATAAATTAGCTGAAACTTTTGATACTAGAATAATTCATACGGATGATTTTTATCTACCTAAGGGATTAAAAGATTTAACTACATCTAATGATGGTAATATGGATTTATCGCGACTAAATGAAGAGATAATCTCTCGTTTAAGCGATAAATTTTTAATTTATAGACCTTTTTCTTGCAAAGAACAGAAAATAATTTCTGAAAAAAAGTTAAATAGAAAAGAATTAACAATTATTGAAGGAAGTTATTCTTTAAATCCGGTTTTTGGAGAGTATTATGATCTTTCTATTTTTATTTCGTTGCCTTTAGAAAAGCAGATTGAAAGACTAAAAATTAGAAACCCAAATAACTATCAAGATTTCATTGATAAGTGGATAGTTTTAGAGAATCGTTACTTCGAATATTATCAAATACAAAAGAAAGCGGATATCGTTATAGAGAGCATTTAAAAAACTTTCGAATGAAACTATTTTTATTTCATAGCGAAAGTATATTGACAGAAATGTGTAAATTGGCATTTTCTTTTATTGTCTTTTAATATCAATATATTTAAAATCTAATTAATGTAAGGGCTTTCATTGTGAAAAAAATATATTTAAACTTAAAAAGATTTGATATACCAGTTAGTTTCGATGGTATAAATAGAAACGAAAAATGCGAAACATATGGTAAAGATATTACTGAAGGCATTGAAAAGATGGATTTAGATTTACCTGTAACTATCTTTTTTCAAGAGTCTAATCTTTTACCTGCTTTAAGCGTTAATAAGAAAGTAAAAATTGGTTGCCAAAGTGTCCATTATGAAGATGTTAGTAAGGGTGGAAATTTTGGTGCTTTTACCACATTTAGAACTGCTAAAGCAATGAGAGGAATTGGGGTAAGCGATACCATTATTGGACATTGTGAAGAAAGAAAACATCTGTCTTATCTTTTATCGCTTGGCGGAAACTCAGGTGATATAAATAAGATTTTAAATGAAGAAGTTAAAAGAGCTCAAGAAGCTGGCTTAGAAGTGCTTTATTGCATTGGTGAAAAAGCTGAAGAACAAGATAAAAAATACGACGTCTTAAAACATCAATTAGAAGTAGGTTTAAAAGATGTTGATTTATCTAAAGTCACTATTGCTTATGAACCTGTATGGGCTATAGGACCAGGTAAAGTTCCACCAGGAAAAGAATATATCGAAGATATTGCTAGATTTATTAAAAGCGTTGTGAGTTGTCCAGTCGTTTATGGCGGTGGACTTAAACTTGAAAACGCTGAAATGATTGCTTCTATACCTGAAGTAGATGGTGGATTAATTGCATTAACAAAATTTGGAAAAGATTTCGGATTTACATTAGAAGACTTTGAACAAATTGTGTTGACTTATGAAAGAGGATTAAAGAAATGAAAGTTAAATTAGAGTATGGTGATGGTCAAGTAGATGTTGTAGTGCCTGAAGGTAGCGACATTTTTGAAACAGGTGTCACAGTTAAAGACCCTGAAGGAATTAAAGATGTTAAAAAAGCAACATTGGATGCAATTTTACATCCAATGGATATGAAGCCAATTAGTGAACTTGTCCATAAGGGATCAAAAATTACAATTGTTTTTCCTGACAAGGTAAAAGGTGGCTTCCAAGATGACTCCCATAGAAAAACTAGCATTCCTTTAATTATTGAAGAATGCTTAAAATATGGAGTTGAAGAAAAAGATATCTTATTAATTTGTTCAAACGGACTTCATAGAAAAAACAAACCTGAAGAAATCAGAAGAATCTTAGGAGATGAAATCTTTGATAGATTTTATCCAAAAGGACAAATTATCAATCATGATAGTGAAGATTGGGATCATTTAGTTGATTGTGGCAACGAACCAAAATATGGTGCAAAAGTTGTCATGAATAAATATGTTTATGATAGCGATGTTTGTTTTTTAATCGGACACGCTCAAGGAAACCCATATGGTGGATATAGTGGTGGATATAAGCACTGCGCAACTGGTATTTCTAACTGGGAATGCATCTCATCTCACCATTGTCCTGCCGTTATGCATAGAGATGACTTCGTACCAGTTTCATCTCATTCATTAATGAGAAAGAAATTTGATGCAATCGGGGAATGGATGGAAAAAAGCATGGGCAAGAAATTCTTCTGCGTCGATGCTGTATTAGATTCTTTCTCTCATCAAATCGCAGTTTTTGCAGGCGAAGCCCATAAAGTTCAAGAAAAATCATGGGAAATTGCTGATAAAAGAACCTATGTAAAATGGGCTAAGAAAAAATACGATGTTATCATCTTTGGTTTACCAAACGATTTCCAATATGGAACAAGACAAGGTAGAAACCCAATTCTTGTTGAACAAGCTATCTCAGCTCAAGTTATTAGACTTAAAAGAGTTATGTCTGATAATCCTGTAATTATCGCCTTAGCTCAATGTGATGGTGACTTCGGCGATGAAGAATTCCCTGCAATGAAAGATGTATACGAATATTTTGAAAAGCACGGAAATACTCTTCCTGAAATTGAAAAGTATTATGATGAAATGGATACTAAAAAATATATTGAAATGTACCGTCATCACTATGCCTTCCATCCATATCATGCTTTCTCAATGATCTCTTGTGCTCATATTGCTGAAAGAGATTGCAAAGCAGTTTATATTGTTGGAGCAAAAGACCCAGGAACTGCTAGAGGTATGGGCATGAAAACTAGAAGTACTGTAATGGAAGCATTTGAAGACGCTAAAAAATTTGTTGGTGAAAATCCAAATGTACTCGTCTTACCTATGACATTTAAGAGACCATCAGTACATCTTTGTATGGAGGATGAAAATTAATGACTGAAGAAATGCTTCATATCAAGGGGGAAGCCTTAACTAAGGGTAAAGTTCCTATCGATATTTATAAAGATAAGGAAACAACCTTTAAAGCAATGGCTGACTTAATGTGTGATACAATCCTTGAAAATAACAAAAATCACCGCAAAACCCTATTTATTTGTCCACTTGGACCTATTGGTCAATATAAGTACTTTGCTTCAAGAGTCAATGAAGAAAGAATTAATCTTAAAGATGTAACATTCATCAATATGGATGAATATATGCTTGATGAACACACAATTTGTGGAACAGATTTCAAGCTTTCCTTCAAAAAGACGATGTATGAACTCTGTTATAACAAAATCGATAAAGATTTGATTATGCCAGAGAGTCAAAGAATATTCCCAACTCTTGATAACGCCGATTATATCGATAAAGTTATTAAAGAGCATGGTGGAGTTGATATCTGCTTTGGTGGAATTGGTATTACTGGTCATATGGCCTTTAATGAACCACCACAAGAAGGCGAAAAAATCTCAGAAAAAGATTTTGAAAATACTCGAACAAGAGTAGTGCGTATTGCAGAAGAGACAAGAGTTGTTAATTCGATGGATGACTATGATGGCGCATACTATATGATGCCAAAATATGCGGTAACCATCGGATTAAAAGAGATTCTTGAAAGTAAAAAAATTAGACTATATTGCTTTAGAAATTGGCATAAATCTGTTGTCAGACGTGCAAGTTTTGGAGAGTGTAGTATAGATTTCCCAGCTTCCTTGCTTCAAAAACAT
>CALVMF010000036.1 GCA_944342125.1 uncultured Bacilli bacterium | reverse complement strand
GAAGATTTGACTTTTTATACTTATAAATATCTCCGAAAAGAAGGATTTGAAAGAAACCAACTTAAACTTTTGTATGATTCAGAGATGCTTCATAATGAATATGCTTGGTCAAAATATTTTCCTGAAGCAGTTAGTTATTGGTTAGATGTATGATAAATTTGGTCGGAAGTTTGGATAATATTAATCCAACAAGAAATTTCAATTTACTTTATATCATTTTAGATTCGATATTTATTTTAGTTTTAATCGGTTTATTAATTTACCAAAAGAAGTATTTAACTCTATTTTGGTCACTTTTTGGTGGAGTGCTATATTTTCTAGTTGATTATGGATATTTCTATTTAATTAGTCATTCTAGAGTTGTAACTGTCGATGGCTTGAGTAGTGAAGTTAATACAGCATTAGTGCTTTTATGGATGTCTTTATCTTATGGCATCACTAATTTTGCGTTTATTCGGCTTTGCTTGAAACGAGATAATAATTTAAAAGAATACTTGCTATTAATTATTGGGTGGCGGTTAGTGGCTCCTTCGGTTGCAGCGCTTGGAGGAGAAAGTAATATTCAAACATTTAGAACCACAAACCAATATCATGGTTTTATGGCAATTATTTTATTAATTGGCTATTTAGGGTTGATAGTATATAACATTGTTAATAAGAAACGAGTTGTAAAAATTCTTGTGTTAAATCTTATTGGAATTAGTGTTCAATTTTGCTGGGAGTTCGCTTTACTTATAAATCAAATTAGACCAATGAACGCAAACTCTTTAATGACTTTAGGTGTGAATAGTTTAATAGAAACAAATTTAGGTTTACCATACATGTATTTAATTTATATTGCTGTTTCAAAAAGGTTTAAAGAGAACCTAACAAAGCAAGATAATTTCATAGATTTTAATTCAAAAGAAAAAGTAGCCGAAGCCACAGCTCAAAAGTAGAAGTAAGATTATTTTCTGCTTATTTTATTTACTAGTTGATAATAAGTATATAATTAGTAGTTTTCTAGTAGATAACTAGTCATTTTGATAATTTTGCGTTTTTGTGCAATTTTTGTCAGCCATAAAAATTTATCTACTAGAAAACTACTAATATTAGGTTTTTTGAAGTTTCATAATTGTCAAGTATTGTAAAAAAATTTTTACAACCTTACTATTAGTAAGCGGATAAAAATTAATCGCAAACATCAATGAGAATAAGTGGTTTACAAAAATTAACATTGTTAGATTTTCCCAACCTCGTTGCTTGTACGATATTCCTTCCAGGTTGCCAATTTCGTTGTCCGTTTTGTCAAAATTCATCGCTTGTATTAGGGCTTGAAAATAGAGATGAAATAGACGAAAACGATTTATTTGAATATCTTAAATCAAGAAAAGGACGCCTAGATGGAGTTTGTGTAACAGGAGGTGAACCAACTCTTCAAAGTGATTTAGTGGAGTTTATTTCAAAGATTAAAAATCTTGGTTATAAAGTAAAACTAGACACTAATGGATATAATCCTGAGGTCTTAAAAGAGTTGATCGACCTCTCCTTACTAGATTATGTTGCGATGGATATTAAAAATTCGCTAGAAAAATATCCATTAACCGCAGGTGTAAAAAACCTAAAAATTCAAAATATACTCGATTCGATTAGCATCTTAAAAGAAAATCAAATTCCATATGAATTCCGCACAACAGTAATTAAGGAATTTCATAACGAAAACGATTTTCTTAGCATAGCTAAGCTTATTGAGGGATGTGAAAATTATTATCTTCAAGAGTATAGGGATGGAGAAACTTGCATCCAGCAAGGATTCCACGCTTATTCAAAAGAAGATATGGACAAATTCGTTGCTATTTTAAAAGAAAATGGAATCAATGCTAAATTGCGTGGCATTGATTAAAGAAAGGAAAAGTATGTACAAAGTTATCAAAAGAGATGGAAGTAAGGTGTTATTTGACATCTCAAAAATCACGAAAGCTATCACTAAAGCTTTTAAATCGGTCGACAGAAACTATGAAGAAAGCCAAATTAATTTGCTCGCACTTCAAGTTACTGCTCGCTTCGATCCAAAAATCAAAAACGATGCGATTACGGTTGAAAACATTCAAGATTGCGTCGAACAAACCCTTATGGAAACAGGGTTTACTGATGTTGCAAAAAGTTACATTTTATATCGTAAAAACCATGAAAAGATGAGAACAAACAATACCTTATTAGATTATAAGAAGATTGTTGATAACTATATTCATGTTAACGACTGGAGAGTTAAAGAAAACTCGACGGTAACTTATTCTATTGGTGGTTTGATTCTTTCTAATAGCGGAGCTATTACAGCTAACTATTGGCTTAGCGAAGTTTACGATGAAGAAATCGCTAATGCACATAGAAATGCGGATATCCATCTACATGATTTAAGCATGTTAAGTGGCTATTGTGCAGGTTGGAGTCTTAGACAATTAATTAGCGAAGGACTTGGTGGAGTAAGTGGAAAAATTACTAGTGCTCCAGCTAAACACCTTTCAGTTTTGTGCAACCAAATGGTCAATTTTTTAGGCATTATGCAAAATGAATGGGCAGGCGCTCAAGCTTTCTCATCTTTTGATACTTACTTAGCTCCTTTTGTTAAAACTGACAATTTAAGTTATGAAGAAGTAAAAAAATGCATCGAATCATTTGTTTACGGATGCAATATTCCTGCTAGATGGGGTACTCAAGCTCCATTTACAAATATTACTTTAGATTGGGTTGTTCCTGAAGATTTAGCCGATCAATATTGTATTGTTGGCGGTAAATTAATGGATTTTAAATACAAAGATTGTAAAAAAGAAATGGATATGGTCAACAAAGCCTTTATCGAAATCATGATTGAAGGTGATGCTAATGGAAGAGGCTTCCAATATCCAATCCCAACTTATTCAATCACCAAAGATTTTGATTGGAGCGACACTGAAAACAATCGTTTGTTATTTGAAATGACCTCTAAATATGGCACACCTTATTTTTCAAACTATGTTAATAGCGACATGAAACCAAGCGATATTAGAAGTATGTGCTGCCGTTTAAGACTTGATTTACGTGAATTAAGAAAAAAGAGTGGCGGATATTTTGGAAGCGGTGAATCGACAGGCTCGATTGGTGTTGTTACTATCAATATGCCTCGAATCGCTTATTTAGCTAAAGATGTCGATGATTTCTATGCTCGACTTGATCACATGATGGATATTAGTGCCCGTTCATTAGCTATCAAAAGAAAAGTTATTACAAAATTATTGGAAGAAGGACTTTATCCTTATACAAAACATTATCTTGGATCATTTAAAAATCATTTCTCAACGATTGGTCTTGTTGGAATGAACGAGGTCGGATTGAATGCCAATTGGCTTCATAAAGATTTAACTCACAAAGAGACTCAAGATTTTGTCGAAGAAGTTCTTAATCACATGAGAGAAAGACTTGTTATTTATCAAGGTGAATATGGCGATTTATATAACCTTGAAGCAACACCTGCTGAATCCACAAGCTATCGTTTAGCAAAGCACGATAAAGAAAGATATCCAGATATTGTAACTGCTAGTGAAAATGGAAAAACTCCATATTACACCAATTCATCGCATCTTCCAGTTGGATATACTGATGATATTTTCTCAGCACTTGACATCGAAGATAGACTTCAAACGCTTTATACAAGCGGAACCGTTTTCCACGCTTTCCTTGGTGAAAAATTGCCAGATTGGAAGGCAGCGGCTAACTTAGTTAGAAAAATTGCTGAAAATTACAAGCTTCCTTATTACACATTGTCGCCAACATATTCGGTTTGTAAAGAGCATGGATATATCGCTGGAGAGCACTTTACTTGTCCAAAATGCGGTCAAAAAGCAGAAGTATATTCTCGTATCACTGGATACTACCGACCAGTCCAAAATTGGAATGATGGAAAATTAGAAGAATATAAGGAAAGAAAAACATACAATATTTCTACTTCTAAATTTGATCCTAATAAAGATGGAGTTCACGCCCTTAAAAATAAGCAAGTCAAGCCTGAAGTAGCAACTGCGCCAACTAGCAGAACAAAAATTGACTTAGACAATGTTGAACTAGTGCTTTTTACAACTCCAACATGTCCAAAATGCCAAGTTGCAAAAAGACATTTTGATCAACATGGAATAAGCTATACTGTAATTGATGCAACAACTAGAGGTGACTTAGTCGATAGATATCAAGTTTCAACAGCACCAACTCTCGTTCTTCTTCCTAAAAAAGTAGGGCAAGAAGGTCCAATTATTATCAGATCATTTAATGAAATTCTTGATCTTGTTAAATAAGAAAAATTTAAAAGATAAAAAAACAGGTCGTCAGAAAAACGCGACCTGTTTTTGTTAGCTTTATTTTCAATCGGTCAATTTAAAATCGAAGGATATTTATTAAAAATAGAAACATTTACTATATTAATAATAAAAAAGATTTTATGTGATCTTTTGAGGCGAAACGTATCATCAAAAGAAAGCACAGACAAATTGGTGTTTGACAAGTTTAAGTCAAATGAAACGAAAACCTAATGAAGTCAAAAATTAAAAAATAACTGACACTTTTTGAAATTTTTATCTTTTTTAAAAAAACTTTTGTAATTTTTTAAAAAAAGTAAATAGTAATCACCTTCTAGATAGTGAGAGGGGAAAACTCTCTATCAAAATAAGGAGATTGTATGGAAAATAAGGAGTATTGTTATTTAACACAAAAAGTAAATTTACGTTTAAATAAAGCTCAACAAACCTTTTTAGAAGACATGTTTTATAAGGCGAGATTTATTTATAACTATGGAGTAAATGTTTTTAACGAGACATTAAAATCTAGTGGAAAGATATTGTCTGGTGGAGAAATTAATCTTCACTTCGTTAAAAACAAGGATGGTTTTACTTTTTTAAAAGATGTTTCAGAAACTCTTATTAAACGAGTCTTTGAAAATCTAAGTAAAGCTATTATTAAAAAAGTTCACTCTGATAGCGAAGACAAAACTTTAAGATTTAAAGATGAAAAAACATTATTTAGTGAATCCTTTCTTTTAAGTTCTAGAGAATTTAAAGTTGTGGAAATTCCTAATAAGACACATCATTATATCGAGATAGATAAAAATATTAGTCCTATTAAAATCAAAGATAGATTGAGATTTAAAGATTGTCCAATTATTAATGGAACTTTTAAAAAAGAACTAGATAAATATTATTGCTGCATCTTATATAAAGTTTCACGTGAAAACTATATAAAGAAACTAAACTACCCAGTTTTAGCTACTAAAAATGCTATAGGAATTGATGTTGGGCTAGCTCAATATCTTACAGCATCAAGCGGCTTAAATATTGAGGCAAATAAACCATTAGAGAAAAAAATAAGAAGACTTAAAAGATTATATAAACAACTTGACCGTAAAGTTCATCCTAGAAGTGCTGATGATCCAACACCAAAATCAAATAATTATATTAAGTTATCAAAGAAGATTGCTAAACTTCATACAAGAATTGTTAATATCAGAAAAGATAATGTTAATAAAATTGCTTCAGTCTTAACAAGGAACTTTTCAGCAATATGTATGGAAGATTTAAGTATAAAAGATATGCAAAAAAGAAAATCTTTTGCAAAACGAGCCCAGGATTTATCTTTTTACGAGCTAAAAAATAAAATCAAACAAAAATGTGCTTTACTTTCTCGAGAATTTGTCGAAGCTAATAAATTCTTCCCAAGTTCTAAAAAGTGTATTAAGTGTGGTCATATAAATGAATCCTTATCAATGTATGATAGGGTTTTTAGATGTGAGAACTGTGGTTTTGAAATCGATAGAGATTTCAATGCCGCATGTAATCTATTTAAATATATGAAAAATGAACTTAGGTGGGGGACATCTAAGTTAAAGCCTAGTGAGTTTCACAAACTTTTAAGTGATTGTGATAAAAACAAGTTAAAATACTATTTACAACCACTAGGAAGTAATCAAATCGAAAATAAAAAAGATGTGCTTGTGAGTCATGAATCACAAAGCACACCTTATAATTACGCGTGATTACTACCCATAATACATCCATTCTTTAGTAGGTAAAGTCTTTACCGAATTTATGCTTATGGAGGTCATATTATAGGATAAGCGAAAGCTTATAGACCTATAAAATAAGAAATCGTAGGAAAATTTTCACTGCGATAAGTAGTTAGAAAGCAGTATTAATTAGATTTTCTAGTGCTGCAGCAGTTTTAAAACCGCTTGAAACGTTAATATTTGCTCCATCTTTAAACAAAATTAATGTTGGGATAACACGAATGTTAAATTCAGCAGCTAACTCCTCGTGTTGATCAACATCAATTTTAATAACATTGATGTCTTGACGTTTTTCAGCAAGTTGTTCAAGTTGAGGTGCTAACATCTTACAAGGTCCGCACCGCGTTGCATAAAAGTCAACTAAGGTCACACCCTCTTTAATTAAGTTCTTAAAATCTTGGTTCTTTTCTAAATGTATTAACAACTTTTTATCCTCCTTTAAATTAAACTTACT
This sequence comes from uncultured Bacilli bacterium, assembly GCA_944342125.1. GTDB lineage: Bacteria > Bacillota_I > Bacilli_A > RFN20 > CAG-826 > Onthovivens. Next base: position 4,762 of record CALVMF010000036.1, on the reverse strand, counting down.
AAGTAAGTTATTAAAAAAATGATAACTAAGTGAATTGGATAAAACAAATAATACGCTTTCTGAAGAATTTTGTTATCGCTACCTTTATTACCGTTATAAAAATAAATAAACGGAACTGAAATTATGAAGTACGTATTGATTACGAGATCGGTGTTTAAAGTTGTGGCGTCCTTTATAAAATAAGTTAATAAATACATTAAAAGAGAAACAATCGTAATAGTAAAAATAAAGGAACTTATTCTAACATTTTTGAATAAAAGTTCTGTGTTGATTGTTTGAAGCTCTTGCTCATAATATTTATTTGTTAAAAGTTTTCTATATAAATAATGGATGCTAATGAACAAAACAATAATTAAAGGTGTGATAAACGAATATTGGCTCATGAAACCACTTAGAATCCCTTTTAATATGTCGTTTTCTATATAAATAACTCCATTTTGCAAAAGAAGACACAATATAAAATATAAAAGTGGTAATAAAGTGAGTATTTTAATGTTAGTTTTGGAACTATTAAACAAATAAAAAACCGAAAGAGTTAATATTAATTCAACAAAAATATTGCCTGCTTTAAATATAATGTCTGTAAGAGCTAGTTGAGGAATTAATGAAAGAATAATTTCTCCAATCGCAACTAAGGATCCTACAGCACCTAATCTTAAAAAATACTTTTTTATATCTTTAGTATGATAAAAGCCTTCTATAATTAGGAAAAGAAATATAGGGAGAGCAATTCTACCAATAATTGAAAAGGAATAATTGACCCAATAGGTTGTGTCGTTTGGAAAAAATAAATAAATTATTTTTCCTATGTGATCGAAAAGCATCGAAAAACAAGCAATAAATTTTAGTTTATTTGAGGTTAAAAATTTTTTCATAATACTATCGAACTTAAAATTAATTGCATCAAAAGTGCAAATAAATTATTGGTTATGTGTGCAATAGTGCTTGCTCCAAATCCCTTGTAGTCATAAAAGTAACAAAGTAGAAGACCTGACACGATATAGCTTGGTAGGTTAATTAATTCGGTAACAATCGTATCAATATTGAATGTAAAGTGCAAAAGTCCGAAAACCAGTGCGGTAATTAAATAAGCTGCAACTCTATTATATTTTTTAATAAAAGTAAAAAGACCAACTCGGTAAGTAAATTCTTCACATATTGGACCAATCATTCCAAAAATTACGATAGAAAGGAAAGGATATAAAGAAGTTGTGCTATCAATTGCGGCTTCATTTGCATTGACTCCAGCTTGTTGAAATAGGTTCATGAACGAGGTAACAGCAGAGCTTACTATCATCATGAAAAAGCCAAAAGCGATGCCATAAATATAGGAATCAGATTTTGTAAATTCTTTAAAAATCTTCGAAATATCTTTGCCTAAAGTTAAAACGAATATCCCGAAAATTAGAAAATATGAAGAAAAATTAATGGCGGAAGTTGCAGCGCCACTTACATTAAAATACCAGCTTTGTGTACTAGCTATTAATGAAAAAATAAGTGCAATTGTCTTGAGTAAGAAAAAACCAATTATAAAAAAAGCTAGCGATTTATAAGGATTAATATCTATTGTTCTAGAGTTGAATGAGAAAAAAGTAATTTTTGAATTGCTTTGCTTTTCATCATTAATTTGTGTTTGTGGTTTATCAAAAAAAGCGTTTGTAATTCGCTTGCTATTTGATTCATTTTTACCTTCTATTTCTTCATGTTGAGGGTATCCACAATAAGGACAAGTTTGACAATCAGGATCGATTTCAAGTCCGCATTTTTTACATTTAACTTTTTCGCTCATAACTTGTAAGTTATTATATAATAACTTAAGAGTTTTATGAAAAATAAATATATTGTTAAAGAGCTTACGACTATAAAACTAGAGGTCGAAAAATCGAAATTCATCGGGATTATTTTTCCTATTGAATCTCTAGCTGATTTTCAAAATACTTTTGAAACGTTAAAAGAAAAATATCCAAAAGCTACCCATTATTGTTACGCCTATATTTATGAAAACACCATGAAATCTAGTGATAATGGAGAACCAAGTGGCACTGCAGGGAAACCTATTTTAAATGTTCTAGAGTCAAATAATTTGATAAATACTGCGATAGTTGTAGTTAGATATTTTGGCGGAACATTACTTGGAGCTGGTAGATTAACTAGAACATACCTTCGAACAGCTCAGGAAGCATTTAAAAATTCAATAAAATGCAAATTGGTTGAAAAAATAAAAGTAAGAGTAACACTTGAAATTGAGACTTATGATATTTTCCTTAGCTTTTTAAAAAAGATGCATTATTGCGTTATAAAAACTCTTTTTAATGATAAAATAGTTATGGATTTTTTAGCCGATACAGACTTTAAAAAAGAAAGTCTAAATATGTTTTTAAATAAGGTAGAGTTTGTAGCGGCGGTTCCTTACCTATTGAAAACGGAGGTTAATGATGAGAGTTAAATTATATTCGCCAGATTGTGATCATAATTGTGCAGGTTGCGCTTCTGCAAATCCTGATGGAAGTTGCGGAGCTTCAGGTGGTGGAATAGCAAAATGCGAACCAAACAAAAGCACAAAAATTAAAAAGATAATTGGCGTAGTGAGTGGAAAAGGTGGAGTTGGTAAAAGTTTCGTTACTTCTTTGCTAGCAAGTTATCTCACTAGAGTAAATAAAAAAGTTGGAATTTTAGATGGAGATATCGTTGGTCCATCTATTCCAAAAGTTTTTAATATTCACAAAGCAGCTTATGGAAACGAAGATAGGTTAATTGTACCTGCTGAAACATATAGTGGAATTAAAGTTATTTCTACAAATATGATGTTAGAGCATGAAGATGATCCAATTATTTGGCGAGGAAGCTTAGTATCTTCGCTTTTAAAACAATTTTATACAGATGTTGCATGGGGAGAATTAGATGTTTTATTAATTGATATGCCTCCAGGAACAAGCGACGTGACTTTAACTGCATTTCAATCTTTACCTTTAGACTCTATCGTTATAGTTACATCACCTCAAGATTTAGTTTCTTTAATTGTGAAAAAAGCTATTAACATGGCAAAAATGATGAACATCCCTATTTTAGGAGTTGTCGAAAATATGAGTTATGTTCTCTGCCCTAAATGTGGAGAAAAGATCTCGATTTATGGCAAGAGTAAATTGGATTCTTTTGCCAAAGAAACAGAACTTAAGGCTTTAGCAAAATTACCTATTAAAGAAGGTGTGGCTGAACTAGTTGATTCTGGCAATATAGAACAAGTTGACATGAATGAAATACAACCTGTAATAGACGAAATTTTGAAATTATTAGGTGAGTAATATGATTAATAAAAATGAGTATATTGAGCGTAGAGAAAAAATATACAATACGATAGATAATAATAGCGTTGTTATTCTTTATGCAGGGGCTTCAGTTAAGAAAAGCGCAGATGAAAGTTATCCTTTTGAAGTTAATAGAAATTTTTACTATTTAACGGGGATTTGCGAAGAAAATTCTGTTTTTGTAGCATATAAACAACATGGAGTAGCCACCGAATTTCTGTTTATTCCTGAGCAAAACGAGAATATTGAAAAATGGGTTGGCAAAAGGTTAAGCGTCGACGATGCTAGGGAAATTAGTGGCATTGATAATGTAGTTACATTAAATCAATTTGATAGTGAACTTGACTTAATTCTTAGTAGAAAAAGAACAGGAATTGAAGAATTAGACACCTTGTATTTGGATTTAGAACCTGAAAATTTGCTTGATGGTTTTAAAACAACAAAAGATGTTGGGCAAGCTTTAATTCTTAACTATCCATGGCTTAAACTTAAGGATATTTATAAAACTATTATTCTAAAAAGAATGGTTAAATCTTCTGCCGAGATTGTAGAGTTAAAAGAAGCTATCAACAAAACTAATATAGGTTTAAAAAATATTTTGAAGAAAATTAGACCTGGCTTATATGAGTATCAATTATCATCTTTATTTTACTATTCAATACAAGATTATGATTTTAGCGAACTTTCTTTTCCTACAATATGCGCAAGCGGGATAAATGCAACAACATTACATTATCCAAATCCAAAATCTTTTATTAACGATAACGATTTAGTTTTGTTTGATCTAGGTGCGAGGAACAATTTTTATTGTGCTGATATTTCTAGAACATATCCTGCATCAGGAAAATTTACTGAAAAGCAAAAACAAGTTTACGAAATTGTTTTAAAATGCAATAAAGAAATAATTAAAGCGGTTAGACCTGGGGTTACTCTTAAAGAGTTAAATAATTTAGCAACCGAAATTCTTGCAAAAGGGTTGATGGAAATCGGTATAATTCACAATGAAACCGAAATTAGAAATTATTATTTCCACTCTGTATCACATCATTTAGGATTAGATACACATGATCCAAGTGATCGCGATTTACCTCTTGTTCCAGGCAATGTAATTACAGATGAACCTGGTTTATATATTAAAGAACTTGGAATTGGCATTAGAATCGAGGATGATATTTTAGTAACTGAAGATGGAAGTTATAACCTTTCTAATTCAATTATTAAAGAAGTCGATGACATAGAGAAGGCTTTAAAGTTTAGATAAATATGATTAAAAATGTATTTTTTGATTTTAACGGGACGCTTCTTGATGATTTAAACTTATGTTTCAAAATTGAAGAAGAAATTATCGATATGTATGGCCTAAAACCAGTTACTATGGATTTTTATTTGGATAATTTTTGTTTTCCCGTGAAAAAATATTATGAAAGAGCTGGTTTTGATTTTTCAAAACATGACTA
>CALVMF010000035.1 GCA_944342125.1 uncultured Bacilli bacterium | reverse complement strand
GACTATAATTGACTCATAATCTGAATTCATTAATCTTCCAATGATTGATGTTTGAGGAACAAAATGCTTAATTTTTGGCATTATGTTTTTATATGCTCTTGAGTTTAAAAAAAGTTTATTAAATCCAGGTGAATCGTAGCAATAAATGGCATCTATTTTGGAAGGTTTAATAAAAGTTGAAGCGTAAATCGCTAAATTTCCGCCTTTAGAATGACCTACAAAGTATACTTTTTTAATTGGAGAAAAGCGCAAAACTTTTTTGGCATAACTTTCAGCTTCTTTTTGAGCAGGAATTACTGGCTTATAGCACATCTCAAAATCCTCTTTCCGCCCAGTATATGTTCCATCTGTTCCTCTAAAAGATAGAACAATAAACTTGTTTCCTTTTTCTTTGTTTAAAAAAGTTACAGCCGCAAATTGTTTAGTCAGATCAATATTTTTATCTTCTTCATAAGAATAGACATAGATATCTTTGAATCTTTTTGAGCTTGCAAGCTCTTCTAATAAAGTTCGATCTTCATGATATTTAAATCGAAGATCAATTTTTGAGTCTTTAATTAAGGTTTTAAAAATCTTACCGATAGGTTTTTTAGCAAAATAACGTCCATTTTTAACAACTTTTTCAAAATTGATATAAGAAAGGCGTGCAAAAATTGCTGCATCTAGTTCATTAAATGCTTTTTTATTGAAATCAATATTTTTGTTTTCTTGGATATAGCTAACTAAATTTTGCATATAACAATATTAAACGATTTTTAATTTCGAAGATATGGTAAAATGTTAACTCGAGGGATTAAAAATGGAACTAAAAGAAAAGAAACTTGATTCCGAAATGATTTATAAAGGAAAAATAATTGATGTCTATAAAGATAAGGTGCTTTGCCCTAATGGACATGAATCTTACCGAGAATATGTTGATCATTGTAAGGCAAGCTGTGTAATGGCAAAACTTCCAAATGGGAAGTTTATTTTAGAAAAACAATATCGTTATCCTTATGATGAAATTGTTTTAGAATTTCCTGCAGGAAAATGTGATGAAAATGAAGATCCTTTAGTTACCGCAAGAAGAGAACTACAAGAAGAAACTGGATATAAAGCTAATCGAATGGAATACCTTGGAGAAATTTATCCAACTTGTGCTTATTCAAATGAAGTTATCTATTGTTATTACGCTTCCGAATTAGAAAGCGGGAAGCAAAACTTAGATGAAAATGAGAATCTTGAAGTTTATGAATATTCTATTGAAGAACTCAAAGACTTGATTAAAAAGTGCGAAATTAAAGACGCGAAAACTATTGCATGCATAGCTTTTGCAGAAATTAAAGGATTAATCTAAATAAATGAGCGATACTATTTTAAAAGTTGAAAATATTAAAAAAGAATATAAAAATTTTATCTTAAATGATGTAAGTTTTGAGTTGAAATCAGGTCATATTTATGGCTTTGTTGGTGAAAACGGCAGTGGAAAATCTACGACAATGAAAGCCATAACTGGATTAATCAGCTTAAACCAAGGAAAAGTTAGTGCTTTTGATAAGGACTTTAAAGAATTAACTTCCGATGATAGAGAAAAAATTGGTTTTACACTTGATGAGGTGAGCCTTCCACAAAATCTAAAAATCAGCCTTATTAATACCATTTTAAAAAACGCATTCAATCATCGGGACGAGGATTTATTTTTTAAATACCTAGCTGATTTTAATATTGATAAAGATAAAAAAGTTGTCGAATTATCAAAAGGCATGAAAGCAAAGTTAAATATTGTTATTTCTTTGTGTCATAACGCATCTTTATTAATACTCGATGAGCCTATGAATGGTCTTGACCCAATTGCTAGAGATGAATTTTGTACATTGCTTAGCGACTTTATTGAGGAAAATAACGACCGAGCAATTTTAATTTCTTCTCATATTATTAGCGACCTAGAAAAAATATGCAGTGATTTTATTTTTATTCATAAAGGCGAAATAATTTTAGAAGATAGTAAGAAAAATATCGAAAATCAATTTTTAAAGTTGACTTTAGATAATGAAGAATTCAATTCTTTTGGCAAGAAGAAAATCGTTAGATTTAAAAAAATAGGTCAGAACTGCGATGTTTTAATTGAAAATAACGAAGAAAACAAAACTTTAAAAGGTGTAAAACCAGCTGAAGCGGAAGATATATTAATCTTTTTGATTAAAGGTAAAAAATATGAAGAAAATTAAGGGCTTATTATTAAAAGATATTTTGCAATCAAAATCTTATCTTTTTATTTATATCTTTGTTTATGTTATTTTTGCGGTTGTTGGAATTTTTCTTGCCATTTCTTCAAAATCAGGAACAGAATATTTTAATGATCCAAACGTAAGTGAAGAATCTTTGGCAATTGGTTTACTTCAGTCCTCAATTTTAAGCTGTATTTTTGTTTTTTGCTTATCTCCAATGTATGCTGCAAGCGGTATAACCTTAAGCTTTCAACAAGATGAAAAATGGAATTTTGATAAATTTGCCGTGGCTAGTGGAATTAGTCGAAAAACTATCGTAACTGAAAAGTTTTGTTTTGGTTTACTAGTAACTCTACCATCTTTTATTGTCTCAGTTATTGTCGCAATTGTAATTGCTATAATGAACACCTATTCACTTAAATATTTGGTCGTGCTTTATTGCTTACTTATCAATATCGGTGGACTTCTTATTCATAGCAGTGTTGCTTTAGTCTTTAACACTTTTTTAGGTAGCGTGAAAGGAAGAGTTTGGTTATCTATTGCAACTATTTTTGGCTTGCTTTTAGAAGGTGGAATATTTTACTTTTATGCAGGAGTAGGAATAAATAATGTTTTATATGGGTCGCTAATTACTTTTGGCTTTTTATTAATATCGATTGGAATCGCTATTGGACTATACTTCTTATCATTAAAAGCTTATTTAAACAAAGAATTTTAAATTGATTACCATCTATTTTTAAAGTGTTCAATGAAACCTTGAGCGTTTTTAAAGATGTATTTTTCGTTTTTAGTTTTAATTGTGCCACTAAAATGACCAAAAACCTGATTTTGTTTTGTTGATAAAATAAGTAAATTTAATTCATCTTTTCTATTTAAAAGTGGTGTGAAAGAAAGATTGATGTCATCGTCTTTACTGGTTATAACCCACTTTTTCATATAATCAATCTTGTTTTTATCGTTTTTTGGTACTTGAAGAGCCATTTTACTTAGCTTGAATTTTTCATTATCAACATAAAGTACGTTTTCGTTTTCTTTTGTTGTACCAAATCCACAGCCTAAATTGATTGATTTAAGTTCACCATTTTCTTCGATAGTAGCAGAAAGCCAGTACCATTCGACTTTATATGGCCAAATTCCTCTTCCCCAATCGTATACGCCATATCCTTTAAAGTCTATTTTTTCATCAAGCTTTAATGTACCAGTGGCACTTAACAAGTTTTCTTTAAAGTTATAATAGAAGTGATGCTTATTTTTGAATGGATGGAGGATGTAAATTGAGTGATTTTCACTTTGATGTTCAATATCTAAATTAATATATAGATCCTTGGAATGAACAAATTTGTTTAATTTAGCGATTATCTTAATCTTTCCTCCCTTTTTCTTAACGCTTAAAAAATATTTTTTATCAGAAATTTCAATGTCACCTTTAGAAGGAGTAAGAGGGAGCTTAATTTTATCTTTACTATATCCGCTAACATACATTTTTGTTATGTATTTTTTGTTTTGAAAATCTATTAAAGAAAAACTTACATAATTTAGATAACTATTATTTGCAATTGTGAGAAGAAAACCGATGTTTTCGTTCATAAAACTATAATAGTCCCATTCTTTTAGCCTAGAGCGAAGATAAGAAGGAATGCATTCTTTATTATATCTTTTGACCTCTTCAAAAGAAGTTCCTTGATCTTCTAAAACACCTTTATTATTAATGACAGTGCCTGATTTAAGCATTTTTATTACCTTCTTTCGCAACATTTATATAAATATTTAATGTTATTGATAAATATTTTGGCGAAATTAAATATTTAGCCTTATAAACTTTATCTTTAGTAACAAAATATAAGTTCCCTAGACTGACAACATTAAAAATCATTTTCTTATCAGTGATTCTAACTTCATCTATATCCTTTAAAGTTAAAGTAATAGAAGGTAAGAGTCGGTTATTAATTGTTATTGTTTCGTTTTGATAGTCTAAGGTTAAAACTTCTTTTGGCACAATAAGGTAATTAAAAATTAGGTAGCTAACAAAAAGTAAAATAATGGAAAAAATAACAAGAAAAGCGATTGAAGTGTAGTTACTTGCACTTAAAGCGACGACAACAGCATTTAAAACAACCAAACTTAAAGAAATGCCTAACATTATTAAATAAAAAATTAAATAAATTTTATCTTTTTTGGTGTACTTATCAAAATCATTAAAATCGTATTTCTTCACTTTGCTACCTCGTTTTTATTATAAATAAAAAGAGAGGTTAAATAAATACTATTTTAATCCAAGTTTAAATGTAATAATGCGATATTTTGCGAATAAAGCCCGCAAAAATACCATATTTTCAAGAAATATAAAGAAATGGTTAACAAGAATTGATGAAATGCGTAGTCGATTTTTGACCTTTATACACTATTAATTCTTAATTAATGAACGACCAAAAGATTTGATTTTTTGCTTTTGTCGTGCTCATAAAAAATTATCAACTAAGCCAAAATCTTGGTATAATATCGGCATGGAAAAGGAAAACAAAACCGTATTAATAGTAGAAACTGACCGTGTATGGCAAACACGTATTAGAAATTTCTTAAAGGAAAAAGGGTATAAAGTTGCATCCGTTGATAGTGCACAAGCAGCGGTTGATTTCTGCATTAAGAATGTAGTTGACCTTGTTTTGTTAGAATTAAATCTTCCTGATCGAGATGGGCTTTATGTCATTCAAACGATTAGAACTTTTAATAACACTCTTCCAATTATTGTCGTTTCATCAAGAAATCTTGTTGAAGCGAAAGTTTTAGCTTTAGATTCTGGTGCTAACGATTACATAGTCAAACCATTACATCTTGCTGAATTAGATGCAAGAATTAGAAAAGAATTTCGTTATTTAACAAACGACGAAAAACATCTTTTTATAAATGGAAATTTGACTATTGATTACGATGCAAAAACGATTTTTATAAATGGCGTGGAAGTTCATTTCACAAATTTTGAGTATAAAATTATCGTTTTATTAGCATATAACATTGGAAAAACCTTAACTTATGAATATATTATTGACCATGTTTGGGGAAAAGGTGGTCAAGATCAAAACGGCTTAAGAGTTTTTATGGCTGGAATTAGAAAGAAAACAAGTCGCGACAATAAATCAGCAAAATTAATAAGAACTGATATTGGTGTCGGCTATAGAATGAACAAAATTAAGTAGTATTTAAAATGCGTAATTTTCTTGGGAGGATTCTTATCCTCGTTAGTCTTATTGTTAATTTTATTTTATTGATAGTTGTGGTATGCGCCACAATTTTTGATATTTCAACCTTGCTTCCATCTTTTGAAAGCGCCTTTTCTGGACCAAATATGCTAGTTAACGCTTTTGATTTATCTTTATTTCTTTTATTTTTTGTTGCTTTTGTGCGGGTGAATGCATGGTGTTTAAAAAATATAATTGTCGCTAAATCGATGAAACATGCGTTTATCGGGACTATTGTGCTATTAGCGATAGAAATTGTTTATTTTTTATATCACTTTTTAATGGGTGGGGTCTTGATAACTAATTTTGGTCTCTATTTAGGAACATACGCAGCAATTTTTGTAATGACAATTGCTTTAATGCTTGGTTCATTAGCTAATTTTTACCGAGATTGCGTTAACTAAAGGTTGTTTAACTATATTAAATTTAATATAGTTTTTTTGTAAGCGCTTTCATAATTTAAAGAAAAAGAAGTGCTTTATTTTAAATTAGGATTTATATAATATTTATTCGGTAAAAAATTACTGACTTAAAAGAATGGAAAAAGAGAATCTAACGAAAAATCAGTTACATCGACTCCCAGACTATCTAAGTGTCCTAAAAAATTTAGATAATGCAGGAGTGAAATCAGTGAGTTGTCAAACAATCGCTGATTGTTTGAACTTAAATACTGAAAAAGTTCGTAAAGATATCGCTTTGATAAGTTCTTCTAGTGGTGTACCAAATAAAGGACGCGATATAAAATCCTTAATTGATGATATAGAAACAATTTTAGGGTATAAACAAATTATGAATGCCGTCCTAGTTGGTGTTGGTAGTTTAGGTACCGCATTTTTTCACTATAAGGGATTTGAAGATTTCGGTCTAAAAATCGTTGCTGGATTTGATACCAATCAAGCACTTATAGGGAAAAACAAATCTTTACCAGTTTACGATGTTAAAGAGTTAACCAAAGAGAAGGTTAAAGAGCTTGATGCTCACATCGGTATTATAACTGTACCTGGATATGCAGCTCAGTCAGTTGCAGATTTATTGGTCAAGGCTGAAATTGAAGGAATTTGGAATTTTGCTCCTACAAAATTAAATGTTCCAAGCAATGTCATTGTCTCTAACATAAATCTTGCTACCTCGCTTGCTGTCTTATCCTATCAACTTTATTTAAAAGAGAAAAAGGAGAAGTAAGAATGGATAAAGTTTTAAATCCTGAAGCAGTAAAAGAGGTTGATGGTCTCGTTAAGAAAGGTCTTAAAGCATTAGACGAATTTGAAAAACTTAACCAAGAACAAGTTGACTACATCGTTGCTAAAGTTTCAACAAAAGTTCTTGATCACCATGAATATCTTGCAAGACTTGCTGTTGAAGAGACAAAAAGAGGCGTTTTCGAAGACAAATGTACTAAAAACTTATTTGCTTGCGAATATATTACAAACGCCATGAGACATTTAAAGACAGTTGGTGTTATTTCTGACGATCCAGTTACTGGAATTACCGAAGTTGCAGACCCACTTGGCGTTATCGCTGGTGTTACACCTGTCACAAACCCAACAAGTACTGTTATCTTTAAATCATTAATTTCATTAAAGACAAGAAACCCAATTATTTTCGGTTTCCATCCAAATGCTCAAAAATGCTGTGTTGAAACCGCAAAAATTATCGTTGAAGCAGCAGTTGCAGCTGGCGCTCCAGAAAACTGTGTTCAATGGATTGAACATCCTTCACTTGATGCTACAACCGCTTTAATGGAACATCCAGGTGTTGCTTGTATTCTTGCAACTGGCGGAAACTCCATGGTTAAAGCTGCTTATAGCTGTGGAAAACCTGCTCTTGGTGTTGGTGCTGGTAACGTTCCTGCTTATGTCGAAAAAACCTGCAACGTTGCTCAAGCAGCTAACGACATTTTAATGTCAAAGGCCTTTGATAATGGTATGGTTTGTGCTTCTGAACAAGCTGCTATTATCGATAAAGAAGTTTATAACGAATTTGTTAAAGATATTAAAAAGTATGGCGCTTATTTATGTAACAAAGAAGAAAAAGCCATGCTTGAAAAATTAATGTTCCAACCAAATAAAGATGGCGTTGTTACTGGCGTTTTCCCACAAATCGTTGGTCATCCAGCTTGGGAAATTGCTGAAAGAGCTGGCTTCTCAGTTCCAAAAGATACTCCAATTTTAATGGTCGAATGTTCTAAAGTTGGTCCTGAAGAACCTATGACAAGAGAAAAACTTTCACCAGTTTTAGCCTTACTTAAATCTTCATCAACTGAAGATGGATTCAATAAGGCTGAAGCAATGGTTGAATTCAATGGTTTAGGTCACTCTGCTTGTATTCATACCGCTGATAAGAAACTTGTCGATGAATTCGGTATCAGAATGAAAGCTTGTAGAATTATTTGGAATTCACCAACTTCTTTCGGTGGCATTGGAAATATTTATAACTCTTACTTACCATCAATGACTTTAGGTTGTGGTTCTTATGGTCATAACTCAGTTAGTGGTAACGTTAGTGCTATTAACTTAATCAACATTAAGAGAATTGGTAAGAGGAGAAACAATATGCAATGGTTTAAAGTTCCAAGCAAGATTTATATCGAAAGAAACAGCATTCAATATTTAAAAGATGCTAAAAACGTCAACAAAGTATTTGTCGTCACTGATGGATCAATGGTTAAACTTGGATTCTTACAAAAAATCATTGATCAACTCAAATTAAGAAGAAATGAAGTTACAATTCAACTCTTTACTGATGTTGAACCAGATCCAGATATCACAACTGTTAAGAGAGGTTGTGAATTAATGACGTCATTTGAACCAGATACAATTATTGCTCTTGGTGGTGGTTCAGCAATGGATGCTGCTAAAGGTATGTGGTTATTCTATGAACATCCAGAAGTCAATTTTGATGACTTAAAACAAAAATTCATGGATATTAGAAAGAGAGCATTTAAATATCCAGAACTTGGAAAGAAGAGCAAACTTATCTGTATTCCAACAACTTCAGGTACAGGTAGTGAAGTCACTCCATTTGCTGTCATCTCCGATAAAGCAAATGGTAAGAAATATCCATTAACTGACTACTCATTAACTCCAACAATCGCTATTGTTGATGCTGAATTTACAACTAACTTACCTCCATCTGTTACTGCAGATACTGGTATGGACGTCTTAACACATGCTCTTGAAGCTTATGTTAGTATGCTTGCAACCGATTATACTGATGCTTTAGCAATTCAAGCTGCTCAAATGGTCTTCAAATACTTACCAAGATGTGTTAAAAATGGTAAAAATGACCTCGAAGCAAGAGAAAAAATGCACAATGCTTCAACAATGGCAGGTATGGCATTTGCTAACGCTTTCCTTGGTATGAACCACTCAATGGCTCATAAGATCGGTGGTATGTTCCATGTTCCACATGGAAGAACAAACGCTGTCTTATTACCATTCACAGTTATGTATAATGGTGAAATTCCTCAAAAACTTGGAACTTGGCCAAAATATAATGTCTATGATGCTAACGAAAGATATGCAAATATCGCTAGACTTATCGGTCTCAAATTCAATACAACAGAAGAAGGCGTTAGAGCTTTAGCTGATGCAATCTATGATTTAGGTATTGAATGTGGCGAAAAGATGAACTTTAAGGCAGAAGGCATCGATGAGAAAGAATGGATGGATAGCCTTGAAGAATTATCATATAGAGCTTACGAAGATCAATGTACACCAGCTAACCCAAGAATTCCTTTAGTTGCTGATATGCAAGAGATCATGAAACAAGCCTATACAGGTTATGTTAAAGGAAAATCAAAGATTTAATTAACTAACTAAATTAATAAGGACGCTATAAGTTAATCCTTATAGCGTCTTTTCAACTATAAAACGAGAAAAGGAGAACATATGCCAAATTTTGATACGCGTGTTCAAGAATTACGTTACAAAGTATTAAAAGAGATCATCAAACACATCGATAAAGGTGATTTATATGAATCTTTTTATGATATTCCAAAAGATGTAATGCCTGGACCAAAACCTACAATGCGTTGCTGTATTTATAAGGAAAGAGCAATTATTGAAGAAAGAATTAAAATTGCTATCTCTCATAATTCAACAATGGATGAAAATGTCATCAAAGTCATACCAATTGCTTGTGATGAGTGTCCACTTGGTGGATATACGGTAAGTGATGCTTGTAGAGGATGTATTGCTCATAGATGTTCAGAAGCATGTCCAAAAAAATGTATAACTTTTGATGGCAATTTAAGAGCAAAAATTGATAAGAGCCAATGTGTAAACTGTGGCATGTGTGCAAAAGCTTGTCCATATTCTGCAATCGAAAATAGAATTAGACCTTGTGAAAGAGCTTGTAAACAAAAAGCAATCAGTCCAAACCCTGAAACTAATGCAGCTCAAATCAATGATGAAAAATGTATTCATTGTGGCGCTTGTGTTTATACTTGCCCATTTGGTGCGATTGTTGATGTTAGTTACATTACCGAAGTAATGGACATCTTAAAGAAAAGCGAAAATAACACAAAATATAAGGTTTTTGCGGTCGTTGCGCCTTCAATTGGCGGAAATTTTGTCGAATATAAAAATGGACAAATTATCGCTGCTTTAAAGAAATTAGGATTTTATGATGTCGCTGAAGCGGCCCTTGGAGCAGATATTGTTTCATTAAGTGAAAGCGAAGAATTAGTTGAAAGAGGTAGATTGACATCTTCTTGCTGTCCAGCATTTGCTCTTTATATTAGAAAATTCTTCCCAGAACTTGCTAAATATATTTCTTCTTCGCCTTCTCCAATGTCAGCTGTCTCTCAATTCATTAAAGGAAAACATCCTAATGCCAAAGTTATCTTTATTGGACCATGTACGGCTAAAAAGAGCGAAATCAAGCATCCAAATGTTAGACCATTTGTTGATAGTGCATTAACTTTTGAAGAATTACAAGCATTTATTGATGCTCGTGATATTAAAGTCGCTGAACTTCCAGAAGACACTTATGGAAAGTATGGCGGATCTTCTTTTGGTAGAGGATTTGCTAAATGTGGTGGTTTATCAAGTGCAGTCAACGAAGTTTTAAAAGAAAAGAATATTGATTTTAAAGTCAATGGACAAGCCGTCGATGGAATGGAAAACGTCAAAAAAGCTTTAATGGCTTTTAAGAATCCAAAGAGCGAAATTAACTTCTTAGAAGGCATGGCTTGTGAAGGTGGCTGTATTGGTGGACCTTGTAATTTACAACACCAAATCAGAAATAAATTAATTCTTGATAAATATTCAGCTGTCGCTGATAAAAATATTGAAGAAAACGTAAAGGTTAAAGCAGGAAAAAATGAATAAATTTCGTGATTTAATGGCTGAAAATGATTCTTCAGCTAATGTGTTTATTTGTGGAGTTCCTTTTGATAAAAATGCAAGTGTGGGAAAGGGCGCTAGTGAAGCTCCAAGAGTCTTAAGAGAATTATCTTACGATTTACCAGCACTTGATATGATGGGAAATTCTTTAAAAAAGATAAAAATCTCTGATATAGGTGATTTTTCTGGGGAAGATTTCGATAAGCTCAAAGATGATATCGAAAATAAACTTCTATCAAAAGATGGATTTCATGTTATTTTAGGTGGTGACCATTCAATTGCAATAGCTAGTGAAAGAGCTTTTTATGATAGATGTATAAAAAATGGTAAAACACCTGTAATTATACATATGGATGCTCATCCTGATATTTGTGATGTCTATGAAGGAAGCAAATATTCTCACGCTTGCCCAATTTTTAGAGCTCTTGAATATGGCTATAAAGATGAAAATATTACGATGCTTGGAATCCGTGGATTTGAAGAGCAAGAGGTGGAAACCTTTAAAAAACATCCAAAATTAGATGTATTTAAGAGTTTTGATATCAAAAAACTAGGTGTAGAAGCTTTACTTAC
>CALVMF010000034.1 GCA_944342125.1 uncultured Bacilli bacterium | reverse complement strand
AAACCGCTGCCGTCTGACAAAGAGATGATTATGAAGTGACCGCCACAGGCGAATGGGTAAAAAACATTACAAAAAATTGGGATGTCAAGAAAAAATACTTGACCCCTTTTTTTAATATAATCTTCGTTGGCTGACGGCAGCAGACTGTCCGGCGGTCACAGGATAACAGACACAGGAATGAGAATTAGCCTTAACTTTCAGGAATTAAATAACTAAACAGACATTACCAAACGATTTTTTTAAGAAAAAAGCGATATTTATCGCACTTTTTTGCGTTACAAATATAAAAGATAACTAAAGGATGATTATAAGTTATGTTTGAGCCAGAAAAAGTTGAAATCCTAAAAGTTTAGGAAAATACTAAAATGAAAAACAGCAAATTAATAAAACAAAATACCACAAATTATTAAAATGAAATACCACAAAAAGTTAAAATAAAAAACCGCAAATTATTAAAATAGAATTGACAAACGTACAGTTCGTTCCTAGAATTTAATTAAGAAAGATTTATGGATTACAAAAAGAGAATTATAGATGATTTACTAGACTTAAAACTTGAATCATTTGGAGCGACTTTAATTACTGGGCCTAAAGGGTGCGGGAAGACTACGTCTGCCAAGATGAAAGCTAAAAGTTACATTGAATTTCAAGATGAAGATCAAAGAGAAAATTTGCTTGCGATAGCGAATGTAGCTCCTTCTAAACTTTTAATTGGTGAAAAACCACGCTTATTTGATGAATGGCAAGATGCTCCAAAGCTTTGGGGCGCGATTAGAAAATCTGTTGATGATTTAGGGGAAAACGGGTTATATATTTTAACTGGATCGTCTTCAAAAGATATTTCAACTCCCCACACGGGAACATTGCGTATTAGTCAACTTAAAATGTATCCAATGAGTTTATATGAAAGTCAAGAATCTAACGGAAGCGTATCGCTAATTAACTTATTTAATCAACCACAAAATTTTAAAGAATGCATTTCTGATTTAAATATAGATGATTTAATTTTTGCAATTTGTCGTGGCGGTTGGCCTAAAGCTCTTATTAATCAAACTAGAAGATCTCAATTAGAAGTTGCTAAAGATTTATCGCACCAAACTTACACTATAGATGTTAGTAATATAGATGGAGTAAAACGTAATCCTCGTTTAGCTCAAGCAATTTTACAATCTTACAGTCGTAATATTTGCACGCTAGCTACAACAAAAACTATATTCGGAGATATAAATGCAAACTTTAGTGTATCTGTACCAACATTTGATTCTTACATTCAAGCTTTTGAAAAGCTTTATATCATTGAAGATATCGATGCTTGGTGTCCCGCCATTCGTTCCAAAAGTTCGATAAGATCTACTAAAAAGCGTAATTTAATCGATCCGTCAATTGCTGTTGCGGCAATGGGATTATCACCAGAGTATTTTAATACGGATTTTAAGACATTAGGCTTTTTGTTTGAATCTCTTTGCTTACGTGATCTAAAAATCTATTCATCATCATTTGATGGATCGGTTAGTTATTATCATGATAGATACGGCTTAGAAGTCGATTGCGTACTTCACTTAAATGATGGTAGGTATGCCCTTATTGAGTTTAAACTTGGAACTCACGAAATAGAAGATGGAGCTAGACATTTAAATAAAATTGAGGAACTCATCAAAGAACATAATAAGGAAGAAAAACAGTGTCCAATTAGATTACCTGATTTAAAAATAATTATAACTGGTGCTAAATATGGATATAAACGTGATGACGGAGTATTTGTTATACCGATAGGCTGCATAAAAAATTAATTTCTTTTTTCTTTAACTAGTCAAACATTTACAGTTAAATTTATAAAACTGCGTAACAGTCACACTTTTTCTTTGTAAATATTCAAAGAAATGTAGCGAATTGCTTTTTGTGATTTAAGCCATAACCATATCTTTCTTTTTAAAGCAAATTTTCTGCGTGCATAAAATGTTTTATAAAATATTCGCTTCTATATTTTATGTATTGCACAAAAAAGCAACGAATTGTTTTAACAGCTTAAGTAAAGAAAGTATGATGACCATCGCTCATTTTACAAACTTGATTTTAGAAAAATGTAGCGAATTTAACTCAACTTATATTGTTTTTCTTTTTCTTAATCCTATTAAAACTTGTGGCATATTTCATCATGAACGAGATAAACTGATTGAAAGCTTTAAAGTACTATAAAAATCTTATGTAATTTCGATATAATTAGGAATAGAAATTAACGGGGAGAACTTATGAAAAGTGTTGAGTATTGATCAAAAATGGCTATGGACAGGCTTGATCGTTCAAAAATAAAAAATGAAAATGATTTAAGAAAGACTCTTAATGAACTTAACGTAAAACTACAGACTGAAGAGGAAAGAAACAAGTTAAGAAATGATGAGCCTTAAACTTATACATTCAGTTTGAAAGAGCAACAAATTTAAATGCTCTTAAAAAAATTTGAAATATATTTTATGGAATTAATAATTGGCTGTTTATACTTAAAAACCAATAATTTATAAAGCTTTATCGCGCAAAACTTATGTTTTTTAAAAAAATTAAGAGGAGAATATAAAAATGAAGTACACATTAATAACTGGTTCAGCCAGTGGATTAGGAAAAGAATTTGCTTATCTATATGCTAAGGATAAAGAAAATTTAATTCTCGTTGATCAAAATGCTTTAGCACTCGATGACTTAAAAAAAGAATTGAATCAAAAATATCCAGACATAGATATAAAACTTTATGCGATTGACTTATCTAATATGAATAATATTAAGGACTTCTTATTTGCTATATCAAAAGAAGATATAGTGGTTACTCGCTTAATAAATAGTGCTGGATTTGGCGATAGAGAAGACTTTATTAATATGGATATTGAAAAACAAATTAAGATGAGTGGAGTAAATTGCAACGCCCTTTTATATTTGTGTCACTATTTTAGTAAAGAAATGGCAAAGCATAAAAGTGGGCATATCATCAACGTTTCTTCAATAGCTGGCTTTATGAGTGGACCTTATATGTGTACGTATCATGCAACTAAAGGTTATGTATTGCTTTTAAGTGAATCTATCGGGTATGAATTAAAGAAATATGGAGTAAAAGTCTTAACTTTATGCCCAGGCCCATTTAAATCTAATTTTGTAAAACTAGCTCATAATGAGTATACTTTTAAAAAGCTTAAACCTCTTGAAGCAAAAGATGTTGCAAAAAAAGCCTATAAAGCATCAAGAAGAGGCAAAAAGCTTTTAATAACAGGCGTTAAAAACAAATTGACAGTTTTTATCACAAGATTTTTCCCAAGAAGTTTAATTACTAAAGTTAGCGCTAAAAGTATGAAAGAAGGAGCTTAAGCTCCTCAATCAATTAAACTTTTTACTTGTATTAAAAGATATGAAAAAGAAAAGTTGGTTAAGAAAAAGTTTAAGTTTAGTAACTTCCTTACTTTTGATTACTTTAGGAATACTCGCTTTATTTTCTAAAGATAATTTTGCTTCAATTTTAGGAATCATAAGTGGAATAGCTCTTATTTTAATCGGATCATTAACAATACTTTATGCGGTAATTATTAAAAGAATGATTCTTGGGACAGGATGGCTAATCTTTCAAGGAATTTTATCTACTTTACTTGGAATTTTGTTATTAGTGGTACAAGAAGCTTCAATCTATCTTGTCTCTACCTTTTTATCAATCTACCTCTTAATTAGAGGCATTTCTAAAATATCTAATTCAGTTACGTTAAAAACTTTTAAGGTCACAAGCTGGTGGATAACTTTAGTTTTAGGAATACTTTATACCATACTTGGTTTAGCTCTATTTATCTTTAATAATGTAACAAATGAAATTGTTACTATTTTAATAGGAACCTTCTTTATAATTAGCGGAGCTTTAAATATAATTGAACTTTTTGATTACTTAAAAAGAGAGAAAAGAGAAGAACAAATCATTTCTCAAGTCCATAAATCGATTAAAAATGATGTCGATCATATCGATATAGATTTTACAAAAAAAGACTAATTATTTTTAAAATAGTTAACTTTTGCAGTGATTTTTCGTTATAACACAGTTTTAGTTAACTCATTTGATCTTTTAAACACAAAATAAGTAGAATAATTAGACCTTATTGTCTAGAATTATTAGCATGTTTAAAAAGGTTTTAACTTCTCAAGGGTTTTTAAGTTATCTTTATTTAAGTTTAATAGCAGCGATAGTTATTTCTTCAATGCTTTATGGGAATTTGCTTGAAGGAAATATTGGTAGTTATCCTTCCTATACCTTTTTAAGCGAACTTATCGATTATCCTTTTATAATTTTAGTTCCTATTGCTATAACAAGTGCGTTTATAGTTTCTTTATTAATCGCTTATAAAAATAATATTTTTAAATTTAATCGTAGCCATCTCGTTTTTATCGGGACACTATTCTTAATCTTGCTTTACATGATTTTCATAATCTCTTTTAAAGATTATGAACATGCTTTTATCGACCAAAATATAGTGTCAATTGCCAATACAAAATATAAAGTGTATTCAATATTAAGCTTTTATTTATCTTTATTAACTATTTATATAGTTATAAAACTTGTTAAGCCAATTAAAGGATATAAAAGCTTTTTTGCTATCATCCTTGGAATAATATTAGTTTATGGATTTTCAGCAATTATCTATTCTTTAATAAACGAAAGTGCAAAATATCAGGACTTTAAGTTTTTAGATTATCTAACTGAAAAGAACTACGCTAATTTAATAAATTCTTTTTTTAATGTTGGTAATTCATTTGGACACTTAATGTATTTTTGTGTGCTTGCATCATTTTTATTTTCTTTTTTATATAGAAAATACTGCTTTATCTTGCTTGCTCTCTTTTTTACACCTTTTGTTGTCTTTTCCGGTTGTCGAGCAGCGATGATATCGACATTCTTCGTTTATATCTTTTATATAATTTATACCTACATTAGAAGTTATCATTATAGTAAGTTTGCTTTTGAAGTATATTCTTTAGTTCTATTAATGATAATTTTAGCTATTATTTTCGACGCCACTTTAAAACCATTATTTATTTTTGAAACAAATGGCGGAGAAAGCTATACACTCGTTAATTTGATTGCTAAGTTAACAAATACTTTTTTGTCAGATCGCTATTTGCTCTTAGTTAATATGTCAAAGAACAATTTGCCAATAGATTACATCTTTGGCTTTGGCTATGGTCTAGCTTATCTTGTAGCTAGAAGTTATGATGGAGTTTATTACTATCATAACTCCTTTTATGAAATTTTAATGACAGGCGGAATTCCTTATTTCATCTTTATTTCAGGCATCTATTTATACATTGCCTATTATATCTTTAAAAAAGGCTTAAAAACTAAAAGATATAACATTATCGCCATCTTTATAATGATTTCTCTTTCAGAATGTTTTTATGGTCTTTGTGAATCTATGCCTATCTTGTTTAATAATTATTTTGGAGTAATCAATAGCTTATTTATCGTTGTTCTTCCTAAACTATTTTTAGAAGGAATAGTAGAAGATGATAAATGTAGCATTACTTCCGTTAATATTTTTAGTTTAAGGATATCGTCAACCACCAAAACAATATCCTCTAATTAAACACAAAATTTAAGTATTGTGTTTTTATAGTTTATCTTTCTTTTTTTCTAATCGACCGTTCTTCGATTAGCACCACCGTAATTTAGAATTATAAACTTAAATTTTTACTATGCAATATTTTTTTCGCAAAAGTCAAATATTTTTTAAAACTCTTCCAAAATAAGGTTAAAAATCGCCTAGTTTTCTCCGCCTTCACTAATATAGACACAAAAAGTGGCAAATTTATTTCAAAAAATTTTAAAAAAGTTAATTTTTGCAGAGATAAATAATTATTTCGATGTAAAAGGCAGCAAAATAAACTTACGAAAATTGCCTTTAACAATATAGAAGACACTCTTTTTTATTGAGCGCCTTCTAAAATTTCTATGACCAAATTTGTTACTTGAGGAAATATTTAGATATTCTTATGAAGATAGTGAACAAATATTCCTTTAAAAATATTGTCAATTATTTCGCTTCTTTCACTTTTTTCATCTTTTCTATTTTTAAGCAAAGTTTTAAAATTATAGCCATGACACGGAGAAGTGAACGTAAATTGGGGTTTTTGTATTTGCTTCTTATAGGGGTGGCGGTTGTCGCTTCTCTTTTATATGGTAACTTCCAAAGCGCTAATATAGGAAACTTCCCTCAATATATGTTAACTGGAGCTTATGTTTGGCCTCTTTGGCTTATCATTTTAATTCCAGTTTTAATAACGCTTTTATATATTTGGATAATTGTTATTGCTAAAAGAAATGGCTTACTTAAAATGAACTTTAATCATTTTGGTTTCATTTTTGTTTTAGCTGTCATATTTATTTATATGAGCGTGATTATTGCTACTAAAGATATCAGCCACGCTTATGGAAATTATGAAGTTGAGACTTCTCTTCTTCATCCTAATGTAGAAGAAAGAGTATGGGCAATTCTTTCTTTTTACTTAGTAATTTTAACAATTTACGCTTACTTTAAACTTTTAAGACCAATTAAAGCTTTTAAACCTTTTATAAATTTAGTTCTTACTTTAATTGTTCTATTTGCTTTAAGCGCAATCATCTATTCATTAATTTATGAATTAGATAAATATACGATGTTTCAAGGGATAGAAGACATATTTGATAAGCAAAATGCTGTTAAATCATTTTTTACGATTACCAATGTTTTTGGTCATACTTGCTATTTTGCAGTTATGGCTTTAATAGCGATCGGATTTTTAAATCATAAGTATCCTTTAATTCTTCTTTCTTTATTAATTGCTCCTTTTATTTTCTATTCAGGAAGTAGAGCATCAATGCTTTCTACTCTCATCTTATATTTAGGTGTGATTTTATATATCTACTTTAAATCCTATAAAAAGAGCAAGGTTTGTTTTTATATTTTAACTATATTAATAGTTAGCGTAGTATTAATAGTTTTAATCGATTTATATTTATATGATTTCATTATCATTGAGTTTAATGATGGAAGATATTTTTCTTTTAAAGAATTAACTGAAGCAGTTTTTGATAGTTTATTTAATAAAAGATTTAATCTTATTGAAGAGACCTTACCTAACATGAATTTAGATGATTTCTTATTTGGCTTTGGATATGGAATCGTTTATATGGTTCCTAGAACATATGATGGGTTTAGATATTATTTCCATAATGCTTATTTTGAATATATTGCTCAAGGCGGGGTTATCTGGGTCGCCTTTGTTTTAGCTTTATATCTACTTGTTTTATATAAATGCTTTAAAGTCGCTAAAGATAAAAAGAAGTGGCGCTATATCGCGCTCATGTTAATATTTAGCCTTGCTGAAATCTTCCATGGCTTTTTTGAATCAACAACCTTATTTACTAACGATTATCTATGCGCATTTATCACGATGTTTATTATCACGATGCCAAATTTATACGCTGAATATGAGCTTCATGGCTATCAAGACTTTTATATAATCGATGTTAAAAATGAAAAGGTTAGTAAAACTCTTAAAGTAGAAGATGTTTTTAAAGAAAACGGACTAGTAAAAGCCATCAAAAGCTCTGCTAATCGCGATAAAATTCAGACGATATTAGTAAAAACTTTCGCAAATATGCCTCAACTTTACGATTATTCTTTAGTTATAATCGAAGTTAAAAAAGACAGTAATATCGAGAATATTTCTAAAATAGAAGTTAACGATAATGATAAAAAAGTAGTCGCAACTATTGAAATATAACTCTATTTAAACTCATTAAGTTTACTTAATGAGGTAAGAAAGATACAATAATGATTATTAAGTCAGGAGATATTTATGGCTAATTTTACTAACGAGAATAAAAAGGAAGTCGAACTTCGAGCTCCTTTAGATGAAAAAGAAAAAGAATTATACGACGATGACCAATACATTGACGACGTCTATTCTTTAAGAAGAAGATTACAAAACGCGGAAAAAATTGTCTGTATCGTTTTAGCATTTATTTCTTTTCCTTTTGCCTTGGCAATCATGAGTGGATTTAACCTAGATAGCTATATTTTTAGTTTTCCAGGTTATGTCTATTTTATTATTGAACGGTTGATTTGTTTTTTACTTATCATTTTCTTAGAGTTTGCAGCAAAAAACGTGTCTATTCAAAAAGGGATTTTACAAACTAGCATCGTAAGCGCTTTTTTTGTTTTCTTTGTTTATCTAGCTACTTCCTTTGTTTGGGAAGCTTGCGCTTCAATTAAAGGAAGCGATTGGCTTTATTTAAGTCTTGTCGCAAGCGGGTTTTATTCATTTTGTTTACTCGTTTCAAGAATTATTTTTTATATTCTTGATAAGCGAAATGTAAAAATAGCTTTGATTGTTGGACCAAAAGATGATGCAGAAAACCTTGCTAGAAAACTTTTAAGCGAAAAAAATCCACGCTTTAAAATAAGATACATTTTTTATGAAATTGATGGTCAAGTGAGTAAAAGAATATTCACTAAGTTTAAAAATGTTAACGAAATTATTCTTTTAAATACTTTAACTCATAAAACAAAGCAAAGACTTATGTATTATTTCACTTCAAGTTTAAATAAAGATTTATATCTTTGCTCAAATTATTTTGACATTATCATTACTTCATTAAATGACCGTAATATCGGTGATATGCTCTCTTTTGAGCAACGTCCTTTAGGAATTAACCTTGTTGAAGGAGCGGTTAAAAGGCTAATGGATATTTTTATATCAGTCGTCTTTTTAATTTTATCTTCACCAGTATGGCTAATTATACCTTTAGCTATCAAACTTTATGATGGTGGACCGGTCTTTTATACTCAAATCCGTTTAACTAAAGGAATGAGAGAATTTAAAATTATTAAATTTAGATCGATGAAGGTCGACGCTGAAAAAATAGGCGGCGCTCAACTTGCAAAAGCTCATGATGACCGTATCACTCCAATTGGAAGATTTATAAGAGCTACTAGACTTGATGAAATTCCTCAAATTTTGAATATCTTAAAAGGTGATATGAGTTTTGTTGGACCACGTCCAGAAAGACCTGAATTTGTTAAAGATTTTATAAAAGAAAATGAATTCTATAAATATCGTTATAATGTAAAAGCTGGTTTAACAGGCTTACAACAAGTGAAGTGCACGTATCACACCGATTTTAACGATAAGCTTAGATATGATTTAAACTACATTGCTGAATATTCAATTGCCTTAGATTTTTATATCATTCTTATGACGATTAAAACTGTCTTATCTAAAGGAATGGCTGAAGGAGTAACTATTGATAATGTTTCTTTCCACGAATTTTTAAAAGCTTACGATCATGAATTCAATCAACATGAAGACTATATTCGTATCCTTAATCATAAGAGACATTTTGATGCTGAAACTGGTATTATTATGCCAATTAAGAGAAGAAGGAGAGGCTAAATGGATAAGACAATTGCTATTTTAGTTGCCACACATAAATTATATGAAGTTCCTACATCAAATCTTTATCTTCCTATATATATAGGAAAAAAGGACAACCCAAATGTTACTTTTCAAAGAGATGACGTTGGAAATAACATAGCAGACAAAAATTTTTCTTATTGCGAATTAACTGCTGTATATTGGGCATGGAAAAATCAAGATAGTGATTATTATGGATTATGTCACTATAGAAGATATTTTAAAGGTGATGATTCTTTCGTTGTTAATAGCAAGAAAATTAAGATACTTTCTAAAAATGAAGCATATAAATATCTAGGAAAATATGATTTAATTCTTCCTAAAAAAAGAAGATATTATATTGAAACTAATGAGCAACAATATTTGCACGCCCATCATAAAGAAGGTTTAGAAGAAACTTATAATGTAATCAAAGAGTTTTATCCTGAATACGGAAATTCACTGAAAAAAGTTATGAATAGTAGATCAGGGCATCGTTTTAATATGTTTATAATGAAAAAAGATTTATTTAATGATTATTGTAATTGGCTTTTTGATATTTTGTCGCGTGTTGAAAAAAGAATTGATATTAGTAATTGGGATAAATCTGAACAAAGGGTTTTTGGTTACTTATCTGAAAGATTATTAGATGTTTGGGTTGATTTTCATAAAATTAATTATAAAGAACTAAAAGTTGTCTTTACAGAAAAGCAACATATAATTAAAAAAGGTATTAATTTTGTCCTTAGGAAATTTAGAAAAAAGAAATTTTAAAAAGGTTTTAACTACTTTAAACTCAAAGACAGTAAATATTTTGTACTTGTCTATTTTTAGTATTTATATTTTCTGTGAAATTTTATTAAGTTCTGAACTTGTTTTAATTATGAATAGCAGCATTTTAAGCGTTGCAAAATATTGCCTATTTATAATATTTTTTATGATTCTAATTTTTAATGAATTGAAAATTTATTTTAGGAATAACATATTGTCATATAACCAGCTAATTTTTGGCATTTTATTTTTACTTGGATTATTGGTTTTTGCTTCATCTAAAAATCTACATATAATGGTTCTATTTACTTTTATGTTTGGCTTAAGTAAATGTCCTTTTGAAAGCGTTTTAAAAACAAGTTTAATTGCTATGTCTTTTACAACTATGCTCGTTTTTTTAATGGCGGCTATAGGCGTTCTTCCTAATTTGACATATTATAGGGGCGATTCAATTAGATATTCACTAGGGTTTGGTGCATCGACCCTTTCACAAGCAATGATATTTTTTATTTTCATGGCGTATTTTGGATTAAAAGGCCGCAAAACTTCAATATTTTTGATTTTATTATTTGCAATTATCTCAATAATTGTTTATAAATTAACATACGCAAGAGCATCCTTACTTTTAACTTTTTTTGCAATATTAATTGCTTTACTTTGTAAGTTAAAGATTTTTGATACATTTTTTAAGAAGATTACTAATGTTAGAATTTTCAAACGGCTTTTCGTTCTATTTCCTTTTATATTGCTTGGCGGAAGCATCTTTTTAACATATTTATTAGATATAGGTAACAGCTTTGCTATTTATTTAAATGGACTATTATCAACAAGACTAAGGCTTCAGCTAGATGCTTTTAATACGTATGGGTTAACTATTTTTGGAGAAAATTTCATCACAATAGTAAATGGTAAATATGCAGGTGTTGATTGCTCATACCTTTTCTTATATTTTAACTATGGTGTTGTTGCAACCTTTATATTGTTGCTTGGTTATTCTTCACTTATAAGCACAACTATCAAACGCAAAAACTTAGTTGTCTTTTGTATCTTATTTATCTATTTTATTCATAGTTTTACAGAGCCATATCTAATAGATTTCAAATACAACCCATATAGTCTATTGCTTGGAACTTTTTACTTTAATTTTGATAAAAAAATATTTAACTCTTTTGAATTA
>CALVMF010000033.1 GCA_944342125.1 uncultured Bacilli bacterium | reverse complement strand
TTGGAACTTTCTTTAATTTTGCTAAAAGATTTTATAAAAACATCGAAGATAAGAGCAAATATAGAAAAATGCAATTTATCTATTCAGCAATCGCTATTGTTTTAGCTGGCATCCCAATTATGATAATTAGATATTTTGGTCACATGATCGATGGCGCTCTTTTATATAACTTTGATTTCTGGCCAAACTTTGTCTATCAATCTACTTATGTTCCTGGTGCAGTTTGGGTTTCGATTGCTACTATGATTATTCTTCTTGAACCAGTTTTATTAATTAACAAGATTTTCCCTGTTAAAAAAGTTGTTGAAGTAGAGGAAGTAAGTGAAGAAAAGTAACTGCATCATCATAGCTGGAGGCGAATTTAAGGAAAAAGATATCAAAATAAATGAAGGCGATTTTATAATCGCTGCCGATAAGGGCTATGAATATGCTCAAAAATTAAATTTAAAGGTTGATTTATTAATTGGCGATTTTGATTCTTTAAACCAGATTCCAAATGATGTAGAAATAATAAAATTAAATCCTATTAAAGATGATACCGACTCTTTAGATGCCATAAAAGAAGGAATAAAAAGAGGGTATAAATCTTTTATAATTTATGGTGCTTTAGGAAATAGATTAGAGCATTCATTAGCTAATTTATCGCTTCTGATTTATTTAAAAAATAAAGGTTTTGCAGGAAAAATTATTGATAATGGCAAAATTTATATAGTTTTAAAGAACGAATCAATTACTTTACCAAAAAGAAACGAAGGTTATGTTTCTGTGTTTTCAATAAGTGAAAAATCAAAGGGTGTTACTCTTAAAAACCTAAAATATGAATTAAATAATTATGAGTTAAAAAACGATGTTCCTCTAGGCATCGATAACGAATACATCGGTTTAACACCTGAAATTTCTGTTAGCGATGGAATGATTCTAGTGATATATTAAAAACTAGCTATGAAAATCAAAAACTTAATCACTAGAGAGCTAGAAAAAACTGAAAAATATATTGGTATTTTAAAAGAAGAGATTGAATCTTTACCTAAAGGATCAATTGTAACGACTAAAGCCAAGGACAATATTTATTGCTATTTAAAAAGGCGTGAAGGCAAAAAAGTTATAAGTGTTTATGTTGGTAAAGATACAGATATTGAAACTATTAAACTAGGCGCTGAAATCAAAAAAAGAAAGAAATTAGAAGAAGACCTACTTGCTTTAGAAGAAGAGCGCGATTTAATGGTTAAAATGTTAAAAGTCAAATAAATTTCGGACTGCCTTAAAATAATAAAATTATTTTAATAACATTACTCCTTTACTTATAGTAGAATTATTTCAACTATGTAAAGGAGTTTATTTTATGCCATTAAAGAAATATGACAAGGAAGAAGTCTTAAAGCAGGAAGAAGAGGCTAAAAAAGCTGAAGAAGAAGCCTCAACTAAACTTGCCACGACTATTGAAGAAAACAGTAAAGCGGAAGAAGAACTTAAAGCGACGCCTTTAAGTGAAAATCAAGAAGATATCAAAAAGCGTATTGAAGAAGCTAGAGATATTTACTTTAAAGCTAGCAAAAAGCAAAAGAGAATTGGGACAATTATTACGATTTGTACAATGTTAGTTTTAGTTGCTGCATTGATCCTTATGGTAACTTTAAGCGGAACATATCAATGGATGACTTATGTTTCAATCGGTATCATGGTTGTCGTTTTAATTGCAGTTTTCTTCTTAAATAGATACTTAAGAAACGGCTTATCAAAACAAGCTGAGGAATATATCGCTAAATTATATAGTGAAATCGATAATTACCTTTTTGGAGGAGAAAATTTCACAGAATTAAGCTATAAACCACAAGGTCAATTAAAAGATGAAATTTTCTTCGATGCTCGTTTTTATAAAGACCTTAAAAATACTAGAAGTAGAAATTTAGTTAGCGTTAAGTATAAGGATAAATTATTGGTTTCTGCTGATTTAGCAGGAAACATCTTAATCAAAAATAGACTTTCTCCAATGTTTTTAGGTAAATTCTATGATTATGAAAATTCCTATAACAAAGAAGGAAAAAGAATCATCATGCAAATTAAAGGTGGCGAACTATCTAGACCAATTGACGATGTCGAAGATTTAAAATTAGTCGAAGGTAACGACACCTATGCAATCTATACAAACGATGATGAGTGGCGCAAAGTTTTAAAACAAGATGTTATTAAAATGATTTGCAAGTTACAAATAGATAAAACATTGATCGATGTTATTGTTTCGATTCGCCCTGGCAAAACAAGCGTTGGAATCGACTATGTCGATGAATTTATGAATATTCCTGTTGATCACGAATTTGATTTTAATTTAGTTAGAAGAACAGAAAAGGATTTTGAAAAAGTTTTAGCTATTTTTGACTCAATCGAATAAATTCACTTTATTTTTAAGGAGAAGATTATGACCTCGTCTAAAAATAAGTGGATTGAGATTCAAGGGTATAAACACGACGGACGAATGCATCGCATTTGGGATAGTGTTTATATACTTGAACAAACGGATGATTATATAGTTGCTGCTAGTAAAAAAACCAAAGTAATTGAACATGATTTTCGTATTTGGTATACAAAAGAGCCAGCAATTATGATTTTTTTCACCAAACATCGGTGGAATGTTATTGCAATGCTAAAAAAAGCTGGAATTACTTATTATGTTAATTTAGCTTCACCATATGTTATCGATGATAAAAAAATTAAATATATTGATTATGATTTAGATTTAAAGCTTTATCCAAATCATGATATTAGATTGATCGATGTAAAAGAATACGGATATCATCGAAAAAAATATAATTATAGTGAAGAAATCGATCAGATTTTGCGTTATAACATATCACAAGTTAAACATTACATGGAAGAAAATAGATTCCCTTTTGATGAAGCCAAAATCAAAGAATATTTTGATCGATTTGTAAATGAAACTAAAAGAGGTGATGGAAATGACAATTGAGATTGAAACAAACTCCAAAGAAGAGACTATTGAACTTGGAAAGAAAATTTCAAAATTTTTATTCCCAGGAAGCGTCATCACTTTAAATGGCGATTTAGGTGCTGGAAAAACAACTATTACTAAAGGAATCGGAAAAGGTCTTGGGATTGAAGAAGAAATCAACTCGCCAACTTTTAATATCTTAAAATGTTATTTTAATGACAAACTCAACCTTTTTCATATCGATGCATATAGACTCGAAGACGTAAGCGATGAAGGGAAAAATATTGGTCTAGAAGAAGTCATCGAAGGAAATGGCGTTGCTATTATTGAATGGCCTCAATTCATCGAAGAAATGATACCTTTTAGTTCGATGAACATAGAAATTCATTCCTTAGGAGACAATAAAAGACAACTTATTTTCTCATCTCTTAGTCCTAAATATTATGCTTTGATGGAATCAATTGGAGGAAAAAGAAGTGCTTAGTTTATTGCTTGATAGCGCTAATACTATGCTTGGTGTTGGTTTAGCGCAAGATGGAAAAATGATTGAAGAGGTTTCTTATGAAGCTTGGCAAAGACAAAGCGAATTAATGATTCCTGAAATTGATAAGTTATTTAAAAAACACAATATTAACCCTAAAGATATTGGAGAAATACTAGTCGCTAAAGGTCCTGGAAGTTATACTGGAGTAAGAATTGCTTTAACTATTGCTAAAATTTACGCTTATTGTTTAAATATTCCTGTTTATGCGTTTTCTTCATTAAATCTTTTAGAGAATTATGAAAAAACTTCTATATGTTTAATAAATGCTAAAGGTAATAGGAGCTACTTTGGAGTATATAACCAAGATAAAGCTATTGAAGAAGATAAAGTCTTAACTAATGGTGATGTCTTAAAATATGTAGAAGAACACCCAGATTACGTAATTTGTGGCGATGCTTCTTATATTAATTTATTAAGTGAAAGAAACAATGTTCTTGAAAATATGCTTAAGCTTAAAAGCGACAGGTTTAAAGTAGATAACATTCTTTCACTCAAAGCCACTTATCTTAAGGATGAAAATGACTATAAGATTAGCAAGTAGTAACGATATTGATTCAATAGAAAGGATAGAAAACGAATCATTTTCTAATCCTTTTAAAAAAGCAGATTTACTTTATGAAATATCTGAAAACCCTGTTTCAAAATTTTATGTTTTAGAAAGTGAAGGTAGAGTAGTTGGTTATATTGATTTCTGGATAACATTCACTAGCGCAACAATTGACAAAATTGCTATCGAAAAAAAGTCAAGAAATAAAGGTTTTGCAGGGAAATTACTTGAATTTAGCTTATCTATACTTAAAGAAAATGATGTTGAATTTTATACTTTAGAGGTTAGAAAGTCGAATGTGGCTGCGATTAAACTTTATAAAAAATTTGGGTTTAATGAAGTGACCATTAAAAAGAATTATTACGATGATGGTGAAGATGCCATTTATATGGTAAAAGGACTGATATGATATGGAAAAAGAACTGATTATTTTAGGAATTGAAAGCAGTTGCGATGAAACTGCAATTGCAGTAACTAAAGGCGGAAAATTACTATCAAATGCGATTTCCTCTCAAATTGCAGTTCACCAAAAATATGGTGGAGTTATGCCTGAAATTGCTTCAAGATTGCATCTAGAGAATATAGGTTGTGTATTAGACCAAGCTTTAAAAGAAGCGAATATTACTTTAGATGAAGTCGATGCAATCGCTTTTACTCGTGGTCCTGGTTTAATTGGAGCACTTCACGTTGGGGTTCAAGCCGCTAAAACACTAGCTTTGATTTACAACAAACCATTAATTCCTGTTCATCATTTAACTGGTCACATTTACGCAAATGAATTCATCAAACCTCTTAAATTTCCTCTTTTAGCAGTTGTAGTAAGTGGTGGAAACACCGAGCTTGTTTATATGAAAAGCCATTTAAATTTTGAGATTATTGGCGAAACAAAAGACGACGCTATTGGAGAAAGCTATGATAAAGTAGCAAGAGTGCTTGGTTTACCTTATCCTGGTGGAGTTGCTATAGACAAGTTAGCAAAAAACGGCAAACACACTTATAAATTACCTACACCAATGCACGATAAGAGTTTAAATTTCTCTTATAGTGGGTTAAAAACTGCTGTTATTAACTTAAAACATAACCTTGAACAAAAAGGGGAAGAGATAATTGTTGAAGATATGGCTAAATCTTTCCAAGATGTTGCGATTGGTATGGTTTTAGAAAGAGTTAAGATGGCTAGTGAAAAATATGATGTTAAGGAAGTTGTTTTAGCTGGCGGAGTTAGTGCAAATAGCTATTTAAGAGAAGAGATAGTTAAACTATTTGAAGGTAGCAATATTGAAGTTAATATTCCACCAATTTGGTGTACAACAGATAACGCTGCTATGATTTGTAAAGTTGGGGAATATTTATATAGAGAAGGAATTTTTGCTCCTTTAACAGTTTCTGTTGATCCAAGTTGGAGAATAGAAGATTTTAAAAAATTTTAATTAGTTTATAATTGATTAGCGGAGGGTTTTATGAGTCAAATTAGAGATTTAACGGCAAGAAAATTATTTTTAAGTTTTTATGATGGCAAACTTGAAAATAATCAAAAAGTTACATTAGAAGGATGGGTAAAGTCGCATCGAAATAATGGTTCTGTCGGATTTATTGAATTTAATGATGGAAGCTATTTTAAAAATATTCAATTAGTATACGACAAAGAAAATCCTAATTTTGATGTATTTTCTAAGGTTAAATACGGCTCTTCTATACAAGTTAAAGGAAAACTTGTGTTAACTCCTGAGATGAAGCAACCTTTTGAAATTCATGTTGACGAAATTTCTTTGTTAGGAGATTGTGCTGAAGATTATCCACTTCAAAAGAAGAAGCATAGTTTTGAATTTTTAAGAGATATTGCTTATTTAAGACCACGTGCTAATACTTTTAATGCTATTTATCGAGTTAGAAACACCTTGGCTTATGCTATTCATAAATACTTTCAAGAAAGAGGTTTCATGTATGTTCAAACTCCTATCATAACTGCAAATGATGCTGAAGGAGCAGGACAAGTTTTTCATGTTGTAAATGATTTTAAACATCCTGAAGCCTTCTTTAATGCCCCAGCTTGCTTAACTGTTAGTGGTCAATTACACGTTGAATCTTTTGCGATGGCTTTTAGAGATGTTTATACTTTTGGTCCAACTTTTAGAGCTGAAAATAGTAATACAAATAGGCACGCTAGTGAATTTTGGATGATTGAGCCTGAAATTGCTTTTGCAGATTTAGATGACGATATGGATTTAATTGAAAGTTTCTTAAAATACATCATTAAATATGTCTTAGATAACTGCAAAGATGAAATGCAATTCTTCAATAACTTTATCGATAAGGGTGTTATCGATAAACTAAATTCAGTCATTGCTTCTAAATTTGTCAGAATGGAATACACCGAAGCAATAGAGCTTCTTAAAAAAGCTGTAGAAAACGGTCACAAATTTGATAACAATAACATTTTCTGGGGTATGGATCTAAATAGTGAACACGAAAGATACATTACCGAAGAAATTGTTAAAGGGCCTGTTTTCTTAATTAACTATCCTAAAGAAATTAAAGCTTTCTATATGAAGTTAAATCCTGACAACAAAACTGTTGCAGCTTGCGACTTACTTGTACCAAAAGAAGGTGAAATTGTCGGTGGATCTCAAAGAGAAGAAGATTACGCTAAGCTTCAAGCTAAGATGAAAGAACTTGGCAACGAAAAAGGCTTAGAATGGTACCTCAATTTAAGGAAATATGGCGGTTGCATTCATAGTGGATTTGGTCTTGGATTTGATCGTCTTTTAATGTATATCACAGGTATGCAAAATATTCGTGACGTTCAACCTTTCCCAAGAACACCAGGAAGTTTAAAATATTAATATGATGCTTGATGAAGAAAGACAAAATAGCGATATTTATGTAACACCTGAAGATCGTAAACCACACGATACTTCGGTTGAATTTGCTGATAGTTTAATTGAAGAGCAACCATCACTTTTAAGCGAAGATAGAAAGGTTAAGCTTTCTAATGAGAAAAAAGTAAAGTCTAAGGATCTCGAACTTTCAAAAAAGAAGAAAAACTTTGTTATTTTTACAATTTTAACTCTTGTAGATGTTGCTTTATTTATCTACATAATTTATCTAGTTGTATCGATTTTTACTGATATCGCCTAGCTTTTAAAAAGGCTAATGATTCTACTTTAAAGAGGTAACTTATGTGGTTCCTCTTTTTAATTTTTATACTAAAATTAGGGCTAAAATTTTTTCTATAAAACTATAATTGAAAGGGTAAAAATGATATACTTTTTGGGCTATGGATTATAAGAAAGAACTGAATGAAAAACAATATGAAGCAGTGAGTTCACAAAAACAATATTTGCGAATTATTGCTGGTGCGGGTAGTGGAAAAACCCGTGTTTTAACATATCGAATTGCTTATTTAATTGAGCAACTTAATGTTAGACCTTATGAAATTGTTGCAATCACTTTTACAAATAAAGTCGCTAAGGAAATGAAAGAGAGAACATCTCAACTTTTGCCAAATTATAACTTAACTGGTTTAACTATTTCGACCTTCCATTCTTTTTGCGCAAAGTTTTTAAGAATGGAAATTGATAATTTAGGTTATCCAAAAAATTACACAATTTATGATGATGATGACACCTTAAGACTCATTAAAATGATTGGTGCTGAAAAGGGTTATAAGAAAACTGATGAAATAATTAAATTAGCTGCTGGTTACATCTCTAATAAAAAAATGTATGGAGTAATGCCTAGCGATGTTAAACTTGGTCCAAACCCAAAAGAGAAAACTCTTTTAGAATTTTTTAAGGAATATGAGTTTAGAAAATCTGAGGCTTTTGCGCTAGATTTTGATGATTTATTGATTTATGCAATAAAAATTTTAAGGACATTCCCTGAAATTAGAGCGCATTATGCTTCACGATTTAAGCATATTTTAGTTGATGAATTTCAAGATACAAATGACCTTCAATTTGAACTTCTTAAACTTTTAACTAATGAAAACACTTCAGTTTATGTGGTTGGTGACCCTGATCAAACCATCTATACTTGGCGTGGAGCTAATCAAAGAATTATTCTTGATATCGATAAGGTATTTTCTCCTATGGAAACGATTATTCTTAATGAAAACTATCGTTCAACTTCAAAGATACTTAGAGCTAGCAATCAACTTATTTCTCATAATGTTGATAGAGTTAAAAAAGATCTTTTCACACATAATGGCGATGGTAGTGACATTGTTATTAGATGTTTAGATACTGGGATAAGTGAAGCCAACTTCATTGCTAATACTATTGTGACATTAAAGAATTCCAACAAGGCCTTAAAATATTCTGATATTGCAATTTTATATCGTTCTTCATTTCTTTCCCTTAAAATTGAAAATGCACTGGTAACTAGAGGAATTCCATATCAAGTATATGGAGGATTAAAGTTTTATAGTCGTAAAGAAATCAAAGATGCTTTAGCTTATTTTAGACTCTTTATAAATGATAAAGATGATGTATCTTTTGAAAGAATTTGTAATTATCCAAAAAGAGGTTTTGGTGATAAGAACTTAGAAATTTTACGTACAGAAAGTAGAAATGCTAATCAATCTATGTATCAATATTTAAGAGATATTGATAATCATACAACTGAATTAAGACCTAATATCGTTAATACGATGAAGGAATTAATAAGCAAAATGGACGAAGTTTCTCATAAACTTTTAGTAAACTTAGAAGCCTATAGTGAGATTCTTGATCAATTTCTTAAAGATATAAATTTTTATCGCGAGCTACAAAATAATGAAGAGGATGATGACAAAATTGAAAACGTCCAAGCTTTAATTGATGATATCCGTAATTATTTAAAAACTAACCCTGATAGTAATTTTGAAGAATATTTACAAAATGTAACATTGATGACTTCTCAAGATGAAATTAGTGGAGCTGATAATGTTTCTTTAATGACGATCCACACAGCTAAAGGTTTAGAGTTTGACTATGTTTTTGTCATGGGCTTTAATGATGGAGTTTTTCCAAACGCTAGAGCAATTAACGAAAGAACAAGAGATGGTTTAGAAGAAGAACGTAGACTTGCCTATGTTGCTTTTACAAGGGCAAAAAAGCAGCTTTATATAACTTTAAATAGAGACTATTCTTATTCTTCGCAATCTGGTAATACGCCTTCTAGATTTATTAAAGAAGCTGGGATAACCTTACCAAGTTTAACCTTTATGGGTGTAGACATTGGAAATTTGTCAGATTCGCAAAGCAGAGGGAGAAATATATATTATTACGACCCAAGTAAGAACTCTAAAGGTGTTGGAATCTACAAAGCATCTAATAAACAACGTTCTAATGTTGTTGAAATTAATACTGGAAATGGAATCCATTGGTCGGTTGGAGACATTTG
This sequence comes from uncultured Bacilli bacterium, assembly GCA_944342125.1. Lineage (GTDB taxonomy): Bacteria > Bacillota_I > Bacilli_A > RFN20 > CAG-826 > Onthovivens. Next base: position 2,882 of record CALVMF010000033.1, on the reverse strand, counting down.
CAATCACACAGTTTTTGGTCGAGGAAAAGTTGTAAAAGTAATGGATGATATAATTGAAGTAATTTTTGATGATTTCGGTAAAAAGACACTTTTAGGAAGTCACAAATCTTTGTCAAAGGCAGGTTAACTTATGGACTTTTTAGTTGCAAAAGCAAAACACGATGAACTAGTTAAACTTATTGAAAAATATGCTAGAGAATACTATATCGATGATAATCCAAGCGTTAGCGACCAGGTTTATGATCAAAAAATGGAAGAGCTTGAAGCGATTGAGAAAGAATGGCCTGAGTTAATCACTAGAAATTCACCAACTCAAAGAATAATCGGAACTGTCTTAAAAGGGTTTAATAAAATTACTCACCAAGTTCAAATGCTTTCTTTAGCTGATGTTTTTAATGAAGACGAACTTACTGATTGGGTTAAAAAAACGAATATAGAAGTTGATAGAGACCTTGAATATGTTGCTGAAATGAAAATTGATGGTTTAGCAATGAGTCTAGTTTATCAAGATGGAGAACTACAATATGCCGCGACAAGAGGAGATGGAACAACTGGAGAAGATGTTACAACTAACGTTTTAACAATTCCTGACATTCCAACCCGTATTCCTTTGATGGGAAGGGTAGAGGTTCGTGGCGAGATATATATGCCTAAAAATAGTCTTGAAGAGCTTAACAAAGAAAGAGAGAAAAATGGCGAACCTTTATTTGCAAATGCAAGAAATGCTGCGGCAGGATCAATAAGAAATCTTGATAGTAGAATAGCTAAAAGCAGGAAGCTTGATGGGTGGTGGTACTATTTTACTAATGCGCAAGATTTTGGAATAAAAACGCACTTTGACGCGATTTTAAAGTTAAAAGAGCTTGGTTTTAAAACAAATCCAGAAGCAAAAGTTGTTAAAGGGATTAAAGAAATCTTGGCTTATGTAACAGAATATACTGACAAACGTGATTCACTTTCTTACGACATTGATGGAATCGTTTTAAAAGTTAATGATTTTTCTTACTATGATACAATCGGGTATACTGCTAAAACACCAAAATGGGCTGTTGCTTATAAATTTCCTCCAAAAGAGGTTAGAACAAAACTATTAGATATTATCTATACAGTCGGAAGAACTGGAAAGATTACTCCAAATGCTGTTTTAGAACCTGTTAGAGTTGCTGGTTCACTCGTCCAAAGAGCGACGCTTCATAACGAAGATTTTATTAAAGATAAAGGACTTATGGTTGGTGATACAGTTGTTTTAAGAAAAGCTGGTGACATCATTCCTGAAGTAGTTAAAGCGATTCCAGAAGAGCGTGATGGTTCTCAAAAAGAATTTACAATGATTGAAACTTGTCCAGTTTGTGGCTCGCCATTAACGAAAATAGATGCAATGCATTTTTGCTTAAATAAGTCTTGCCCATCAAGAAACATTGAAAGTTTAATTCATTTTGCTTCTAAGGATGCGATGGATATTGAAACTATGGGTGAAAAAGTTACTCAAGAGTTCTTTGATTTAGGAATTATTCGTACGATTCCTGATATATATGAAATCTATAAACATCGCGATAAGTTAATCACAATGGATGGATGGAGCAATAAATCGGTCGATAAATTGCTTGATGCTATCGAAAAGAGCAAGAAGAATAGTTTAGAAAGATTATTATTCGGGCTTGGAATAAAAGAAGTTGGTTCTAAAATGGCAAAAACTCTTGCAAGGCGATTTGATACTATTGATAACTTAATGCATGCTAGCGTTGATGACTTAGTTAAGATCAATGATGTTGGAGACGTTGTCGCTAATTCGATAGTGAATTATTTTAAAGATGAACATAATATCGAACTTATAAATAAACTTAAAGAGCAAAACGTTAACACAATTTATCTCGGCTCAAATAAATTTGATGAAGAGAATGCTTTCTTTGATAAAAAAGTAGTCTTAACAGGTTCTTTAGTATCGTTTACTAGAAGTGAAGCGAGTAAAATATTAGAGGATTTAGGTGCACATGTTGTTAGCAGTGTATCTAAAGCAACCGACTTTGTTCTTTGTGGCTCTGATCCAGGAAGTAAATACGATAAAGCCATGAAGTTAGGTATTAAAGTGATTAATGAAGATGAATTTAAGAATATGATAGGAGGAGATAAGCAATGAAAGAAGTAAATAAAGATGTTTTAATAGATGCTGCTCATCGTTTGCTTTTTGACATGAAAGATGAAGAATACGATACACTTTTGCACGAATTTGGTGCAATTTTACATCAACTTAAATTAGTTGGAAATATTGAAGGCGTTGATGAATGCACTCCTATGACTTTCCCATTTGATGTTACTATTACTTATCTTAGAGAAGACGAGCCAATTAAACCATTAACTCAAGAAGAGGTTTTAATGAACGCTCAAGATGTAAAAGATGGACAAATCAAACTTCCAAAGGTGGTTGGTTAATATGAAGAATTACTTAGATTTAACTATTAGAGAAATTCACGAAGCTTTACTTGAAGGTAAAACGACACCTTTAGAATTAACTAAAGAAGCCTTAAGAAGAGCTAAAGAAAACAAAGATAATGCTTTTGAAATGCTTATCGAAGAAGATGCTATTAATAAAGCAACTGAATTAAGTAAACTTCCTGTCCCAAAAGATAACTATTTTTTTGGTATTCCTTATGTTGCTAAGGATAACTATTCAACTAAAGGTTATGAAACAACTGCTAGTAGTGACGTTTTAAATGGCTATATTCCTTTATTTGATGCAACTGTAATTAAATTACTAAACGAGGCAGGAGCAATTTTGATTGGTAAATCTACACTTGATGAGCTAGCTATGGGTGGAACAGGAACAAGTGGTCATAAAGGTGTCACTTTTAATCCATGGGATAAAACTCATAGTAGAATTGTTG
>CALVMF010000032.1 GCA_944342125.1 uncultured Bacilli bacterium | reverse complement strand
CATATTCTTTGACTCCATTTAATATTGTAGCTTTGTTAACTTTTAAAAGTTTAGGATAGGTTACATATAGAGCACCATTTTTAAAGGTGAAAATAATTTTCCTCGCTTTAATGCTTCTTGTTAAAAATACCTCGTATTTAACTCCATCTTTTTCAAAATAACAAAATAGTTCACTCATACTTTGATATTATAATTGGAATTGATCTAATTTTTAAGATTAACACGCACTTAACTGTTATTTTAATCGTGAAAAATTTATGTTTGTTAGAGTTATAGTTTTGTCTTATTTTTCACGAAGAGTTTTTGAGCATAAAAATATGGAAAGTAACGCTCATTCTAACTATAATAGTTTAGTCGAAAGCGAGGTGTTCTATGGAAACGATTATTGTTAGTGCGTGTTTACTTGGAGATAATACCAAATATAATGGTGGAAACAACTATGACCCTCGAATAGAAAAGTTAAAAGAAAAATATAATATAGTTCCAATTTGCCCTGAATCTTTTGGTGGCTTAAAAATTCCAAGAGAACCAAGCGAAATTCAAGAGCCTTTTGTTGTTTCAAAGAGTGGAAAAGATGTTACCAATGAATTTAACGAAGGTGCTCATAAAGTTATAAACATAGTTAACTATATGCATGTTAAAAAAGCAGTTTTAATGGATAGATCACCAAGTTGTGGAGTAAACAAAATATATAATGGTAAATTCAATGGGACACTTATACCTGGACAAGGTTATACTGCTCGTTTATTGAAAGAAAAAGGTGTTGAGTTATTTACAATCGATGACATCGATAAACTTCTTTAATTTATGAATAAACATAGAAATGTAATTTTAAAAATTACTTTTACCGCATTATTTTCAGCTTTAATCTTTGTTTTAACGGCTTTTGTTGCTATTCCTTATGCAGGTGGAGCAGGTTACTTTAATTTTAGCGATACCCTTATTTTATTTGCTTCTGCTTATTTTGGTCCAGAAGTAGGAATTATAGCTGGAATAGTTGGCGCTTCTTTAAGCGATTTATATTTAGGATTTGCGAATTGCATTCCTTTTACTATTTTAGCTAAAGGATTAGAAGGCATTGTCTTTTCACTTCTTTTCTATTTTTTAAGAAAAAGAAAGTATTTAAAAAATATTTCATTTTTTATTGCTCCACTATTTATGGTCGCTTCTTATATTCCTTATTATCTAATTTATGATGATGGAGCTGGAGCAGTTGCTTTATTATCTTCTTGTTATGATTTAGTTCAAGCTGGGATTTCAGGCGTATTAGCGCTCATAATCTATAATGTTTTTGTTAGATTTAAACTTTCTTTTTTAAAACAGCCAAGTTAATAAAATTAATTTCTTTTATTTTCAACTCTTCCTATAAAAAATGTCGGCGCTACGCCGACATTTTAACAATCATGTTTCCTAATATTATTAAATTTCGTTTACTATTTCTTGATTACCATCATCTTCATTTTCGATATAGATGAATCCAGTGTCAAACATTGGATAGCCATATCCAAAGTTTGAAGATGGTAAGCAAATAAATGTTGAATTGTTTTTGTAATAATTTTCATATGTATTGTTCATAACGTAACTCCTTAAAAAAGTAATAATTTTTAATGTATAAATGTAATATTTTTTTAAATAATAAGATTGCGATGTTAATTAATTTCTGATTTCTTGATTTCCGCTTTCCTCGTTTCGAATATAGATGAAGCCAGCATTGAAAGTTGGATATCCATAGCCAAAATTAGTGGAAGGGAGACAAATAAATGTACTTCTTTCTTCGTTTTGATAGTTGCCATTTAAGTAATCGTAAATTTCCATAATTCCTGACCTCCTAACGCAATAAAGTATAGGTCAAATAGTACGTTTATCAAGCCAAAAAATGTCGATTATTTTCATTTGAAAACGCTTTCATGTAAATTAAAATGCACAAAAAAACACGATGGTTATCGTGTTTTTTTAATATCAAAATTTTATTTTATGAAAGTGTTTTCATAAATTTGCATTTCGCTTCAAGACTATTGACGTTGATCCACTTAAAGATAATTTATTGCTCTTTAAATCAGATTTTTTGGTTTCTAAAACGATATCATATTGTCCTTCAAGATCGATTTCCGCTGTATCGATAGATGGAGCAACATGAATAATTCTGTATTCATCGTTTTCATAGTTAATGCTGTAATCAATTATTCCTTTATTATCTTCGGAATTAAAGGAAACATTTGTTTTTATGTTTTCAGCATTATCAAATTGCAAGCCACCAAACGAAGTTTTAAATTCTATCATTTTTTTATAACTTGATGCTAATTCATCAAAGTCAATCAATCTAGAATAGTCGATTTCATTTACTTTGTATCCCGAAGCATATGAATTACTATCGCCTTCTTTTGTACGTAGCATTTCTTCTCCCGCAAGAATAAAGGATGTTCCTTGGGAAGTTAAAACAATTGAATTTGCCAAAGTTGCCATTTCCGATATTTCTAAATCGTTAGGCACATTACTAGTGCTTCCATCAGCATCCTTATAAGCAGCAACAATTCTATCGTATAAAGTGTAATTATCGTGGCATGTAACATAATTAGTAGCTTTAAGTGGATCATTTGTGTAACTGCCTGTTTTACCTAAAATTCCATTTTTAACTTCCGAATAATCGACACTACTAGTGCTTGTTAAGTTAGTTGCCCAACCCTTATCACCTGCAGCTGATAAGCCACCTTTTATTAGCGAATCACGTATTTTATCGTTAAAAGCTCCAAAGCCTTCATAGGAGGCAATATTTGATTGAGCAGTTTGTTCTAAAGAGGACAAAATGGTTCCACCAGCTGTCCATGGTTCACCATGTACAAAGACATTTTCGCTATAGTTTGTCTTTAAATTAGCAACAAGCGTATTCATTGTCTTTATATCATGTAATCCCATTAAGTCGAATCTAAAGCCGCCTAATTTATATTCTGAAGCCCAAAATTCTGTGGAATCAATCATAAATTTTTGCATCATTTTATTTTCGCTAGCCGTTTCGTTTCCACAGCCGCTTCCATTAGAATAAGTTCCATCGCTATTGTATCTAAAGTAATATTCTGGCATTAAAACATCAAAATTTGACCCTTCTGCAGCATTAACATGATTATATACAACATCCATAATAATATTGATGCCTGCTTCATTAAACGCTTTAACTACTTCTTTAAATTCACGAATTTTTGTATATCCATCGTAAGGATTTGAAGAATATATGCCATCCAAGGAATTATAATTTAAAGGATTATATCCCCAATTAAATGCATCATCAGTTGTTTTTAATTCATCATTTGCTTGGTCGAAAATAGGCAATAATTGGATAGCATTAACTCCAAGATTTTTAATATGATCAAATCCTGTTGAAACAGTTTTGCCATCTTTTTCAAATGTAGTGCCTTTTTCAATGAGCCCTGCATATTTTTTAGAATTTTCTATATTTCCGCCCCAAGTTTCACTGCTTGTAACATCTGCAACGTGTGTTTCATAAATTACTAGTTCAGTTCTCTTATAAGGAATCATTTCGACTTCATTCCAGTTTGCAGGATTTGTTTTAGAAAAATCAACAATCATGCCCCTTAAACCATTAATACCAGTAGATTTTGCGTAAGGGTCTACTATTTCTTTATTTTCATATTTAGAATTAGAAACTACATAAGTATAGTATTTACCATCTAAATCACCTTGTATAGTTGTTTCAAAGACACCTTTTTCACCAAGTTTCATCTCATATGAAGTATAGATATCCGAACCAATTTCTGGATTTATGCTTGTTGGAGTACCATTTTCATAAATTCTTAATTCAATTTTTTCACTTAAAGGTGACCAAACTCTAAAAGTAGTCTCGTCTCTTGAATAAATAGCACCTAATTCACCATCAAAATAATATTCTTCGTTAAAAGCTTCAGAATCATAAAGACCTCTTTTAGATATCGTCGCTTTTAAAGTCTCTCCGCTTTCTTCAAAAGTGATTTCTACTTCATAAGTAGCTTTAACATCTGGTTTCTCTGTATCAGAAAAGTCGTAGTTATAATAATTTTTACCTTCACCATTCTCATCACAAATTAAAGTATCATCTTTATAAATTTTTACATTAGAAATTGTATTTGTCGCTTCGATTCTAATTCTATTTTCTGACAAGAACGCAGCGGATTTAATTTCATCTAAAAATTTAAAATCAGGGTTGTTAAAGAGTGTATCTTCTCCCTCGCGAATAAAGACGTTATAATACCTATCTTCATCAGGTTCAAAATCAGAAAAGTTTAAAATCATGTCTTTAGATTGACCATCCCAAGTACCTGCTTTTTTGGTAATAATGCCTAAACCATTTTCTAAGACTTGATCACTCCATGTAGAAAGAGGAAGGAAACAAACAGCACCAAAATCATCAAGTTCTTCATTAAAAGTATATTCTTGACCTTCAGCTCCATTATTTTCCCAAATCCATAGTCTCCAATCTGAATAGCTGTTTAAGTCTTCTCTTTGATAACGAATTGCAATTCCATATTCTCCTTCTTCTAATTGAGGACCTTTCATCAACTCGCCTGAAAAAGGAACATTGTCATTATCTGGTTGATTATCGTTATCATCGTCATTATCATCTTCAATTACATCCTCAGGTTCGCAACTGCATCCAACAAGCGATCCTAAAGTTAAACCCAACAGACTAAAACAAAACAAAAATTTACGTCTAAACATTTTGATTATCTCCTTTATTTTTTATTTTTAAAGAATCTGCATTCTTTAAATTTTCAAGATAGTTTTCATCAGAAACTTCTTGTTGTTTTTCAAAATCCTTTAATTCATCTTCTGTTTTAAATATTTCACTAGCAACTAAATCGCAAGCTTTTGTAGAACATATTAATTCGTAAAAATCAGCATTTCGTTTGTTTAATAAAATCGCGGCTGGATTTAAAAATATTGGAAAGATTATTAAAATTACTAAGGTATAGTTGTTATAAAAAATCATACCAATCAGTGGCAAGATGAAGCAAATCAAAGCTCTTAAAGGAACTTTCCACTTCTTTATTTGCAAATAATTTCGATTGTTAACATAGCCAATTTTGAACTTATTTTCAAAAATAGTTGATCCGTTTTTATCTAGTAATGGAATTACAACATAAAAAACTATTACTGAAATAGCAAGCGAAGTAACTCTACTTATCATTTCGTATAAACCATTTTCGTATAATGCATTATCAAAACTTTCATCATATTTTCTTATTAAATTTGGTAAATCAGTATATGTTCCATAGAATAAATCAGCTAAATTGCGTTCAAAATACTCACCACTGCCATTTTCTATAACACCAATTGCATTAAGATTGAAGCTACCATCTTCGTTTTGCTGATATTTAAATAAACCATTTGAATAAGTGTTGGCGTTTGGCTCTTCAGGAAGATTTAAAACTAATACATTGTAGATATATTCGATTGAATAATTGCTTCCATCTTTATTAAAATCATTTTGAATTTCTTTTGCAAAGTCATCAAAATAAATTTCTTTAATTACTTTTTCATATGGTTTGTAATCTGTATCGTAAGGGATATTTAAATTATATTCTTCTCTTGTTTCAGAAATTAAATTGTTATTTGAAATATAATTAAGTCCGAGTCCAAAAACACCATATAATACTGCAAAATATAAAATGACAAAAGAAAGTATTGTAACGACAATATCTAAAAAATAAGATAAAAATCTGCTTCCCATCGAAGGTTTTTCGATTAAAACTTCTTTATTCATATGTTTTGTTTCCAACTCTTTCTAAAAATCTGCGCTCTTCTTCAGCACTTCTAAAATATATCAACGTTTTAGTATCAACAACCATAGTTCCAGCTATGTAATCATGAATTACTCTTTTCCTTTTATTGAAAAGCATCATTGTGTAGGAAATAAGCATCGTACCACAGAAAGTTAATATGCCAAGGAATATTTCAATAATTAAATATCCAAGCCAACGAAAAATTAATTGATATTTTTTAATTTGATAACCATCTTTTGTAAGAATCCCAAGCTTAAAAATATATTTACCAATCGATTTTCCTTCTTTTGAAAAAAAAGGGATAAGCAAATCAAAAATTAAACTAAAGCCAACAAATAATGGAATAATATACCATAATGAACTATACATTAATTGTTGGTTTTCATTATTTAATGTCGATACTTTTTTTGATGTAGTTACAAAATCAGCAGCATTTAAAAATTGATCTTTTACGTAATTGACTGTTGTAAGCTCTAAATTATCATCAATCAAAACATAAGTGAAATTGTCTCCATCTATTATTAAATCTTTTATATTTGATATTTCAGAACCAACTTGCATAACTTGGCTTTTAAAAGTTTCATCGGTTAAGTTATATTCAGCGCCAAAAAAAGTAAATTTGTTTAAATAAAAGTCGTAAAGTTGTTTAGTTAAATTGACATCGGAAAATTTTTCATCATCACTATATAAATCCATTTTAGTTAATTCTTCAACTGTATTAATAGCGGTGAATGCGCCAATGGATGTAAAATTTCCTTTGCTTGATTTTATATAAAGACCAGACTCATCATATAATTGACCCATTTCTTCTAAATTATTAATGTATTTTTCTGAATCGAAAGTTGCAGGATAAACGAGAGGAAAAAATAATGCACAGGTTAAAGCTAAAGATAATATAAAATCAATTAGTCTTGCTCCTAATCTTTTCCAAATATTTCCATATAATATATAACGCATATAAACCTCTCTTTTAGTTTTTTTATTTTTATAAAACAAGTATAATTTTGATATGAAATTATCAATTTATAGAATATTTTATGTAGTTGGCTTGTCAATAAGCCTTGTTTTTGCAATTATTTGTTCAATTTTTATGATTTATTCGATTGCTAATCAATTAAATGATCAATCTGATAATTTAATTATAATTTTATGTTTTATTGTCTTGCTAGTTTTTAATGGCTTTCAAATATACGCAGTAATTAGATCTATGAAAGAAGGCAGTATATTCTTCCGTGGAATTATCGAAAATTCACAACATAAGATTAATAAAGCTTTGTTAATTGCTGTAAATATAGTTTTACTTTTGGTTCTTGCATTTGCAATCTATGTAATCTGCCTTGCTTCAGGAATTGAGATGTTTTTATCTCAATTCCCACTAGTTTACGACCTTTTAATATTATCTTTTTCTTTTTTAATAATAGTAAATATCGTCTTTTTTGATTTGTATACACTAGTTTATAAGCAAGAACAATAAGTTAACTTTTTAAAATAACAGTTGAATAACCACCTAGAGATAATTCACCATCAACAAGTTCTGGTATTTTTCTCGTTGTGTTTATTGCATCTAAAATTTCATTTGATAGATTTCCAATTTTAACTTGTCTAGCTTTATCATTGAAATTGTGGCAGACAATAATTGAATCTTCGCCATATTCAAGTTTATAGATAAGAATACTATCATCTTCAGGGTTTACTTTTTCAGTTAAATCATAATAATTAGCTTTTTCAATAAAGCTATATTTGTTTCTAAGATTTATTGCTTTTTTATAATGATTTAAAAGTGAGTATGGTGTATTTAATTGATCATATACGCCATCTTCTACCTGATCTACTTTGTAATTAGCTCCTAAAGTCTTTATGTCGGGAATATCACATTCTCCACTTTTATCATCTTTACTCCAAATGATTGGTAAACGTCTTTCAGCATCTGTGCTTTCTGAAGTTCTAACTCCTTTTAGCCCAATCTCTTCGCCATAATATAAATATGGATTACCAGGCAATAAAATCATCAAACTAGCTGCAGCTTTTGCAAGATCTCCAGTTAAATTATTACTTGATCTATCCATGTCATGATTTGCTAAAAAATAACTGGTTCTGCCGTTTGGATTATATGCTTTTTGTGCTTTTTCCTTGCTTTCAATACTTTTACTAAAGAGTTTTGCATCAGTGAAACCTTTTACTACGTTATTAATGGTATCATTTCCGCTTCCGTTTAATGATGAAGGGAAATTAAAGAAAGAATCACCTTTGGATTTATAGTATTCTGTGAGGCCTTGTTGAGTGGATACCCAAGCTTCGCCAACAATATATGTGTCTTTTTTATATTTTTCAGCTGTATTTTTTATCCAAGTAATAAACTCATTATTAGCTGTGGTGTTTGAACTTCCGTAATAATACAAAACAGCATCTAATCTAAATCCATCTACCCCTCTTTCAATCCAAGTTTTGATAATATTTTCCATTTCATCTCTAACTTCAGGATTGTCTAGATTAAAATCTGGCATATCTGCACTGAAATTTCCTTCATAGTAGCACCCGCTGTTTTTGTAATTGTGCATATATGAGCCACCACTTTCACTCCAGTTATACCAATCTTTTTTACTACCTTCTCCTTGATAGTTAGAAACATAGTCTTCATAAGATTGAATAAACCATGGATTAGTCGAAGAAGAATGATTCAATACTAAGTCCATATAGATATTTATTCCAAGTTCTTCAGCTTTAGATGTTAGATTAAGGAAATCTTCTAAAGTTCCATAATCTTTTTCAACAGAATAATAATCTTCTACATCATATCCATGATATGATGGAGATTCATTAAAAGGCATAAGCCAAATATTAGTTACTCCTAAATCTTTTAAGTAATCTAATTTTTCGCTAACTCCATTAAAATCTCCAATTCCATCTCCATCGGAATCATAAAAAGATCTAACAAAGATTTCGTAAGTTGTTCCGCCATCATTTTGAACGTTTTCAAATTCATAATTAGAAGATGTATCATCCTTTAATTCAGGAACATAAACATTTTCTTCTTCATTATCATCAAACATTCCACCATCATCAAACTCACCATTCTCATTATCATCAAAAGGTGGCTCATCGCCACCTTGACATGATACTAATAAGAAAGGTAAAGCTAATAAAATAATTTTACCTTTTTTCATATAAACCCTAGCCTTTTACAGCGCCTCCAGTAACGCCCGAAACATAATACTTTTGTAAGAAAATGAATAGGAGTGTTGTAGGAATTGCTATACAAATAGCACCAGCTGCATATTGAGTATAATATTCCATAATGTACTCATTATTAGAAATCATTTGATATAGACCAATTGCAACAGTCCAGTTATCTGGATTTTGTAGACCTATAATATAGCTTGAAGTGATGTAATCTCCCCATGGCGACATGAAGGAAGTTAAAATTGTATAAACTACGATAGGTTTTGCAAGTGGTAATATAATGTTCCAGAAAATTTGATTTCTAGTAGCTCCATCAATCATAGCCGCTTCATCGATAGATTTTGCAATTGTATCAAAGAAGCCTTTTGAGATATAGAAACCTGCACCACTACCAGCACTATAGAGAATCACAAGTGACCAATAATTACCTTGTAAATGGAATATTTCTTTCATAACCCAATACATAATAATCATTGATAAGAAACCTGGGAACATACCTAAGACAAGGTTAACTTTCATGAAGATTCCTCTTGCCTTAAATCTGAATCTTGACAATGCGTAAGATGTAAATAAAACAAATAGAGTTGAAATAATACAAGTACACAATGCAACAATTAATGTATTTAAGAACCAAGTTGGGAACATTCCATCAAGTGGTCCACCATTTTCACTAGCTGGAGTAAATAACAATCTATAATTGTCTATTGTCCATTCTTTTGGATAAAATCTAGCTCTAGAAGCTATACCTTCTCCAGAGAACGATTGAAGGACTAACCACACAATTGGTGCTAGCCAAATAATACTTAAAACGATTAATAAGATATAAATTATAGAATTGCTGACAATTCTTCTTGCTTTTAATGAACTCATTGGAACTGATCCTCCGATTGAACCGCACCAGTTTTGTTATACATGATAATTGAGAAGAATGCACAAATAACGAATATAACAATACCAACCGTACTAGCAATACCAAATTGTGGATTGTTAGCAGACGTAATCATCTTATACAAGAAAGTAATCAATAAATCAGTATGTCCTATTGTAAGAGCGGAGCCAACCATATTAGGACCACCGCCACTTAAGAAGAATATAACATTGAAGTTATTGACGTTGCCAACAAAGGTTGTAATTAAATGAGGTCCAGTTACAAAGAAGATGTAAGGTAAAGTAATTTTCATAAATTGAGTTACAGTACCTGCGCCATCAACTTTTGCAGATTCATATAAATCATTAGGAATATTTAATAAGATACCTGTTGTTGAAAGCATTGTATAAGGAATACCAATCCAAATATTAACAACGATAATAATTATTTTAGTAATTAATGCTCCGTTTGTTGGATCAGTAGCAAATCCTAATTGTGTACCAAAGGTTTGTGTCCACCATTCTCCAACAGCACCACTATCCTTAAGTAAGATACCTATAGTCATTAAGGTAATAAATTGTGGAACAGCAATAGTCATAATGAATATTGTTCTCCAAAGTTTCTTTAATCTAATACCTTTCTTGTTAATGAGTAAGGCTAATATAATACCTAAGAAATAGTTTGTAAATGTTGCAAAGATAGTCCAACATATCGTCCATCCGAGTGTACTCATAAGAACACCTGGAAGTGATGAATAAATTGAATCTGCTGGTGCAGCAAATAAAGTTATAAAATTCTCAAATCCGTACCAAGTAAATAATTGTGTTGGTGGTTGATGTCCTAAGGAATAGTTGGTGAATGCAATTAATATTGAGAACATTAATGGCAAAATCGTAAACATTACAACACCTAATACAGGTAAACTTAATATTGTTACGTGGAAGTTTTCATTCTTTAAGGAATTAATTTGTTCCTTGAATGATTTTGGTCTTCCGACAAATTTGTCTTGGTGTTCTTCTTCGTAATCACTAAGACTTCCTTTTAATTCGCTTAGTCTTTCTTCTACTTCATCTTTACTTAAATGTCTAGGTTCTGCGCCCTTTTCAACAATAAGAACATCTTTCATAGCTTTAATAGCGAATTGATGATCAAGTTTAAATTCAAGTAAAAGATAGTTTATCGTTTCTTCTTTAGAATAAGATAGCGATGTAAAATTAGTTTTTAGATATTTTCTATCTCTAGCGCAAGCATGTTTAACTTCGTTTAGCTCTTCCTTGCGCATAGCTTTAATTGCCTTGTCATCTGGCAAGCCATGGATTTGACCTGAAAGTTGAGAAATTCTTGTAAAATATCTATCCTCAATCTCATTAATTTTGGCTGGGTCTTTTCCACAAGCTTTTATTTCAGCCATTTTTTGGTTATTAATTTCTTTTAATTGATTAAGAAGCTCAGTTTTATGAGCGACAATCTTATCAAATTTTTCATTAATAGCAGCGATCTTTTGATCTCTTTCTTTTAAAAGTTCTTCTTTTATTTTTGCGTTATTTTCATTAACAGTTTGATAATCATCTTTTAAAGAATCGAATCTATCACATATATCACTATAATGTTCGTAAAATAAGATTTTATTACGCATTTCTTGTCTTACTTTATAGAAATCATTATATTTTTCATACATAGAAGCGTTCAAAACGCCTTCTTTTGATGAATAATCAGAATGTTTCTTAGTTAACTCAAAAAGTTTATTTTTTTGCTTTTTAATTCTTAAATTATGTCTAGCTAAAATACTTTTTGTATTGCTGTCAAAGAATTGAACAGTTTTTTCGTTATTTAAATCGATACTTTCTCTTTTCTTCTCTCGAACAAGCTTAGCTTTTTCAAATTTTTCTTCCAAATTCTTTAACTTTTCTTCGTTTTTCTTAATTTCTTTGAAAGCAAAGAAAGAATAAGTAATTGATTCACGACATACAACTTTACACATACCATGATGAATCAAATTCTCTTTTGGGTCATCATAAGTTGGTATTTTTTCGCTATAAGTTAAATAGCTGTCTTTAAATTCTTTTCTAAAAGCAAAATAGCCCTTTCCACCATAAACAGCATCTTTTGCACTATCATCAATTTTCTTAGACATTTCAACATTTTCATCAAACACAGATTTAAATTTCATGAAATGGTTGATTCTAAAATTGTTATATCCGCTTGTTATAGATCTATTCCAGATATAAACAAATACAAATAACGATAAGAAAGTTAAAAGACCATAAATAAGAATCATAATGGAGTTATCGCCATTAACGTAATCGCAGAACATATCAGTACAATCAGGATCTGGTCCTGATTGAACAACACCCAATGTTCCTAACATGTAAAGGTTGTATCCTCCACCAAGAATCATGAATAGTATATAGCCAATTTCAAAAGCTAAAAACAAAACACCATTAGCATATTGTTTGTTTTTAAAACTGGACGCACCAAAAATAAAAAACGACAATTTGCCGGCTAAATCATTAAATTTAAACTGATGATATTTCTTTTTAAAGAAATTAAATGTGCCAATAGTCGCTTGATAGATACCACGACCAATGATTTTAATAAAATTCCAAATTGAAAGAAATACAGAAAAAACTAAATCAACAACCCATAATACTACTTTCTTTAATGCATCAAATGCAGTTAGGGCGTAGAATTTTTGTTTAGACATCGGCTCGACGCTTTTGTTTAATACAATATTTCCTTGAGTAATCTCATTGGTGTTTAGGTTACTCGAAGAAACGCTGTTATTATCTTTATCTACCATATTTCTACCCTCATTAATTTGATTTTAGGAAGGTAGTAATCTACCTTCCTAAAATTATAGTATCAACTATTAAACAGCAGCTTTTCTAAGTTGACCGCATTGGAACTCAAGATATTCTTTCCAAGTTGGATATTCTTCTGGAAGACCTCTTAACATAGCTCCACCAATAACTTTTCCAACATCCCAATATCTATTTTCAGCAGCTTGTGATTGAGTAGCTGAATATTGGCTTTGTTCTTGAATAGCAAC